>JBGTLW010000120.1:0-18977 GCA_041743835.1 Phycisphaeraceae bacterium | reverse complement strand
CGCCGCTGATGCGGACCGCCTGCCCGCGCCCGGGTGCGGCTGCGCCTTCGCTAGCCCGCGCGGAGATGATGACACTCGCCTCGACGCCCGGCGGTGCGGGGCGCAGGTCGCGCCGCTCGGGGATCAGTCTGGCTAACGCTTCAAAGAGCTTGGCGCGGTGGGGCAGGGAGTGGTGGGGCGGGTACACCGCGCTGGGCGGCCCCTTGACCGCAAGGCCGATCTGATAGCCGTGCATGTACCCATCGCAGATCAGCGAGGCCGCGAGGCTGATGGCTTGCTCGTCGAGCGTTTGTTGCGTGGTGAGCTGGTCGGGCTTTGCGTGGCGGCGCGAGCGTTTGCGGGCCGGTTCTGTGTCGATCAGTGTGGGTGGGCCGGGGTCGCTTAAGTCCAGCAGGATCATCATGCGTGGTGGGGCGGGCTTGGTCATCTCGCGTGCCACGAGGTCGCCCTTTTTAGCCGAGCGGCGCCAGTCGATGGTCTTGAGGCTGTCGCCGGGGCGGTACTCGCGCAGGCCGTAGAACTCTTCATGCCCGCCGCGCCGGTCGGTCTGGTGTCTGCCCGCGACCTCGACGGTGGACAGGCGATTGAGCAGCCGGCGGTTGATGCGGTGCAGGTGCGGGTAGATCAGCGCCTGCTGTGCCTGTCGAAACGTGACCGACTTGCGGATCGCGTTGAACGGGAAGGTCGTACTCACCACGATCTGCTCGAAGTCCAGCGGCCCACGACGCAGCGGCCAGCACACCGCCTCGGCCTGACAGGCCTGGTTAGGCCCGACGTGCAGCACCCACCCCCGCGGGGGCGCGAGCAACAACGCCGGCCGCTCCGCCACCGGGCCAACCCGCTTCCAGCCGTGCATCCCCTTGCCCCACGTCTCCTGGATCATCACCCCGAACAGCGGGAGCCACGAGGCGTTGGTGATGTGGTATCGCAGCACCAGCGCCTCACCCGCGACGCCGTGCGCCGGCATCAGCCGCTGGATGTCGATCCCGCGCAGCGCACGCCACGACAGCACCAGCGACACGAACAGCCCGCCGATCATCAGCCCAAACGCCCAGAAGAGCAGATTCGCCTGCGTGTAGATGGACGCACCGAGGATCAGGGCCGAGACGATGACGTACACCGCGCCGCCCGGGCCCATCCCGTACTTCACCCGGCGTTCACGACGGCGTCTGGCCATGTGGGTATCGTAACCGCCCCCTTAGCCCCGAGTGTGAAACCAGCCCGAGGAAAACCCGGCCCGCGGCGGGGCCGCTGCGAGCACGCTGCGAGCCCGCCAGCTCACTGCCCGCCTTCGAGGTAGGGTCGGCCCATTTCCATGGTCTCGTTGACGAAGTCGGTCTTGCGTTGCCACGTGTCCTTGCCACGCGGCAGGACGATCAGCAGCCGCTGATTGCCGCGGGGCAGGGGGAGGATTTCCTCAGCCGTCTGGTAGTCCGGCCGGCGCGCGAGGATGTACGCCTCGTAGATCAGGAAGCCCGCGTTGTGCCCGACCGGCATCGCGAATCGGCCGGCGGAATCGGTCGCGGTGCTCCCGGCATTGATCGGCCGCATCGCGTTGGGGTCCAGCGTCAGGCTGATAGTCGCGTTCGCAAGGCCCGGCCCATCAAGCCGCGGATCATTCGCGGACACGATCAGGACCTGCGGCTGGCTGAGCCCGACCGTCTCGGCACCGCCATCGACCACCGTCCCCCGTAACTGATAGCTCCCGCAGCCACCAAGCACGCCAAACGCAACCAGCAGTAGACACATCACCGGTGAGCGATTCATAGTCTGGGTTCCTTGCCCGCGTTAAGGGCCTCGACCTGCGGCAGGTCCTTGAGACCCGCGAGGCCGAAGACTTCGAGAAACTGCTTGGTCGTGCCGTAGAGCATGGGCCTTCCGATTTCCTCGGCCCGTCCCACGATCTTGACCAGGTGACGATCCATCAGCGCCCGCAGCACCTCGCCGGAGGCCGCGCCCCGGATCGCCTCGACCTGCGTGCGGAGGATCGGCTGCTTGTACGCCACGATCGCGAGGGTTTCGAGCTGCGCGGGGCTGAGCTTGCCCTCGTGCCGGGTCTTGTGCAGGTCGGTGAGGACCTCGGCGTATTGCGGTAGTGTGAGCACGCGGCAGCCGCCCGCGACCTTCTCGATGCGGAAGCTGCGGCCGGTCTTGGCGTACTCGCCGTTGAGCGTGTCGATCGCCTTCTCGACGTGCTTCACATCGAACCCGCCCAGGGCCTCGGCCAGCTTGCCCGGCGTGATCGCGCGATCGAGCGTCAGCAGCGCCGCCTCGACGCGGGCGGGCAGGTCCTTGGGTGGCGCGGTGGTAGCGGCGGTTGTGGTGGTGGTCACCGGGGCGGGTTCGGCGGCAGGCGTGGGCGTCTGGGGCATCGGATGATTGTACGACAGACCCGCCCCCCTGTTTAGCGGTTTGTTGTGGCGGGTATCGCGGCCGACTGGCCGGGACATGGATCGCGTTACGCCAGGCGCTGCCGGACACCGGCCATCTGATTCTGGAGGTTGGTGCCGGGGCAGGCGGTGGAGGCGAGTTCCTGATGCGTGTGGATGCGGGTCGCACGGACCTTGTACTGCTTCTGGAACGCGGCCAGCGCGTTGTGCAGGCTGGCCATCTGCGGCGCGCTGGGCGTCTGCTTGTCGAAGTTGCCCAGCAGGAGGATGCCCAGGTTGTTCTCGTTGTTGTTGCGGACGTGCGCGCCTTGGGAGGCGATGGATCGGCCCTCCCAGATGCGGCCATCACGGTCCACGATGTAGTGATAGCCGATGTCGCCCCAGCCGTTGTCGCGGGTGTGTACCGCGCGGATGGTCTCGATGCGCTGGGCGGTGGTGCGTTCGTCGGTGAAGTAAACCGTCTTCCAGCCCTCGTGATGGACGGTGATGCGGCTGACCCCGTTCATGGGGTTGACCTTCCCGCCGTTCGCGGCCGTGCGCGTCCAGCTTGAGCGGGCGATGACCTGGAGATTGGGCGTCGCGATCGCGGGGCTGGTGGGCAATGCAGGCGCGGGCGTCACGACCTGGGCTTGCCCGGTCGGGGTGGGGCGCTGGAACTCGCGGTACGAGTTCACGGACCACGGCGTGGGCCTGGCTGACCGGCTGGCGGGTGTCGCGGAGCAGCCGGCGGCCATCAGGCCGATCCCAGCGAGCACCGCTTGGCGTCGTGTGAGGTCCATGTCTGTCCTTAACCCCCGGGAAGTCACTGCGGCTTAAGTCGGTCAGTTTACACCATCGCGGCGAAAAACGCGCGCCAACCGATCACTCCAACAGTTATCGGCCAATCGCGCACTGCCATTTAAAAACACGCCCCGTCCCCCCAGCCTGCCCGAGCCGCCTCGTCCCCGAGGCGGACCGCCGCGGGGACGAGGCGGCTCTGTAGGGACGCATCGGTTGTGTAGGACGGCCCCCACGTATCTCCTGTGACACGCATCACTTTCACGCTGCCACTGGCTGCGACTGGGGCTTTGATTCGGAATTGGCACGCTCCGCTTTGTAAGCAGCCACCGGCTGCGCCACCACGATCAGCGGGTGGTGCGTCGCCCGGGGTTTGGCGTCATTCACGACCACGCAACCCGATGCGCTGCGTATCTGCCCGATCAGCTCCGGCACCCGATAACCATGCTCAGCATCCGTCGGGCTTGGTAGCACGTGGCTGCTTTGCGGTGTGGCGACCATCAGCCGGCCGTCCGGCTCCACCACACGCCCGCACTCCCGCAGCACAGCCACAGGATTGGGATGACGCTGCACCACATCGCACAGCACCACCAGCGCTGCGGCCCGGTCCCCCAGCGGCAAACGCTTGGGGTCGGGCTGGTGCAAGATCGTGGGTGGCGAAGCGGGGTACTTGTGCTGGGCGGTCATCTGCTGGGCCAGGGCCGCCTCGTGCGGGTTTTCCTCGAACGCCACGACCCTGACCCCCCGCAGCGCCAGCAGGTGCGGCAGCAGCCCCACCCCGCAGCCGGGCACCGCGACGGTTGGCTCGGCACGCACCTGCTCCAGCACCTGCATCACCGCCGCCAGCCGCAGATTCACCTGCTGGCGGAACAGCTCGTCCGAGGCATACAGCCCCCACGCGGTGTCCTCCAGCTTCGTGGGTCGTGGCCAGGGCATGGCCACGGGGTCGCGGTGCAGGGGTATCCCGAAGACCGCCGCGTTCCAGAGCAGCGGCGTGCCCGTGAACTTCTCGCGCACCACCTCAAGGTCCGGCGCGATCCGGCAGAAGCCCCACTTCTTCTGGAAGTACGCCAGCGTCTGATCCACACCGTCGTCGGTGTCGGCCAGGGTGGAGCGGTGCCGGCGCAGGCCGTGGTGGTGGGCAAACTCGATGTGTGGCACCGCGATGCAGGACCACCCCCGCAGCCTGGCCGCGATGCCGAAGTCGATGGTTTGGCCGCGGAGCATCTTCTCGTCGAATCCGCCGACCTCGTCGTACACCGCCCGCCGACAGCAGTAGAAGCAGCCCATGACGTGATCGACTTCGAGTGGCCGTTGCACCGCGTATCGGTCGCAGCCGAGCGCGAGGTGGTGGTAGCCTTTGGGGTGGAAGATCATGTCGCCGAAGGCGTGGATGCGTCCGTCTGAGCCGAGTTGTTTGGGGCCGACGACACCCAGCCGTGGCGGGCCCTGATCGAACACCGCGCAGAGCTTCGCGGCCCAGCGCGGCGTGAGGCACTGCACATCCCCATCGAGCCGAACCAGGATGTCGCCCCGCGACGCGCGGACGAGTTTGTTCGCGGTGATCGAAAGCACACCACAGTGCGGCGCTTCCATCAGCCTGAGGAAGGGTTGTCCGCCCCGCCAGGTGCGTGTGGCCCAGTCGCGGAGTGTGGCGAGTGAGTCGTCGGTTGAGCCGTCGTCAAACGCGAGGATCTCCAGGGGGGTCGGATCGTCGCCCAGCGTCTTGCAGAGGGAGTCGAGCAGTTGGCCGATGAGGTCGTGCTTCTGGCCCAGCGAGGTCTGGATGCCGTTGTTGTAGTTGGGGATCAGGATGGAAACGCGTGGCGTGGCGGCGGGGGCGGTCATGCAAGAGTTATCGACCCCCGGAAGTGATTGCCTGCAACGATGCGCCCCCGGCCCCCGGCCCCCGGCCCCCCGGCGAGGCGTAGCTCGCCGGCTATGGTGGGACAATTGGAGAATCTTTATGCAAGTTGCGCTAATGCCGCCGCAGCCGCGTCAGTTGATGCCGCTGCGGGCGAGCAGGTCCATGAACTGGTCGGTGAAGACAAAGTTGTGCTCGGGGAAGGCGATGCCCTGCATGTTCTGATCGACGTGGCTGAACATGAGGTCGATGTGGGCCAGTGGCTTGGCGACCCCCGTGGCCGAGTCGATGAGCTCGACGACGCCCGCACAGGATGCGCCGCGGTCGTCGAGGTTGAGCATGGTGGCGGTGTGTCGGATGGTGGTGCCGGGGGTCGCGGCGTCGGTGAAGGTGGCTTTGTTGATTTTCGCGAGGATGACTTTTTCTTTGAAGTCTCTCGCGTGGCCGACCATGATGCCGGCGGTCTGGGCCATGCCCTCGATGATGAGCGTGTTGGGCATCACCGGCAGGGCGGGGTGGTTGCCCGTCTTGGGGAAGTGGTCGTGGAGGACTTCCTCGGCCGCGCTGACGTTCTTGATCGCCACGCACCGCTGCCCGCGTTCCAATTCCAGGATGCGATCAAGCCAGATCCAGCGCATGGGTACTCTCGCGTCGGGCGTCTTGCGTGGTGAGCGGGGGCCGGGCGAGGCCGCCGGACGCTCGCCGCCGGGCGCTTACTCTCCGAGCTTGGATTGGACGAACTTGCACAGCATCTGCACGTCGAACACGTCGCCTAGCTTCTCGACCTGCGGGTCCTGCTTCCACTGGCTTAGGTCGGCGTGGGGCATCTTGGCCTCGAGCTCGGCGATGCCCGCGGGGGTCACCACGCCGTCCTGCACATACTGCGGGTCGTTGAGCACCGACTGGTCGAACATCTCCGACTCGCCGATCTTGATGTTGAACTGCTTCTCCAGGCGGAACGCGATGTCGAGGTAGTCGATGGACTCGGCCCCGAGGTCCGCGTCGAGCTTGGCCTCAGGGGTCACCTCGTCCTCGTCCACGCCCAAGGCGTCCACCAGCACCGTCTGGACCTGCTCGAAGATTTCCTGTTCGCTAAGTGCCATCGTGATTGCTCCTGTCTCTTGGCCACCTCTTGCGGTGGTGCGGTTCTCACAGGCTCGGCCCGTGCGTGGTGTCAAGGTCTATGGTACGAACGTCTTACATCGTGTCGGGCAGGGGCGTCAGTGTAAAACGCGCCTGCACCGCGGTCTTGTCATCGACGGTGCCCGTGCCCTGAAAGCTCCAGGCGTCGCCCTCGCGCTGCCGCAGCCCGACCTGCACCTTCAAGGCCTGCCCCGGCTTGACCATCGCGGCGTACTTCACGTTCCGCACCTCGGTCACGACCAGTGGACGCGTCGGCCCATCCCCCCGACCCGCGACCAGCCTCCGAGCCGCCTGGACCAGCGTCTCAAGCATCATGACGCCCGGCAGGATCGGGAAGCCGGGGAAGTGGTCGGCGAGGTACTCCTCCGCAGCCGTCACGTTCTTGATCGCCGTGATCGTCTCCGCGTCCTGCTCGATCACCGCATCAATTAACTCAAAACGCACGCAAGGCCCTCGCGGGGGGTCAAAAGGCCGAGTGTATCCCGCGCCCGATCCCCCCGCAACATCCCCCAGCCAACCCGCGCACGCTGCCCGCGTCCGCCTCCGGCGACAGTGCCCGCGTTATCATGCCACTTCCATGACCATGCCCCACACCCTCACCGATGCCTTAAGCGACCAACTCGAATCCACCTGCCGGGCCTTCCGCGAGGCCTTTGGGCACGCGCCCACGCTCGCGGCCGTCGCGCCGGGCAGGGTTAACCTCATCGGGGAACACACCGACTACAACGCCGGGTTCGTCCTGCCCATGGCCATCGAGCGGCAGACCGTCGTCGCGCTGGCGCCCCGGCCGGACAAGCTGGCCCGGCTGCGATCCACCACCATGGCCGGGACCGCCACGCTGCCGATCGACATCGACGGGCAGACCATCCTCACCGCGCCCATCGCCCTCGGCGAGCCGGACTGGTCACGCTACCTCCGCGGCGTCATCGCGTTCAGCTACACGCCCACCGGCTTCGACCTCATGCTCGATTCCAACGTCCCGGCCGGGGGCGGGCTGTCGTCCTCAGCCTCCATCGAGCTGGCGACCGCCACCGTGCTCGAAGCGCACGGCAAGGTCCGGTTCGACCCGGTCCACAAGGCCCTGCTCTGCCAGTTGGCCGAGCACCGCTTCGGGGGGACGCCCTGCGGCATTATGGACCAGTTCATCTCCGCGATGGGCAAGGCGGGCGGGGCGCTGCTCATCGACTGCCGCGACTACAGCACCCGCGATGTGCCGCTCGATGATGAGTCGGTCGTCGTGCTCATCATCAACTCGAACTGCCCGCACGAGCTCTCCGGCGGCGAGTACGCCCAGCGTCGGAGCCAGTGCGAGACCGCGGCGCACCTGCTGGGTGTCCCCGCGCTGCGCGACGCGACGTTGGCTCAACTGGAACAGAAGAAGTCAGCATGGGATGAGGTGGTGTACCGCCGGGCACGCCACGTGATCAGCGAGAACCAGCGCACGGTTGAGGCCGCGGCCGCGATGGATGCGCGCGACTGGTCGCGTGTGGGCGACCTGATGTTCGCATCGCACGACTCGTTGCGAGATGACTATGAGGTTTCCACGCCGGAGTTGGACCTGCTGGTGGGGCTGGCCAGCGGGCTGCGCGAGGACGGCGGGGTGATCGGCTCGCGGATGACCGGCGGGGGGTTCGGCGGGTGCACGGTCACGCTTGTGCAGGCCGACCGCGTTGAGCAGGTCACCCAGGACATCTGCAAGACCTACGTCGAGCGCACCGGCATCCACCCCTCGCCATTCGTGACCCGCCCGGCCGACGGCGCGCGGATGCTGGCGCTTTGAGCCCACCCATGCCCACCACCGAACCCATCGTGTATTTCAACGGCCAGTACGTGCCCAAGTCACGGGCTGCGCTACCCATCGAAGACCGGGGCACGCTCTTTGGCGACGGGGTGTACGAGGTCACGCGGTACGTCAACGGTCGGGCGTTCGAGCTGCAACGACACGCCGCACGCCTCGGCCGCAGCCTCGCGGGCATCGGCATCACGGGTGTCGCGGTAGAGTCCATCACGGGAGCGAGCGACCAAGTCGTCAAGCGCAACGGGCTGGCGGACGCCACGGTGTATTGGCAGGTGACGCGCGGCGCTGGGCCACGCAGCCACGTGATCGATCCGGGCCTTACGCCAAGCGTGCTGGTCATGGCTTACCCGTTCCGCAGGCTCGATCCCGCGGCCGCGGTGCCCGAGGTGAAGGTGTGTACCGCAGAGGACAACCGCTGGGGCGACTGCTGGATCAAGTCCACCATGCTGCTGCCCAACTCCCGCGCCAAGTCGCTGGCCAAGGCCAACGGCTTCGACGATGCGGTGCTGGTGCGCGACGGCGTGGTGACCGAGGGCGCATCATCCAACCTGTTCATCGTGCGCGATGGGGTGATCCTCACGCACCCGGCCGACCGGCACATCCTCGCGGGGATCACACGCGGGGTGGTGATCGAGCTGGCGGGTGCGCTGGGCTACGTCGTGCAGGAGCGGGCGTTTGGTGTCCAGGCGCTGCTTGATGCGGATGAGGCGATGTTGACCGGGACGACCACCGATGTCACAGCCGTGGTCGCCGTCGATGGCCAAGCTGTCGCCACCGCGGCGCCCGGCCCGGTCACGCGCGCGTTGCATAAGGCCCTGACCGGGCGACTGGCGGCGGCCTGCGGGCTTGGGGCGTGACAGAGCCAGCCGCGCAGAACCGGCCCAGGCGGGATTGTCATCAACATGTGGACCTACTTCCTCTACGGCATCGCGTTGGGCTTCCTCGTGGCGATCCCCGTGGCGTGGGCGTGGTCTCGGCGAACCGAGCAGCGCGTCCGCCAGCTCGAAGCCGAGGCACGCACCAACGAACGCCTCGCCGAGATGGGCACGATGACCGGCGGGCTGGCGCACGAGATCAAAAACCCGCTGTCCACCATCGGGCTCAACGTCCAGCTCCTGCACGAAGACCTCAGCGATCTGCGGCGGCGATTGCCCCAGGGCGGCGAAGAAGCCGACCACATCCAGCGCGTGCAGCGGCGCTTCGACACGGTGGTGCGGGAGACGCACCGGTTGCGCGACATCCTCGAAGACTTCCTCCGCTTCGCCGGCCGCGTCGAGCTGGACCTGCAACCGACCTCGGTGAATCGCATGGTCGATGAGCTGGTCGATTTCTTCGAGCCACAGGCCCGAGCGGGTGGCGTGAATCTGCGCACGGTGCTGGGCGCGTCGCCGGATAGCGCGCCGCTCGACGCCTCGCTGCTCAAGCAGGCGCTCCTGAACCTGATGCTCAACGCGACGCAGGCGATGGTCGAGGCGCGGGAGAAGGGCAAGCCTCACGGCGGGTCCAGCGAGCTGATCGTCCGCACGGAGAACGCCCGTGCGCTCGGTCAGCCCGTGCTCCGCATCCACGTGACCGACACCGGGCCGGGCATGACGCGCGAGACCGTGGAGAAGGTGTTTCAGCCGTACTTCACGACCAAGCGGAGCGGCAGCGGTCTCGGGTTGCCCACGAGCCGGCGCATCGTGGAGGAGCACGGCGGGAGCCTGGTCGCGCTCAGCGAGCCGGGCAAAGGGACTGATTTTGTGTTGACGCTGCCGATGCCCGGCGGGGCGGTCAGTCGTTGAGGTTGCGGACCCAGTCGGCGAGCTTTTCCCCGCCGGATGCGATCTTCTCGCCGGTGTACGCGCTGGCGTCCTCGATGTCGTGACTCAGTGCCTCGGCCATGTGGCACCCAGCCAGCGGCGCAAGAGCCAGCGGCAGGCACAGCAGCAGGATGCGTGGGTAGAGGCGGCGCGGCATCGTGTATGCGATATCGGCCGGATCGCGGCTTTGGGTTGAAACCGCGTGCACCGCGTTCTCACAGCACAGCCGCGAGCGCTCGGTCCAGCGTGTGGATGTTCTCATGCCGGGCGCTGTGGCCCATCAGCCCGATGCGCCAGAGCTTGCCCGCCGCGGCGCCAAGCCCCGCGCCGATCTCCAGGTCAAACTCCTTGAGCAGCCGGGCCCGCGCGGCTTTGTCATCAACGCCCGCGGGCACCTTCACCGCGTTGAGCATCGGCAGACGGATTTCCTCGCGCACCGCAAACTCGATCCCACGCCCGACCAGCATCGCCTTGAGTTTCTCGTGCATGGCCCGGTGCCGCTCGAATCGCGCTTCGAGCCCCTCTTCCATCACCAGCTCCAGCGCCGCGTGCAAGGCATACACCATGTTGATCGGCGCGGTGTGGTGGTAGGCCCGGTCGCCGTCCCAGTAGTTGCCGACAAGATTCAGGTCCAGATACCACGAGTTGGGCTTGGTCTTGCGGTGACGCACCTTGTGCATCGCTCGCTCGCTCAGGGTCACAGGCGAAAGGCCCGGCGGGCAGGACAGGCACTTCTGCGTCCCCGAGTAGGCCGCGTCCACCTGCCACGCATCGATCATCACCGGCAGCCCGCCCAGCGAGGTAACGCAGTCGAGCACCAGCAGCCCGCCGTGACGATGCACCGCCTCGCCGATGCGGTCCACGGGCTGCAGCGCTCCGGTCGATGTCTCGGCATGGATCAGCGCAACAAGCCCCGGCTTGAGCTCTTCGATCTTTGCGATGACCGCGTCCTGGTCGAACACCTCGCCCCAGGAAGTTTCGAGCGTGTGTACCACGCCCCCGGCCCGCTGCGCCTTGTCCTTGAGCCGGTTGCCGAACACGCCATTGATCCCGATGAGACAGGTGTCGCCCGGCTCGACGAGGTTGTCCATGAGCATCTGCGCGCCGGCGCTCCCGGTGCCCGAGGCCGCGAGCGTCATCGCGTTGTCCGTCTGGAAGACGTGCTGGAGCATGGCGCGCGTCTGGTCCATGATGCGCATGAACGCGGGGTCCATGTGCCCGATGGTGGGGCGGCCGATCGCCGCGAGGATGCGGGGGTGGACGTCGGAGGGGCCGGGGCCCATCAGTGTGCGGCTGGGCGTGTCGAGCATCGCGATAGGATACCGATCCGCCTGCGGTGTGTTCGGGCTACGCCGCGAGTCGTGAGGCGTCCAGGTGCTGGCTCAGCGCAGCGTCGTACTCGGCGAGGTCCAGCGTCAGGAAGTGCGCGACCAGCTCGGGGTCCAGTTGTGTCCCAGCCGAGCGCTTGATCTCCGCGAGCACCTCGTGTCGGGGCATCGCGCTTCGGTAGGCACGCGTCGAGCTCATCGCGTCGAACGTGTCGCACACCGCCAGCAGCCTGCCAAGCGACGGGATGCGCTTGCCCGCCAGCCCCTCGGGGTAGCCGCGGCCATCGAACCGCTCGTGGTGATAGAGCACGCCATCGAGCACGTTGCTGAGCTGGGGGATGTCCCGGAGGATGCGGTGACCGATGACCGGGTGCTGCTTGATAAGGTCGAACTCCGCATCGTCGAGCCGGCCCGCCTTGCCCAGCACGTGCTCTGGTACGCCGATCTTGCCGACATCGTGCATCAGCCCCGCGACGTGGACCAGGTGCGCCTCGCCGTCGGTCATCCCCGCCGCGAGCGCGAGCTGTCGGCCGAGCAGCGCGACGCGTTCGGAGTGACCGCGTGTGTATTGGTCCTTCGCGTCGATCGTGGCGGTCAGCGCGCGGAGCGTGCCCATGAAGAGCGTGCGTTGCTCGTGGAAGGCTGCGGCGTTCTCCATGAACACACTGAGCAGGTCGGCCGCCGCCTTGAGCATCTTCATCTCAGCGGCACAGACCTCGCGGTCATCGCCCTGACCAGATTTGCCCCCGGCGATCAGCACCGCGACGACCTTCTCGCCGAGCATGATCGGCGTGGACACGATCTGGCTGCCGACCATCGCGGCTAGTGGCCCGTCCGAGTTGAGGCGGATGCCCGTCGCCTCGGGCCAATCCCCTGCGAGTTCGCGGCGAGCCTGCGTGGTGAACAGCTTCCTCCCGCCGGGCAGCTCCCCGCCGTGGATGACACGCCCCGCGAGGTCCGGCACCAGCGGGATCTGCTTATCAAACACCGACGCCGCCCACTGAAACGGCAGCGCATCGACCAGGTCTTCACACGTCGCCTGCATCATCTGCCCCGGGTCCGGCAGGCACTTCATCGACGCGGACATCCGGTAGATCAGGTTCACCTCTTCATACGACTGGAGCAGCTTGTGGCAGAACTCGTCGATGGATTGGCGGTCCTCCGACTCGCGCTGCAGGTCGGCGTAGGCCCAGCCCAGCACCGTCTTGATCTGCTGCGGGTCGTGATGGCAAGGCCCGGTGATACCCGAGACTTCCGCGCGCAGCGCATCAGCCATCGAAGCGGCGCTGACACCCGCCGCCGCGCAGAGCGATCCAAACCAAGCGCCAGCCAGCGCTTCTTCGGTCAACAGCCATACCACATGGCAACCCGTCCGGCGGATACCCAGCGCATGAACAACCGGGACCAGCGAGCACCCGGCCGCACAAGCCAGCGGCTGCGGGTCCACCGCGTCGATGAATGTGCGGGCCGCGTCCGTCACAAGCTGCTGCAACGCTTCAGAACCCAGCAGCGCATCTGAAGTGCCAAACGGGCCCGGCCCCGCGGTGACAGCACCCGTGCGATCGCATGTCCACGCGGGCAGGCGGAGCGCCCGGCAACGGCTGGTCAGTGTCGCGGCGATCTCGGGCGGCTGGGTCGGTACGCCGGGGGTCACGGGCTATTACCCTCCGTTGCGGCCAGCACCCCCGCGGGTTGGGTGGCCAGCAGCTTGGTGACGAGTCTGCTCAGGGCGGAGATCTGGAAGGGCTTATCCATCAGCTCGATGATGTGGGTTTGCTTGAGTTCGTCGGGGTTGAGCTTGTGTCCCCGCGCGGTGAGCATGATGATCCGCAGCCCGCGTGTGGCTTGGTCGCTAAAGAGCCGCCGCGCCATGTCGTAACCGGAGAGCAGGGGCATCTGGAAGTCGGTGATGATGAGGTCCGGCCGGTGCTGCTGCGCGAGCGTCAGCGCTTCGTGCCCATCGCGGGCGACCAGGACGCGATGGCCCAGCGCTCCGAGCTTCAGCGACAGGATGTGCGTGACGTGTGTCTCGTCGTCGGCAACCAGAATGGTGGCGGCTAGCTGAGGCATGCGTATTGTCCCGTGGGTCTGCCGGGGGATGGGTTGACCGGCCCGGATAGTCATCGGCGCTTTAGGCGGCCCGATTGATCGACGAAGGGCGTTATTGCGGAGGGTCTGATAAGCCGCGACGGGTTCACCAGTCATTACACGCGGCACCGGCCTCAGATCCGGCCCGAATCGACCGATACTCACACAGTACGAGGCCGTGGCCCGTCACGGCCCGCGCGGGAGGTACGACTGATCCATGAGTAACGCAAGCAATCTCACATCACGGCCGTGGTTTGGGCTGATCCGTCGCGGAGAGTCGTCCGTCGCGCCGGCAGGCATGGCGCTGATCGGCACGCTCGCGCTGGCGATGGCGGCCGCGGGCTGGTGGGCCACGCGCTCGCAGACGCAATCGCTCAACGCCTCGCGTGAGCAGGAAGTCCGGGCCGCGGGCAACGTGCTGTCTGAGCTTGTCGAGTCGCTGGTGCTTTCGGGCGAGCTTTCCACGCTCCGCAGGCTTGTGATGAACACCGCGCAGCAGCACAAGCTCGACCTCTGCCGGGTCGTCATGCCCGACGGCGGTGTCATCGCCGATGGCGACCCCTCGCGGATCACCGTCACCATGCTGCCCACCGTCTGGGACGCCGGCGAACAAAGTAGCGTGCAGTTTGACCGCCACGGCCAGCAACTTTCGTTGCGTTACCCGCTGTTCGTCGCGGGGCGCGGCGGGCTTGTGCTCGAACTCACCGCCGGGCCACACGAGGTGGAAGAGGCCTGGGCCACGGAGGCGGGCATCGGTGTCATCGGCGTGGTTTCGCTGGTGGCGCTGCTGCTGGTGTATCGGCAGATGCGCGGGCAGGTGCGGCCGCTCGCGGCCATCAGCGAATCGCTACACGCGATGGCGCACGGCGAATCCACAACCGCGGCCCTCGCGGTCAGCCCCGTCTTCGGGAAGCTGGCCAGCACGTGGAACAACCTGTTGCTGGAGCGTCAGGGCAAGTGGGAGCAGCGGGTCGAGGACGAGGCCCGGGCCGCGATCGACTCACGTCACGCGCCCGGCGGCGAGCTGGCCGACGCGTGCAACGCGCTGTCACAGGGGCTTGTGCTTGTCGATGAGAAGCTGCACGTCATCTACGCCAACGGTGCGGCCGGGGTGTTCCTGGGCAAGAAGCGCGACGAACTGCTCGGCTGCGTCTGGGCCGACATGAAGCTCGACAGCGCGGTGTCGTCGGCTGTGATGCAGGCGGCGTCCGGCTCATCGCGTCAGCGGTGTACGCTGGAGGTGGACCGGCTGGACGGGCTTGGCGACGGGGTGCTGCGGTTCTCGGTCCGGCCGGTGATGCGGGGCGATGCACCCGCGGCCGTGGTCATCATCGACGACATTACCCAGCAGCGCGTGGCCGAGCGCTCGCGGAACACCTTCATCGCGCAGGCGACGCACGAGCTGCGCATGCCGCTGACAAACATCCGGCTGTACGTCGAGA
Source organism: Phycisphaeraceae bacterium (assembly GCA_041743835.1). Lineage (GTDB taxonomy): Bacteria > Planctomycetota > Phycisphaerae > Phycisphaerales > Phycisphaeraceae > JBGTLW01. Next base: position 4,345 of record JBGTLW010000120.1, on the reverse strand, counting down.
CGGCACTTGAGTCGGGCGATGACGATGCGGAGCTGCGTGGTCAGTGCTTGAACGTCATCAACTCCGAATCGCGTCGGCTCGAGGGGCTGGTCACGGACATGCTCAGCATCTCGGAGATCGAGGCGGGCTCGATGTCGCTGCAACTGGGCGATGTCCGGCTCGATGCGTTGTTCGAGGAGCTGGAGAACGACTACCGGGCCGCGGCCCGCGAGAAAGCGATCGAGATGTCGTTCGCGTTGCCGCCCAAGCTCCCGGTCGTGCAGGCCGACCGCGACCGGTTGTTTGTCGCGTTCCAGAACCTCGTCGGCAATGCGATCAAGTACACGCCCAAGGGCGGGCGGGTCGAGGTTGTGGTCGAGGCGGCGACGGACGTGCTGACGATGGAAGTCAAGGACACGGGCATCGGCATCAGCGAGACGGACATGGCGCATGTGTTCGACCGGTTCTACCGGGCGGAGGACAAGCGCGTGCGTGAGGTCGCCGGTTCCGGGCTTGGGCTGGCGCTGTCGCGCGAGGTGGTGCGGCTGCACGGCGGGGACATCGCCGTGGACTCCGAGCTCAACCGCGGCACGACATTCACGCTGACACTGCCCATCGCCAATGAGGTGGGCTGACCGTTGATTGCATAAGCCCCGCGCGCCCGGCGGGTGGGGCGGTGAGAGGACAGCACGATGGAGATCCAGGAACAGCAGCACGGCGCGGTGACCGTCGTCAAGCCCAATGGTGCGTTGCATCAGGGGGATGTGGACCAGTTCCGCCAGCGTGTGGCCGCGACGATGAGCCGGAGCATGGGCCGGCTGGTGGTGGATGCCTCGGCTGTGCCGTTTGCGGACTCGCGCGGGCTCGAGGTGCTGGTCGAGGCGTCACAGCAGTTGGAGGACTCGGGCCAGGTGCTGCGGCTTTGCGGCGTTGGGCCGACGCTGCGTGAGGTGTTTGAGCTGACCGGCCTCTCCCCGCGCTTTGAGTTCTACGAAGACGCAAACCAGGCGGTGCGCAGCTTCCTTTGATGAAACCCCACGCCCCAGCCAGCCACAGACCACGATGACCGACACGACCACCAACCCGAAGACACCGCGACCCACGGCTCGCAAGCTGCGCATCGGGGACCTGCTGGTCGATCAGGGGCTCATCTCGCAGGCGCAGCTCAATGAAGCGCTCGCGCAGCAGAAGGCCACGGGCAAGATGCTCGGCGAGCTGCTGGTCGAGCAGCGGATCATCTCCTCGGCGATGCTGGTGAAAACACTGGCGCGGGCGCTGGGCGTCGCGGGTGCGCAGCTCCGCCACGGGCTGATCGACCCCGCGTTGCTGCCGCTGATCGGTGCGGAGGAGGCTGAACGGCTCAAGGTCATCCCCATGTTCAAGGTGCACGACACCCTGACCATCGCCATGGCCGAGCCGCAGTCGCTGCCCGCGATCGACCGGCTCAAGACGCTCACGGGTCTTCGTATCCGCCCGGTGCTTGCGCTCGAAGAGGAGATCGCTGAGTACATCAAGAAGTACGCGTCGGGCGATGTCGATGTGGACGCGTTCATGACCTCGCTGGTCGAGTCTGATGTCGAGCTGGTTGAGCGCGAAGCAGTGGATGATGGGCCAGCTACCGACCTGGACAAGATGGTCGATGGCAGCCCGATCGTGAACCTGGTCAACGTCGCGTTGCTGACGGCGATCCGCGACGGGGCGTCGGACGTGCACGTCGAGCCGGACAAGAAGAAGACCCGCATCCGCTACCGCATCGACGGCATCCTGCGTGACCTGATGCAGCCGCCGCCGGGCATCCACGGCGCGATCGTCTCGCGCATCAAGATCATGGGCAAGATGGACATCGCGGAGAAGCGCCTGCCGCAGGAGGGCCGCATCCGCCTGATCGCCGAGGGCCGCGAGATCGACCTGCGCGTGTCGTCGATGCCGACGCTGCTGGGCGAGAAGATGGTGATCCGCATCCTCGACAAGGAAAACCTCCACGTCCGCCTGGAAGACCTGGGCTTCCGCAGCGAAGCGCTGGAGGCCTTCAAGGAAGTGGTGCGGCGGCCGCACGGCCTGGCGCTGGTCACCGGGCCCACCGGCTCGGGCAAGACGACCACGCTCTACTCCGTGCTCGACCTGCTCCGCTCCCCCGAGCTCAACATCGTCACCGTCGAAGACCCCGTGGAGTATCAGCTCGACCTCATCAACCAGATCCAGGTGCAAGAGGCGATCGGCATGAGCTTCGCCCGTGCGCTGCGGTCGATCCTGCGCCAGGACCCCGATGTCATCATGGTCGGCGAGATCCGCGACCACGACACCGCACGCGTCGCCGTGCAGGCGGCCCTCACCGGCCACCTCGTGCTCGCCACGCTGCACACCAACGATGCGCCCGGCGCGGTCTCCCGCCTCATCGACATGGGCATCGAGCCTTACCTCCTCAGCAGCGCGCTCAACGGCGTGGTCGCGCAGCGCCTGGCGCGCACCATCTGCCCCGCGTGCGCCACCAAGTATTACCCGGCCGAGCACGTGCTCAAGGACGCGGCGCTCTCGGATAAGTCCGGCCGATCCTTCCGCAAGGGCGCTGGATGCCAGCAGTGCCACGACACGGGCTTTCAGGGTCGGCTGGGTATCTACGAGGTGATGGCTGTGAGCCCCGGCATCCGCCGGATGGTCCACCGGGCGGCGCCTTCGCACGAGATACGCGAGCAGTTCACCAAGGATGGCGGGCTGACGCTGCGCGATGAGGGCGTGCGGCTGGCGCTGGATGGGCGGACCTCGCTTGAAGAAATCCTCCGCGTGACGCACAACGACGATGTGGAAAGCGAGCAGGACGCCACCTTAACCCCAGGCGTGGCGAAGGACGCGGCATGACGTTTCAGTACACCGCCTACGACGCGGCTGGCTCGGCCCAGCATGGCAAGGTCGAAGCGCACAGCGTGCTCGACGCCAAGGCGTTGCTGCGCGACAAGGGGCTGTTCGTCACGCAGATCGCCGAGGCGTCCGCGGCTAAATCTGCCGCCAGCGGTGGGCGGTTCAAGCTGCCCGTGGGGCGGGGCAAGCGGCTAAAACAGCTTGCGATGACGACGCGGCAGATGCACGTGCTGATCTCCACGGGCACGCCGATCGCCGATGCCCTGACCGCGCTGGAGCGTCAGACCAAGGAAGAGGCGTGGCGGGGCGTGATCAAGTCGGTGCGCGAGCGGGTCGAGCAGGGCGATGCGTTGTCCGACGCCATGGCCGAGCACCCGAAGTACTTCGATGTGATCTACCGCTCGCTGATCGCGGCGGGCGAGTCCGGCGGGAAGCTGCCCGACATGCTCGACCGCTTGGCAAAAATGCTCATCAAGCAGATCCAGGTGCGCAGCTCGATTATCGGTGCGATGACGTACCCCGCGATCCTCATCAGTGTCGCGTTCAGCGTGCTGGTGACGATGATCGTGTTCGTCCTGCCAAGGTTTACCGGGCTTTTCAACTCGCTGGAAGTGCCCATGCCACCGACCACGGTGTTCCTCATGGCCCTGAGCAGCCTTCTGCGGAACTACTGGTGGGCGGTGCTCATCCTGTTGATACTCGGCGGCTTTGCGCTGGCGATGTGGCTGCGCACCGAGCGCGGCGAGATGACGCGCGACACGGTCATGATCCGCATGCCCCCGCTGGCGAAGCTGGTCCGCAACCTGATCACAGCGCGTCTGGCGCGGCTGCTGGGCGTGCTCATGAGCGGGCACGTGCCGCTGATGGAGGCGTTGGACCTGACCCGGCAGGCGGCGGGCAACCGGCACTACGCCACGCTGATCGCCGCGGCGGAGAAGCACGTCGAGCACGGCGAAAACATGAGCCTTGCGTTCGCGGATGAGAAGCTGATCGACAGCGCGGTGTACGAGGCGATCCGCAACGGCGAGCAGTCCGGGCAGACCGCGCAACTCCTGCTCATGATGAGCGACTTCATGGACGAAGAGAATGATACGGTGATCCGTTCACTGACCAGCATCCTTGAGCCGGTGATATTGATCGTGCTGGGGCTGGTGATCGGCGTGGTGGCGGTGAGTATGTTCCTGCCGTTGTTCGACCTGACCTCGATGGCCGGTAGCTAGGCGTGATGATGCGGAAGCAAGCCCATATCCCGATTGGCATCGACCTTGGCGCTTCGGCGGTCAAGGCGGTGCAGCTTGATGGCCGGGGCGGCGTGCGCGCGGCCGTGGTGCTGCCGCGTCAGAGCCTTGCCCCGCAGAGTGATGGCGAGGAGCTGATCCGTCTGGCGTCGGTGCTGCACCGTCAGGGGTTTGAGGGCGATCGGGTGGTCGCGGCCTGCCGTTGGCGTCAGGTGATGACCGAGCCGTTGCATCTGCCCCCTGCCGAGTCCGGCGCGCCGCACGACGTGCTG
>JBGTLW010000119.1:0-6348 GCA_041743835.1 Phycisphaeraceae bacterium | reverse complement strand
GTAGTGGTACATGCTGGACCACGGCCCGAAGTCGCGTGGCAGCATCCGCCAGGAACTGCCCGAGCGTGTGATGTAGAGGTTGGCGTTGACCACCTGCCGCATGTCCACGATGCGCGGCCGCCCGCCGGGCAAGGCGGGCGGTATCAACGGGGCGATGAGCTGCCACTGCTCATCGGTCAGGTCCGATGGGTAAGACGTCCGTGTCATGCCCTATTCATCGGCCAGAGGAGGGCTTTTCGTACACGTTCTAAGTCTTGACAACTACGCCATCCAATCGGAGGGCCGCTTTCAAATCTACGCACAACTCAGGTCGTTATCTTGGACGGTGACGAACTCGCTTATTGCCTGACATTAAATATCCTTGGGACTTCGGCCAGTAGATACTCACATTCAGCCGCATGGATCAAGTTTTGCCACACAGGCCACCGAGAAACAGGCTGTAAACTACTCACGTGTTTCATTTATCTAGCCATAAACCATCTACTCACTAATAACGTAATAATTGACATGCTTAACGTTTCCATCCTCATTGACGACAAAGTGAATGCCGCCGCCAGTCCACTCATCTTTGCATGAAACCGTATGCACTTTGCCAAAATCCTCATCTGATACGTCAGCTCTGAGACCGGTAATCGACTCGATATCCTTATACGCTGAACCTACAGGTGGCCATTGCTGAAATAATTCACTGTAGAGAGATAGCAATTGTAAAAGATGCTTCGGATCATCACGATTAATTTCTTGGAAACGGCGATTGTACTCTTGCTTAGTCAGCTCTAGTCCGCTACGAGTTCGTATCTCAGCTCCTATGGATGCAACTCCAGCTTGATATCCGTGAATATAAGCTTGAACTATAGACTCTACCTGTTGTGGAGATACTACCGTGGCCACCTCCAGTTGTTCTACCTCAGGAATAGGCACATCAAAACCGATGCGCAGTAATAGCGCGGCACGCAGTTGCAGGTGCGACCATTCTGTGTTACTGACGTCAATATCTTTAAGCTGATTCTGCTTTGCCCAATCCAATGTGTTTGGTTGTGCACGAAGAACGTTAGTCAACAACTGCATCGCTGAGATATGAACAACAGGATCAGTGTACTCGATCTTGTTAGCCTCAATAATAACACCTTTGACGGAGTCGGCCATAAACCCTTCATAACATATGTCGACGACAGAGTAGTGCTTTATGCTAGGAACCCGCCTCCCCTTGTCTTCTTGAGGCTGAGCTACTCCGAGACACACAAGACACAATCCGGTGATGACAACTATGTGTTTGTACGCTTTCATTGCGAAGTATCTCCAGTGGTTATATCGCAGCACATGTTACTGTGGCGACACGCTACGCGGCAAATTCAACGCGTTTGCACGGATGATGAATGTGACTTGTGCGCCGACCCCTGTTTCTGTTGCATGGTGGTACGGCCCAATACGTTTGCGCCCCGGTACTGTGTTACTTGGATACTGGGGTATCGAAACGGGGACGATCCCTTTTATTTATGGGGAGCGTCCCCGTTTCGATACTACCACGCCCGCGAGATGGAACTGCTGCTGAAGGTGTTAACCCACGATGTGATGATCATCAGATATTGCGCATAGGGAGGGTTGCAACAGAGCCGGAGCGTCCCCGTTGCGATGCCTTAGCACGATAGGTGTGGCTAGTCTCATACCAACCCTACGCGCCAGACCGTCAGAAGTTCTTGAATATCAGGCGGGGACCACTAGCCAAATTCTACGGACTTCTCGAATGCAGCGACTCCTTGAGTGTGACTACTATATCGTCGCCATTGTCGCTATCCATCCTGCCATTTTTCCCCAAACTGAGGAACCCGGCTAAGCCTTCCGAATCTGTGATCGACAAAACCTCTTGATTCCATGCGTCCAATATTGTTGTATTACTGCTGCTCAAGAAGTGCTGCATTTGATCTGCATTGCCATTTGATTTCATCCATGCCACGAGAGACTGGGTATTCGTGAATCCCGGTTTATCGGTAGAAGGATACGACACTTCACTCCACAGATGATCATAATATAGACATGCGAAACGCAAACGACTTTTAGTTTCTGACACGTGCCGCTGATTATCTGGTCCTTTTCCACAGCCTATGAAATAGGCACATACTAACACTGTGAAAGCTGTAATGAAGCAGCCTCGATGCAGTTGGCGGACAGACATTTCGATTTACCTCAATGTTGTGTCAAGTTGCTTATTGATAGGAATGATGCATTTTCCACCTGTAATCACAATTGGGTTAGACCTCGAGAATCTTGTAGACTGGCATACAAATTGCACATTATTCGTGATAGCATATGCACTGGAATTGTACGCTGTTGCCAAAACATTGCAACTAATTTTTAGCTTGGCATATTTTGTTACGCGATCGACGTCTTTGCCATTGATTGTGAAATTTACGTATGTCGGACCTGAGTAGTACCCCCAATAGGTTCCATATGATCCCGGAGATCCTATAACACCGCCTATTGGGTATCGAAACGGGGACGCTCCCCTTTTTTTCTACGCCCCGTCCTTTCTTGGTCGGCCGGGGGGCCGGAGGGTGGATTGTAGGCCGTGGCGGGCGATCATGCGGGCCACCCACGACGCGCTGCCGTAGGGCCGGCCACGCTTCGACGCCAGACGCAACGCCTCAAGTTCCTCGCCGCTGATCGGCGTGTTCACCGTCCGCAGCCAGTGACGCGGCCGGTTGAAACGGCCACGATCATCCACGCCGCTCGCGGGCAGGGGCCACGCGTCAAAACGGGGTCTGACCTGCTCTGTAGAAAACCTTATCGGTCTGCCGATTTGTGATACATGAGCATGACCAGCAAATCACCGAAGGCCGTCGCCACCGCCGCGTATGAAGCGGGCAAGAAGGCGTTGCCCAAGTACGCGAACAAGTTCAGCAGGCGTGATTTTACCTGTGCCCAACTCTTTGCCATCCTCGTGTTGCGCAAGTTCTTCAAGCAGGATTACCGCGGTACGATCGACTTTATCCAAGAGTGGTCTGAACTGCGTGACATCCTCGAACTGCATGAGAAGTTGCCGCACTTCACCACCCCGCAGAAGGCCAGCGAGAAGCTGTTGGACGACCCGCTGTTCCGCAAGCTGCTCAAGCAGACGCTCGAACAATTCTACCGCTACCCCAAGCATGCGCAGATCGACGACGACGATGTCGCATGGGTTGCCCGCATCGACCTCGCGGCCTGCGACTCGACCGGCTTCGAGTCCGGCCACTGCTCCAAGTACTTCACCAGACGCAAAAAACGCGGCAAAAACAAGGGCGATCCGGACGAGCCGGTGGCGTATCGACGCTTCCCCAAGCTCGGCATCGTCGCCGACTGCGACACGCATATGATCCTCAGCGCGGTGCGTGGCCTGGGCCCCAAGCCCGACGCCGACCAGGTGCTGCCGCTGATGGAAGGGATGACCGGCGACGTGCTGCCGGACACGACGCTTTGGGACGCGGGCTACGACAGCGAGAACAATCATGAACTGTTGCGTGAGTATCTGGAGATCGAATCGATCATCCCGCCGACGGCTGGCCGACCGACGGACAAGCTGCCGACGGGCAAGTGGCGTTGGCTGATGGCGACCGACTTCGACCCCGAAGAAGTCTACGGCCAACGCTGGCAGGTCGAGACGGTAATGCGGATGATCAAAGCAAGGCAAGGCGAATCGCTGACGGCAAGAAGCGATGATGCCCGCGATGCCGAACTCGCACTAATGGTCCTGACCCACAACCTCATGGTTGTTTTACGCCTGATTCGAGAGGGTTTCTACAGAGCAGGTCTGACCCCGTTCCGATACTACCACGCCTGCGTGGTATCGCTTTGCAGGGGAACCCGGCCGGTGCAATCAATAAGAAAGTGTGTGAAAAGGTGGGACGGGCGTCTCGCCCGTTGTTTGGGCGCAGCCCAAAACAAGGGTCGCCAGGACATGAAGCCATGACGGGCGGGACGCCGGTCCCACCGTAAGGCACTTATCACACGCGTTCTAAGGGCCTATGATGTTCCGTAGCCCGCAGAAGCGGATGATCGCGTGTTGCCCGTCATCAAGATCGATTGACTTAACTAGGCGCCGTTTCCGAGCGGTCCAACTCGGCCGGTGTTGACGGGCAAGATTCCTTTCATGCCGTATTCAACACATCACAAAGGAAAGTTACCCAGATGAATTACCTCACTGCCTTGAGCGTCGCAAGCCTGCTGCTGATCAGCGGGTGCCGGACGTACGAAATCTCAGCCGTCCCGCCGGGCCACCCCGCGTCGATCGATGCGGCTTCGGCCCCGCACCAACGGTCAACCACGCTCGAACCGACCACGCCGGTCGATCCCCAAGGCCGGGCCTCGGACCAGTTTGGGCATCAACCTGCGGATAACCATGGCCACGCAGGCCACGGCGCATCCTCAGCCCACGGCGGAGAAAGCCCGCCCGCCGATCCCACGCCGAGAAGGCCGCCGCAGGTCTGCCCGGTGTCGGGCCAGAAGCTAGGCAGCATGGGCAAGCCGGTCGTTGTCGAGCACGGGGGGCGGTACCTCATGCTGTGCTGTGCCGGCTGCGTCGACGCCTTCAAGCAGGACCCTAAGCGATATCTGAATCCAGCCAAGCATAGCGAGGCAGACCCAGCCACTAATGAAGATGCGCCTGCCCGACCCCAAGCCGACCCCAAGCCGCAGACTGATCACCACGATCATTAAAGCGAGTAACGACCATGATTCGGATCAAGACCCACCAAGACAAAACCCCGCCGTGGATGGCGGGTTCGGTGCTGGTTGTCGTCATGCTGGCGCTCACCGCCTGCGCTCCGGCGAGGACTGGCGCGGGCAAAGACCCGGTGACGCAGCTCCAGCAAAGCACCAACTACCGCCTGCACTGGTACACCGGCTCAGATGAAGACCATCAGGTCCACCGGGCGATCGACGACCTGCTGAGTCAGGAGCTTACTGCCGCGCAGACCATCCAGATCGCGCTGCTGAATAACCGCGGTTTGCAGGCGACGTATCAAGAACTGGGCCTGGCCCAGGCCGACCTGGTGCAGGCGGGCCTGCTGAGTAACCCCGTATTCAGCGGGTCGGTGCTGATCCCGGTCGATGGCGGACGCAGCGAGTTGGATCTGGGTGTTGCCCAGAACTTCCTGGAGGTGCTGAGCCTTCCGATGCGCAAGCGCATGGCGGAATCAGGGTTTGAAGAAGCAAAACTCAGGGTCACGGTTGCGGTTTATGACCTGATCTACCAGACGCGGCTTGCGTTTTACCGGGCACAGGCTTGCGCCCAGCGGGTGGAGATGTACGAGCAGATCGTGCTCGCCACGGAGCTGAGCTACGACTTTGCACGTCGGCTGCGGGAAGCGGGCAACATCACCGAACTGGCGTTGGCACGCCAGCGTGAGCGGTATGAGTTGGCCCGGCTGACGCTGCGGCAGGCCGAGGCCGAGCACGCACGCCAGCGCGAGGAGATGACCCGTTTGATGGGGGTCTTCGGGCAGGACACGCAGTGGCGGATCGCGGGCCGGTTGGCGGACGTGCCTGAGGATAGTGTCGTGCTGGACGACCTGGAGTCTCAGGTCATTGGCCGGAGCCTGGACCTGGCGATTGCGCGCCAGCGGATTCTCACGGCCGGTCAGCGGCTGGGTTTTGACGACGCGACGGCGTGGTTCGACGAGCTGGAGCTGGGGGCCGAGGCAACCTACGAAGACGCGTGGTCGGTCGGCCCGTCTTGGGCGGTGCCGATCCCGCTGTTTGACCGGGGCCAGGGCCGGGTCGCCAGGAGCCGGGCCGAGCTTCGTCAGCAGCAGGAGCGTTACACCCAATTAGCGATCGAGCTGCGTTCGATGGCGCGTGAGGCGCGGATCGATCTGGAGCTGGCGGCCGACACTGCCGAACACTACCGGCAGGTGATCCTGCCGCTGCGACAGAAGATCGTCAACGAGACCCAGCTCCAGTACAACGCGATGCAGGCGGGGCTGTTTGAGTTGCTCGACGCCCGCCAGCAGCAGGTCCGGGCGGGCGAGGGCTACATCACTGCGGTGCTGGACTACTGGGTCGCGCAAGCCACGATAGACCAGATGTTGCTCGGGCGGATGGCCGCCGATGGGGGCATGGCGGATCAGTCGGCGGATCGGCTGATGGATGACGGCGCGGCATCGAGCGAAGGACACTGAGGACAATGCAGACACGTAACCGGCGGAAGATGCCGCCAGGAGTATGGCGATGACCCTTTCTCGACGCGAGATGATCCTTGGTGGTGCCGCACTGGGCGGCGGGATCGGGATGCTGGCCAGCCCACGGATGGCGTGGGCACAGGACGGCGGCGCGGGGCAAAGCCCGGCCGATGCGCCGGCCCCGGCGCTGCGCGGT
>JBGTLW010000118.1:0-1931 GCA_041743835.1 Phycisphaeraceae bacterium | reverse complement strand
CCAAGGTCCTGCGCCCAGACCAGCGGCGGCAGGTTCTGGGGCCACTCCGCGGGCACAGCCGAGCCGTACTTGGAAAGATTCCGCGTCCCCGCGTTGGTCGCGCCCCCCACGCCGCGCAGCTCCAGGATCGCAAGCTGCTCCGCGGCGGGTGTCGGCAGCAGGTCGATGTCGCCTAAGTCCGGGTTGAGCCGGACCACGCCCGTCGGCCTGCGCATCGGCAGCAGGTCCGCCAGCGGGGTCGCGGCATAGTCCACCGGCGTGTGACGCTCGCCACCGATCCACATCAGCCCCGCGCCGCCGCCCGACACGTGGTCCTTGATCAGCGCGATCTGCCGCGCCGAGAAGAAAGCCGCGGGCACGTCACCGAGGATGATCACGTCGAACGGCTGGTATTCCTCCGCGGTGTCCGGCGTGCGGGTGATGGGGGTGTCGCCCTCCTGTGCAAACGCGCGGTCGGCTGTGAGCAGATAGATCGACGAGTCGATCGACTTCTCGCGGATGAGCATGTTCTTGAGGTAGCGGTACTCCCACCGTGGGTAGCCCTCGATGTAGAGCACGCGGATCGGGCGGTCGATCATCTCGACGCTGAGCTCCTGGGTGTTGTTGGTCATGAGCAGCTCGGGCTGCTGTGCGCCCTGCTGCTCGACCTTCACGGTCCACCTGGCCGGGCCGACCTGCGCCGAGCGTGCCCGCAGCCGGACCTCCTCGCCGAAGCTTTTGCCCGCCATCGTCTGCTCGTCGAGCACATCCCCGGTGTCGGTGTCGATCAGGCTGACCACGACGCGGGACGGGTCCAGTTGTTCATCCGTCCCGCCGATGCGATCCACGACCACGCTCACCGGCACAAAGTCATTCACAAACGCGCGCTGCGGCATATCCACACGCGACACCGCCAAATCCAAAGGCAGCACCTCCGACCCGAGCGGCACCGCGAAGACGCTGACCGCCGCCTGCTCCAGCCGATGCACGAGGTCCGGCCCGGTGGACTGCGGGCTCTGGCCATCGGTCAAGATCACGATGCCCGACACCGGATGGCCAGCCGCCGCCTGCAACCCCTGCTCGATCGCGGTGCGCAGCGCTGTGGCTGATCCCTCGGCGGGGTTCCAATCGTCCGGCTGCCAAGGCTCGGGCAGCTCGAACGCCTGCCCGCCAAAGCCCATGACGTGGATCTTGCGGTCCTTGCCCAGGCGTTCATCGCCAAAGACCTCCGCCTGCTGCCGAAGCGCCAGCCGCATCGCCTCATCGCGCGAGATCAAAGGCGGGGATGTTCCGGGGGCAGATAAAGCCGAGGGATTGCCATCCCTCGGCTCTGGTGACGATGACAGTTCCGAGGTACTTCCCGGGACACTTCCGGGGGTGTCTTGGATTTGTAGGGAGGCGCTTCGATCGACGAGGACGAGTAGCCAGTCCTGATCGACTTTTTCATCGCGTCTGACGATTTCGGGTTTACAGAGCAGGAGGACGATGAGGATGACGAGCAGGCCACGGAGGAGCGCGAGTGCAACGCGTGCGGGCCGTGGCCCGAGCAGATGGCTGTAGCTCCACGCGGCAAAACCGCCAGCCGCGAGGACGATGAGCGCCCAGAGCCAGCCGGGCAACTGGTGCTCGAGCGCGAAGTGGGTGTTCTCATCGAAGAGGCTGATGGCATTGAGTCCCAGCACGCGGTCGAGCAGGGTTGCGGCCGCGGCGGGCAGCGCGACGAGGGAGCCGAGCAACGCGGGGAGCGCGAGCTTGAGCGCCACCGTTTTAAGTGCGCGCCTTTCGCGGGTGCTGGGACTTTGTGGTTGCGTGTCGTGGGCTTGGGTTGGCATGTTGTTCATCACGCGGCCCCCCGGGTGGTCGGCTCAGCCCCGCCGGGGCCGCGCCCGGCATCGACATCCCGCAGCAGGTGCAGCGCCCCGAGCACGCGCGTCAGCAGGCCTTGCCCGGTC
>JBGTLW010000117.1:0-5492 GCA_041743835.1 Phycisphaeraceae bacterium | reverse complement strand
CGCGGGGCCGTCCATGTCGACCGCCAGTGGGTCCAGTACGGTGTACGCCCCGGGCACCGACTTGGGTAGCCACGCGTGCTGAGCCGCCTCCGCTTTGGCGTGTAGCAGATCGAGCCTGGCCTGCGAGCACAGGCCGTTGGCATGCTGCTGGCGTGCGGTGGTCAGCATGTTTACCCCCTGCTTGTGCTGTGGCACTGGGCGATTTGGCCTACTGGCACATAGTGTCTATTCAAGGTTCCACTCCTCACCCTCCACCTTGCTGCCGCATCCCCATCACCCCTCCGGGCTAGTGGCTACTCGCCCCATATCATCACGTCCATGTACGTACGTGCCTCATTACATGGTTCCCCCTGACATCCAGTCTGGGTGCCCATGTGTGCTGTATCTATGTTCATCAATGACTTATAGATAAAGCACTGCCAAGCCGTTCGTCCCGTAGTAGGGACGAAAGGTTGTCTTGACCGAGTTGATGCCGCCTTCTGCGGACTGCGTGCCGTGGGAACGACCTCGCCATCATACGGGCCAATGCATACCGGGTGACATTAAAAATGTGACTTCGCCTAACAGGTCGTTCTTGTTGGTGTAGCGTGTGGCACGGCACTGGTTACGCGTCGCTTCAATTTTGGCGTCGCCCATTGCCATGCCACGCTCGCAGCTACCGCCCTGCCACAGCCGCTTGCCGCGGTAAAGGTCCAAGGGCAGGAGTAAAGTCGGATTGATGAGGGCGTGCGCATGCATCATGCCGCTAAGCGAACGTTCGATCGCAATAAAGTAGGTCGCGTGTCCGGGGCCATTTTTGTAGGCGTTGATGCCGGGCCCGCGGAACTTGCGGCCCGGCGTGGCATTCTTGTATCTACCAAACTCGACTGTGGGGAACTCGCTGAGTAACCCCAGATGATCGGCGGATTCCATGTGCCACACTTTTAGCCAGCGTTTAACGGCCTTCTCAATCCGAAGGGGGTCATGCCAACCATGCGTGGTGGTCAGGTGCCCATAGATGGGATATTTACTCTTCCGGGCCAGCCGCAGCCAGTGGGCCTTGATCAGCCGGCGGGTCTTCCGGGACGGAACGGTAACGTCAACTACGGTCATGCTCTTCTCCTTCTAAGTGTCTGGGGCAAGGCGTGTGGTCCTAATCACGACACGAGACAATCAATTTGATGAAATATCTTCCTCGAGCAAATCGCAGGGCTTATTTGCCACCGGCATCTGGACAAGTCATCGACGGCGCGGTGCTAGAAATAAATAAAAGCATCCGGGCGGTGGATCACGCAGCCCGGATGCCTTATTGGGTGACGCCTGCCAGCGGGTCGTGATGCTATTTACAGAGAGTTTGATAGGGAGGGGAAGAGACTCGGTCTGGTATAACAATGCTCGATTCACATAGTCTTTTGAGCAGCCGATATTGGCCTATAATGGCTCATCGCGGCTTGTGTATTGCTGTATATTCGCAATTACCATGGTGTCTGATGGCTGATAATGGCCCATAAAGGTATGTGCCAGAAGTGGCTTCTCGAGACTGAGTGGCCCACCTGGGCGCACTTCGCCACGCCGGAACGCGGAGCGATGCTGAGCATCACACTTTGCGATCTATAGCGCGCTCGATTCGTAATCGCGTCGCGGGGTCGAGCGGGTCGATCTGCATGATCCACTTTCTGTGTGCGATTCTCAGCATCATGGGCGGGTCAGCTAGCGTGGCGAACTGACGCGGCCGGGCCTTGGGGCTGTCGAAGTATCGCCGAGCCAACTCGCTTCTGGACATGGGTGCCGACCACGAAGCGTTGGGGTTGGTGCCTGCCGCCTGCCTCACGGGCTACTTTGGCCGCCAGCCACCGGCGACCAAACGGCATTCAAGCTGCTCCAACCAATCCATGAGGTAAAAAGCCTGGTCTAGTTGGGCTACGCACTGCGGACGCATGGATACGCCGACGTATGGGTACTGCTCCACGCGGCGTTGAGTATGCGCGCTTTGTGCAATGAACTGTAAATTCCTGCGTTCTTGCAGGTCCAGCCCTACTTCTAGGAACGAGTCGATAAACGTTCTGACCTGCGCGCCGCAGGCATCGATGGGAGGGTGGCCAGACGGGTGGATCACCCAATGACTCAAGACCGGTTGCGACCCACCGACCAAATGCGTCGTGTCGGCGGGCACGTGTCCTGTTGAAATGTCCCCTTCGTGACACCACACCAAGCGCTGATAGTCTGCGTAGCATTTCAGCAGCAACGCCTCGTGGGCGCATACCTCTTCCACCGCTGCAAATGAGGTCGTGCCATTTGGAGGTCCCGGCACCAGGGTGAACCCGAACGCCGAGCACGGATACCTCGGATCGAGCGATGGGGAAGAGACAGGTGCGCCAAAGTAAAGGATAAGGCACCTCAGTTCCCTCAGCCGCTGTCGCACACGCCGAGCCAGCGGCGGGTCGAAAACGAGCGCGGGGGGCTGAAATACTTGCGAGGGCTGGGGTATCAGTGGGGCCGCATCCATTTGATGAATCAATCTGTGGCAGGCCCCAACCACACCCAACGACGCTCAGACCTTGTCTTTATCTTAATGCCACGCGGGTTCGGCGGCGAACATGGGTTCCAGCCGCTTACGCACCTTGCCCAGCGCCTCTGCGACACGGTGGAAGGGTCGGTTACTGTACAAGTCGGCCAGATCGTCTGTGGCCACCGGCTTGCCGTGGCTCAGGAAGACACCTGCAATCTCGCCGTCGGACTCGTTGCGGATGAGTTGGGCTGCGGTCTTTCGCAGGTGCTTGAAAGGTAACCACCATTCTGCTGGCGCGCCGGTTGCGCGCTCGATGCGTTTGCGGAGCGTTTCCCATGTATTAGCAACGCGTTGGCGGGTGTATTCAGTGCTGCGCGCGGTCATGAGTACGAGTGACGATGCGGTGGTTGACTTCGGACGCCTGCGCTGGATAGCGGCCCAAGTCTCGGGCCACAACACTGCTTCACCGTATACTCCCGACTTCCTGCGAACCCGTTTGATTGTGGGCGGGTCATTATCAATCTCGTCCCATCGCAACGAGAGCAATTCCGCGTGCGACATGGCTGCGTTAAGTCCCAACAGTATCAAGAACCGCTCTAGATCTGTCGCGTGCTGATACATCACTGCAAGTTGTTCCACTGTAAACGTCTGGACACCGTGACGGAGGGCTGAGATTTCCTCGTCTGTGCGCAGTTGCTTGAGGTCTACTCTCAACGCATCGTCCACAAACTTTGGGGGCTCCCAATCGTACTCAGCGTTCCGTTCGAGCCACTTCAGGAATCGGCGAGCTGCACATATTTGCTTATCCACGGTGTCGATCGAAATCGGCCGACCAAGGCCCTTGCCGCCACGAGCCTTCGCCTCTGGCCGACTCTCCCAATAGGCGGCGAGCCGCTCTACTTGGGCATAGCCAAATTCGGATAAGTCCATGTCTGGTGTGGAAGATTTCAGTCGTAGTACGCTGGCAGCATGGACGCGACCAGACTCCTTTTGGTTGCGGGCGAGTATGGCTTCGGCGTACGCATCCAGGGCGGCGTAGAGGGTCTGCCCCACCACTCCCGCAGGGATCGGGATCTGGGCAATGCGAGAGTTGACCGCCGCCTGCCGGCTGCGATGCCTGGCGTAGTGGGCGTGAGATTCCTTGCCCGCTTTGGCCGACTCTTCGTCTGCGGGGAGGACGGCGATGATCTGCCCGTACAACCCGCGAACGTGGTCGATGTATTGGGCGTACGCGTCGTCGCCATCCATGTTGACTGGGGGTGGCAATCGCACAATGTGCTTGTGTTTACGTATGGCTTCGGCCACGAGCAATGCGTCGTCTGGCCATAGGGGTCCGCCGCTGCAGCCCCCGCCGCCTGGCGGAGCAAACTGCTCCACTACAGTCAATCCGCGACGCTCGTGCTCAGTCACGACGGCATCCCATAGCATGCCCAATCGGTGGTACGCCAACTCGGCTAGTTTTTGATCCTTGCCCAGGCGAAATTTAGGTTGACCCGCGAGGCCACGCTTATACCCGAGCTGACGAAAATACTGCCCGGACGAATCCTTGACAAGTTCCCCTCGACGTTTTGCCACAATAAGATCCTTCGGGTTTAGCTTCCGCAGTTTGAGCGACAGCTATGTTAGCAATACCCGCAGGATCAGACAAGATCAGCCAAGAATCAGACAGAAAATACGTGAAAATCAGACGCTGAAGCATATGCTGTCTAATGCAATTATCGCAAATAGTTTACATGCATGTACTTACAATCATTATTGAATGGAGCCGAGGGGGATCGAACCCCTGACCTCTTGCATGCCATGCAAGCGCTCTCCCAGCTGAGCTACGGCCCCAGGCACCGGCGACGCGTCTGCCGCACCGCCGAGCCAAACAATATAAGCGCCCCACGCCCATCGAGCAAACCGCCCTGACCGCCCCGCGCCGCTAGGCAACGCCAGGCACAACTACCTCGTCCCGCCAGCCCGACTGCCCACCGCCAACCATGCGCCAGCAAGCCGATGGGTTAACCTGCGGCAGCGGGCAGGCCGATGGCTCCCATTACTATACTGCACCCTCCCGCCCACGTAGCTCAGTTGGATAGAGCAGCGGACTTCTAATCCGCAGGTCACAGGTTCGAATCCTGTCGTGGGTATTAGGCTCCCACACCCCCAGCTCCTCCCGCTCTCCGCTCTCCGCTCTACCCTCCAGCCCCCGTTCTCTGATCCGACTCCCCGCTCTCTCCCCGCTCACTTCGCCACGCCCGTCATTTGGGGGGAGCGCACAGACCGCCCCGCCCTCGCAAAGCCATCACGCGATCATCAGCGTCGCAAGCGGACGCAATTACAGTGAGGATTCACGGCGAGGCCCTCGCAAAGCCATCACGCGATCATCAGCGTCGCAAGGGCGATGGTCAAGCTCGCGAACTGGTACAAGGAGCACTCGCAAAGCCATCACGCGATCATCAGCGTCGCAAGCGCCAGGGGGAGCCCCATGATGCCCAGCAAGACCCCGCCCGCAGCAAAGCACGTGGTGCTTGGCTGGGTGCTTTCACCGCTGCGGGTGGTGAGCACCGCCACACCCAGAGCGATGGCTGCGCCGCCGGCGACCAGCCAGCCGAGCACGCACAGCGGGAAGCAGATCAGGCTGATCGTCATGCCGCCCTGATCCCGGAAGCTGCCCACCGGCTGAGCAAAAATCCACGCCCAAACCCCCAGCGTCAACACAATAGAACACAGCCCCAGCAGCAGACCCGCGATGGCCAAGCGGTGAACACTCACAGACTGACTCCGACATGCAAGCGGCTGACGCATCGAATAATGACAGCAACAACACCAACAGCAAAGAGATCACCGACAACGACGACAACGACGACAACATTCTACCTGTGAGATATTGTCAAAAGCTGTGGATGAAGTTTGATCAGGCGGCGTGTTGTTTGACTCCGTCGGTGAAGGTGATGCCGGCGATGACGTCGCCGATCAGTTCGTGGCCGTTGAGCCGTCGCCACTTCTTCTGGGCCGACTC
>JBGTLW010000116.1:0-10593 GCA_041743835.1 Phycisphaeraceae bacterium | reverse complement strand
GGGCCGGGTACAGCCCGCCACCTGCCCCGGCGTCGGTGCGTGGCGGCGACGTGCCTCTGTTGGCCCGCCGCGACGGCGCATCTATGATGAGGCCTGATGGAGCACACCAGGCACGAGCAAGCCGAATCCCCACCGCCTCAGCCCAAGCCCCTGCGGTTGGCGATGATGGTGCTGGTGCTGAGTCTGCTGGTGACCGGCGGGGCGATGCTGGCAACCTTCCCGGAGCATCGGCTGCTTGTGGCTGGGCTGGTGCTAGGCGGCGCGGCGAGCGCGGTGATTGTGCTTTGGGCGCTGCGGTGGTTCGGCCGGTAGCGGATGGGCGGATAAGCAGTTAGGCAGGGGGCTAGTCACTGGCCCGGATCGCATCGGTGACCACAGCGACCTCGGCATCGGTCAGATCGCACCGCAGACACAAACGCACACGCGAGCTCCCCGGCGCGACCGTGGGAGGGCGGATCGCGACCCCCAGGATGCCACGCTCGCGCAGTTTGGCGGTGAGTGCCAGCGCCTCCTCAGCCGACCCGACAATCAGCGGGATGATCGGCGTGACCACATCGCCAGCCGGTAGTTTGTCCGCGAATCGCGACGGCAACGCCTGCCGGACATCCGCACTGATGTCGTGCAGGCGGTGACGCAGTTGCGGCTCAGCACGAACCACCTCCAGCGCGGCGAGCAGAGTCGCGGCCTGGCTCGGTGGCACCGCAGTCGTGTAGATGAACGCACGGGCCTTGCTGATAAGTGTGTCGATCACCGGCTGCGCGGCAGTGACGATGCCGCCCAGCCCGCCTAGCGCCTTGCTCGCGGTCGAGATGGTGATGTCAACTTGCCCCACCAAGCCCTGATGCTCGGTCAGCCCTGAGCCTGTCTCGCCCAACACGCCCGTGCCGTGCGCCTCATCGACGACAAGCACCGCGTCGTACTCTCTGGCCAGCGCGCACAGCGCGGGCAGGTCCGCACAATCCCCATCCATCGAGAACACTGCGTCGGTTACAACGAAGATGTTGGTCGCCGGGTCGACTTGCTCCTCGCGGTGCTGCCTCATCAAACGCTCAAGTTTCTCCGTGCTCTTGTGCGGGAAGGCGCGGACCTCTGCCCGCGAAAAGCGTGCGGCATCGATCAGGCTGGCGTGGGTGAGTTTGTCGATGCAGATGAGGTCGCCGGGCTTGGCAAGCGTGGTGAGGACCGCGAGGTTGGCCATGTACCCGGTCGGCAGCAGCAGGGCGGCCTCGGCGTGCTTGAACCCGGCGAACGCGCGCTCGGCCTGCTGATGAATCTCCAGATGCCCCGTCACCAGCCGCGAGGCTGTGCCCCCGGTTCCCCACTGCGTCACCGCCTCGATCGCCGCGTCGCGCAGCCTCGGGTGCGCCGCCAACCCCAGGTAATCATTGCTGGCGAGGTTGAGTAGCCGCTGGTGATTTGCGGTGACGTGCTTGCCCGCGTGCGGCAGGGCGCACAGCTTCCGCCCCAGTGCGCGGGCCGCATCATGGTCGAGCGCTGCCTTGAGTTGGTTGAGGAACCGGCTCATCCGGGCGTGTGGGTCTTGGCCGGGGACTCCTTCGCCGGTCCAGCGGGTCG
This sequence comes from Phycisphaeraceae bacterium, assembly GCA_041743835.1. GTDB lineage: Bacteria > Planctomycetota > Phycisphaerae > Phycisphaerales > Phycisphaeraceae > JBGTLW01. The sequence goes on along the minus strand of JBGTLW010000116.1, from coordinate 9,018 downwards.
TCAATCCAGGTCGCCGTCGAGGTCGCTGGCGTCCGCTCCGGTCGTTTCATCATCGCTGAGGGTCTGCTTCATGAGCCGGCCCACTTTGAATTTGATGGTGCGCTTGGGTGGGACCTCGACCGCTTCGAGGGTCTTGGGGTTCTGCGCGCGGCGGGCTCGCCGCTGCTTGACCTCGAAGACGCCGAAGTCGCGGAACTCCAAGCGGTTGCCCTTGCCTAGCTCGACGATGATCGAGTCGAGGAAGCTCTGCACCACGTTCTTTACCACCACGCGTTTTTGGCCCGTGGCCTCGGCGATGGAGTCAATGAGTTCTTTTTTTGTGATCGTTGCCATACAAACAGACCCCCACAGCACACGTAAAAATCGGAGATTATCGGCCTGCCTGAGATGATCCGCCGCAGGCCGTGGGGCCCTGACCACCGTCAGGCCGTGGACACAGCGTAGAATACACAGCGTCCGCGGTCAACCCCCAAATTCTTTGTCATACAGTGATTAACTACGATTTGTCGCCGCCCCAGCAGCCGTTTACTATCTCCCGATGCCAGTGAACCCCGGCGATTTACGGATCGTCCACTACCCCCACCCCGTCCTTCGCCGTGTGGCGGACCCCGTCACGGCTGTCACCGACGAGGTCCGGGCCGTCGCGGACCGCATGATTGAGCTCATGCACGAGGCCCGCGGCGTCGGGCTCGCTGCCCCGCAGGCCGGCCTGCCGTGGCGGATGTTCGTGGCCAACGCCACCGGGGAGGCGGGGGACGACCGGGTCTTTATCAACCCGCGTCTGGCTCAAGCCAGCACGGCGACGGAGGCGGCCGAGGAGGGGTGCCTGTCGCTGCCCGAGGTCCGAGGCCACATCACCCGGCCCCTTGCCATCACCATTACCGCGACCGATCGCCACGGCCAACCCTTCACCCTCACCAGCGATGACCTGCCCGCGCGCATCTGGCAGCACGAGAACGACCACCTCGATGGCGTCCTCATCATCGACAAGATGACTAAACTCGACAGGATGGTGAACCGCACACTCATCAAGGCCCTCGAAAATGGGGCCACCTGAATCGCGCGGATAGCACAGGCAGGCAGCAGCTCCAGGCCCGACACCCCGCCCCCTACCAAAGCCCAACAGCCCATGCGTATCCTTTTCTTTGGCTCTGGAGAGTTCGGACTTCCCTCACTGCAAGCGCTTTACGCTACGCACGATGTCGCGGCTGTGATCTCACAACCGGATCGGCCGGCGGGACGGCATCGCAGGTTGACGCCGACACCTGTTGCCGCATGGGCTGTTGAGCGTGGGCTGCCCGTGTTACGCGTGGCGGATGTCAACACGCCGGAGTTTGTCGCTCGCGTGGCGGCTTACGAGGCTCGGGCCTCGGTGGTCATCGCTTTCGGGCAGAAGCTCTCCCCGCCGCTGATCGATGCGATGGGGCAGCTTGCCATCAATCTTCACGCCTCGCTGCTCCCCAGACTCCGCGGCGCGGCCCCCATCAATCGGGCGATCCTCGATGGCCACACGACCACCGGCGTGTGTGTCATCGGCCTGGCGCAGCGCATGGATGCGGGGCCGATGTACGCGGCCGTGCCACTCGCGATCGATCCCGATGAAACCGCGGGCGAGCTGCACGACCGCCTGGCGCGGCTCGGGCCAGAAGCTGTGGCCACGGTCCTTGATGACCTCGGCCGTGGCGCGCTCAACCCCGTCGTGCAGGATGAAGCCTTGGCAACCAAAGCCCCGAAACTTTGCAAGGCGGATGGCACCGTCAGTTTCGACGCGACGACCGATCAGGTCCGGGCTCGGGTGCATGGGCTGACGCCCTGGCCCGGCTGCCGGGTGGTGTGGGCCAGGGCCGACGGCACGGACGCGGGGATACTGCTGCTTCGCCGTGTGCGGGTCGCCGACGCCCCATCTCCAAGCAAGCCCCCGGGCACCGTGCTCGATGCCGGGCGCGTCGCGTGTGAGGATGGCGCGGTCCAACTCGTTGAAGTCCAAGCGCCCGGCGGCAATCCCATGCCCATCGACGCATTTATCCGCGGACACGCGCTGGGCCCCGACGACCACCTTGGTCCGGTGGTTTGAATCGGTGGGTCTGGTTGTGTGCTCGCAGATCTATTCGCCCGTCACGCCGCGGCGGATGACCTCGGCGGGGCTAATACGGTCCACCTGCGTGTTGGCGGGCTGCTCGCGGGGCTCGAACTCGCGGATCGTGGGGTTGAGTTCCAGCGGCTGGGGCCGATCTGTTTTGGCGAGACCCAGCGAGCCGTCGCCGGTGACGGTGATGACCCACCGCCCCTCGCTGAGTTTGCGCGAGATTGCCTTGCTGACCACGACCTTGGGCGAGTCCCAATCGATCTCCGCGAGTTGCGGATCGACGACCACGCCAAGCTGCGGCGCGGTCTGGTCGTCGAACACCCGACGGATCCACAGTCGGCCATCGATCACCATGTACTCGACATAGACCTGGGTCTTGGTGGTGTACGGCGTGGGGATCACCCGTTCCTTGCCATCGACGGTCCGCACCACCACACACACCTGTCCGTTGGTGACCAGCAACTCGGTGACAGCAGTGCGCGTGATGGCGGTGTTGTACTCGCCACGCAGCTCCTCGAAGTCATCCGCGAGCGCAACGAGCTTCTGCCGGTAGGCTTCCGTGGTGATGTCTGCTTTGACGAGGCGGTAGCCCACCACGCCGCCCAACGCGAGGATCACCACCGTTAATGCCAGGCTGATTTTCTGTGTCATGAGGTTTCCCGATGATGTTTTATCGGCCGGTTCGGGGCGTCATCGTGAGAGTGGCCATGCGATAGAATCGCGGCATGGCTCACAGGCACCACAGACGCAGGACCGCGCTGGCCTCGGGGCTGGCGGCTTTGGTGTTTGTGGTGGTGATGTGGTTATTTTGGGTGGGGCGTGGGGAGTACGTCGAGTGGCGGGTGGACCACCACATGCCGTTGATCCGCGAGTACGCGGCGTCCACTGGCTTGCCGGTTTCGCTGGTGCGGGCTGTGGTTTTGATCGAATCCAGCGGTCGGCCAGCGGTGCGATCCGAGCGGGATGCGGTGGGCCTGATGCAGATCACGCCCATCACGCTGACCGATGTGCTGCAACGCAACCCCGAGATCCCCAAGGGTGACCTGACAGACCCGGCGTACAACGTGCGCATCGGGACGACGTACCTGGCGTATCTGCTAAAACGATTCGATCAGGATGAGCGGCTTGCGCTCGCGGCCTACCACATGGGCCCGACAGCGATCGCCCGCGCCCGTCGGCAGCACCCGAAGCTGAGCAGCGAAGCGCTGATCAAGCGTGTGGCTGGTCCCAAGACCCGGGCGTATGTAGCCAATGTCCTGCGCGAGCGCGACGCGTGGCAAGACCCGCAGACCCCGTAACGCACCAGCATTGTGCGCACGGCTGGTGTGCTCGGGTGCTCGCAAGTGGTGTTGCACGTGGAACAGCGTTATGTCGGGGCCGTGGTCATCCGGCTCGCCAGGTTTTAGCGCGGTGTTCCAGTTGCGTGAGCAGGGTGGCATATACGCTGTCGGTGTCGGCCCGCGCGTCGATGACCAGATATCGGTCCGCGTCCTGACGGGCCTGGTCGAGGTAGCCTTGCCGTACCTTGCGGTGGAACGCGGCCCCCTTGGCTTCCATGCGGTCCAGCAGCGGGTTGAGCCGGGTCGCGGCAGTCGCCTCATCGACATCGAACACCACGACGAGGTCCGGCCAACTCTGCCCCAGTGCCACCTGCCCGACGCGGAGGATGTCGCTGACCGCGATGCCCCCGGCCGTCCCTTGGTACGCCAGTGTCGAGCTGATGAATCGGTCGGCCAGCACCAGTTCCCCGCGCTTCAGGGCTGGGCGGATGCGTTGGGCGATGAGCTGGGCCCGGCTGGCCATGAACAGGAGCATCTCGCAGACCGGGTCCATCGGCTCGCGGTCGTGGTATTCCTTGATCTCCAGCAGCAGGTCGCGGATTTCTTCGCCGATGTGCGTGCCGCCCGGCTCACGGACCTCGCAGACGGTCAGGCCCGCGGTCTGTGCTGCGTCGACGAATCGGTGGAACTGTGTGGTCTTGCCGCTGCCGTCGGGGCCATCGAACACGATGAACCGGCCGGCGAGTTGTGCGAGCCAGTGGTCCTGCGAAGCCGGGCCAACGTCGGGGTTGCGGGGCATGGGCGGTAGGATAGTGTGTCCGTGGGCCGCCGTGTGTCGAACTCGGGTTGTTCCGCGTGGTGCGGTGGGCCGGGGAAGTCCACAGGGGAGGTCCGGGGAACCCCGGGAAACTTTCCGGGGGGAGTTCCGGGGGTCAGGATTGTTGGCGTGCGCGTCGGGTCTGGACGTCGTGGAAGTACTTGCGTGCTTCCCCAGCCAGGTAGAACGAGCCGGTCACCACAATCAGGTCTTCACGCGACACCGCGCGGGCGGCGAGCTTGAGCGCGGATTCGAGGTCCGGGGCGGTCTGCGCCATCTTGCCCGACAACTCGTTGAACCGTGTGAGCAGGTCCGAGGGTTCCTCGGCCCGTGGGTTATTCTTGGCACGGGTGAAGATGATTTTGTCCGCACCGAGCGAGACCTGCTTGAGCATGCCACGCACGTCTTTGTCCTGGCCGCAGCCGAAGATCAGCACGAGGCTGTCGTAGCTGACGTGGGCCCCCAGCGCCTTGATGAGCGCAGCGACAGACGCTGCGTTGTGGGCGCCGTCGATGATGATGCGGGGTTCTGTCCAGACCTGCTCCATCCGGCCGTCGAGCTTGGTGTTGGCAAGGCCGGCGATGACCTTGTCCTCGGGCAGGTCGTAGCCGTGGAGCTTGAGCCGATCGAGTACCGCCAGCGCCAAGCCGCAGTTGTGGGCCTGATGCTCGCCTCGTAGTGGCACCGCGAGGTGCTCGAAGCGTGAGCGCTCGGTGGTGAGGCTGACCCGTGAGTGGGGGCCAAGCTCCTTGTTTGCCTCGAAGCGGTGGGAGAAGTCCAGGTCCTTGCCGGTGAACTGAACCTCCGTGCCGACCTCGGCCGCGACGGTTCGGAACACGTCGGCGACGTCGGGCTCCTGCTCAACGGACAACGCGGCAACACCGCGTTTGAAGATGCCCGCCTTCTCGCGCGCGATCTCGGTCAGCTCATTGCCAAGGAGGTGGGTGTGGTCCTTGGAGATGGAGGTGATGGCGGTGACCAGCGGGTTGCAGACGGTGGTGCAGTCGAGCCGACCACCGAGGCCGGTTTCGAGTACCGCGATATCCACCGCCTGGTCTGCGAAGTACTGGAACGCGGCCGCGGTCATGATCTCGAAGAACGTGGGCGGCTGGTCCTTGAAGGCTCCCTCGACCGCGGCGATCTTTTTGAACGCCTCTGCCATGTCGTTGTAAGAGATCATGTGGCTGTTGATCGTGATGCGTTCGCGGAGGTCGATGAGGTGTGGGCTGGTGTAGAGGCCGACCGTGTAGCCGCAGTTCTCGAGCATGGAGGCGATCATGGCACAGGTCGATCCCTTGCCCTTGGTGCCCGCGATGTGGACGCACTTGATCTGGTCATGGGGGTTGCCCATGAGGTCCAGCAGCTTCTTCATGCGGCCAAGGTTGAAGGTGCGCTCGTTGTACCGGACCAGCCGCAGGCGCTCGTGGTCGGTGTGGTCGTACAGCCAGCGGAGGGCGGTGGTGTAGTTGGTGATGGAGGACGCGGGGCTGATCCCCTCCCGTGCGACCCTGCTCTTGAGCTTGGGGGAGCGGGCTGTCGGGGCGGGGTTGGCAACGGTTTTAGCGCGCGGCGACCGCGTCGGCTTCTTGGATTTTGTGGAAGATGGCATAACCCACCAGCATAGAGGAAACTATGACTCGCGTCAACTTGACAATTATAAAGCAAGTTTTAGAAGCAACTTAGAAGCCGTGCGGTCGACGAGTCGGTTTTTTCGTTTGAGCCGTGTCCAGCCATTTTGACAGCCTCGGAGGCTCTTGACGGGCCGCGCGTTCAGGCTTTTCACCCAATGCGTGACTGCCCGTTCATGTACGGCCGAAGCACCTCGGGCACCGTCACGCTGCCGTCGGCGTTCTGATACATCTCCAGAATGGGGATCAGTATCCGCGGGCTGGCGGCAACGGTATTGTTGAGGCTGTGGCAGAACAGGGTCTGCTTCTTGCCTTTTTCATCCGTGGTCTGGTACCGCATGTTCAGACGCCGACACTGATAGTCGTACAGCCGGCTGGCGGAGTGGGTTTCGCCGAAATCCCCGGTGGGTGTCCCATCCGTCGCGGTGGCGCCCCGGCCGGGCATCCAGCACTCGATGTCCACCATGTCTGCGTTCTTCGGCCCAAGATCGCCGGTGCAGCACTGCAACAGGCGGTACGGCAAATGCAGTTGTTGCAACAGCGATTCGACGTAGCCGATCATCTTCTTGTGCCACGCCCGGCTTTCCGCCTCATCCGCCTTGCAGATCACCACCTGCTCTACCTTGTCGAACTGATGGATGCGATACAACCCCGCAGTGTCCTTGCCGTGCGCCCCAGCCTCCCGGCGGAAGCAGGTGGAGACCGTCGTGTAGCGCTTGGGCAACCCGTCCTCGGGGATGATCTCATCCTGATGGAAGCCCATTAGCCCGACCTCGCCCGTGCCCGAGAGCGCCAGGCCGTAGTCCCCGGTGGGGTTGGCGACGTCGTACACTTGGTCTCGGCCGTGGGGGAAGAACCCGGTGCCGACCATCATCTCGTGTCGGACCAGGTCCGCGACGCTCATGGGCGTGAAGCCGTTGTCGTTGGTCATCCGGTCGAAGGCGTAGCGGAGGATGGCGTTGTGCAGCCGCATGCCATCGCCGACGAGGACATAGCTGCGTGACCCAGCAATCTTCACACCGCGTGCAAAGTCCACCAGCCCCAGCGACTCGATCAACTCGATGTGGGTCTTGGGTTTGAAGCCCTTGTTCTGCTCGAAGGTCTTGGCCAAGTCGAAGCCCGGGGGGGACCAACGGCTGATCTCGACATTGTCGGCCGCGCTCTTGCCGACGGGCACATCCGGGTCTGCGGGCTGCGGGATATCCAGCCACATGGCATCGCGGCTGGCTTCCAACTCTCGGACCTTGTCCACGAGCGTGGCTTCTTCAGCCTTGATTTCATTGGGGCGGGCCTGCAAGGCCTTCATCTGAGCTTGCAGCGCAGCCTTTGCATCGCCGGTGGCTTTGCTGATCTGCCCCGCGACCTGCCCGATCTCCTTGCCGATGCGGTTCTTCTCCGCGACCAGTTCCTGCTGTCGTGTGATCAGGGCGCGGAGATCGCCATCTACCGCGAGCAGGGCGTCGAGGTCCACGGCACTGCCCTTGTTGGCGGCGCCCTGGCGGTACTTGTCGGGATTGGCTCGCAGGTCTTTGAGGTCGATCATGGCGGGGCCATGGTAGTCGCGGCGGGGCGGGTGTAAAGCGGGAGAGGGTTGTTCGGGTAGAGTCACAACCCGCCGATGCCGCCAAGAGCATAAGGCGAATCCGAGTTGTGCGGTGTGGGGGTCAGAAGCCCGTGCGGGAGCGCAGGGCCGTCAGACGGATTCGCCGGCTGAGCTTGCACAGCGAGCGGTCCAGCGGTTTGTCTCGCAGCGCAGCGCGGCAGATCGCTGAAGCCCGCGCCAAACGGCCCGACTGAAGATAGGCCTCGGCGAGGCTACGCAACGCAAGGTCGTTGTGCCCGCCGACACGCAACACCCGGCGGAACGTTACGGCTGCGGCCTTGGCTTCACCGAGCGACAGCCGCGCCAGACCCAGCAGATGCAGGCCCTTGACATAGGCATCGGGTTCGTCGATCAGCAGCGGGTCGTTGCCTTCAACCATCGGTCCGAGCCAGTCGGCTGCGCGGCCATGCTCCCGCAACTGGAGCAGCAGATTCGCCAATTGCAGAGCCTGCTTGGGTGACTGCCCGTCGGTTGCCATCTCCGCCACCGCGTGCCGGATGGCTCCGGGGGTGTCACCCATCGCGAGGCAGGCAGACGCAAGCCCCAACTGCACCCCCGGCCAGCCCCGCTCAAGGCCTGCTGCCTGGGAGAACCGCTTCCGTGCCAGTTCGGGTTGGCCAAGCGTGAGGTACACATCGCCCAGCGCAACCATCGCTTCAATATCCAATGCGTCGAGCTCCAACGCGCGGCGGAGCTTCTCGCTTGCTTCCACGGGTCGGCCCTGTTCACAGAGCAGGCTCGCCAGATCGATCAGCAGTTGCCGGTTCCCCGGGTCCTGCCGCAGTTCGTGCATGTATAAGGCCAGGGCACGGTGTGGTTGGCCGGACCGCTGGTAAGCCCGCGCGAGGTTCGCGCCGAGGCCGGGGTAGCCGGGGTCCAGTTGGCGCGCCGCCTGCCAGCAGGCGATCGATCGGTTGTGGTCCCGTCGCATGGCGAAGGAGCGACCCAGATGATCCAGACAGGCTGGGCAGGCCTCGGTGATCTGCCGGGCAAGGTAGAAGCTGACCTCCGCCTCATCGTGGTCGCCCATCAGGGCACAGGCCAGGATGTGTTGGCAGTAGGCCGCCTCACACTGCCGGTCCAGTTCCAGTGTGCGCTCCAGCGTCTGCCGCGCACGCTCCGGCTGGCCGGCGTTGATCTGTGCGTTGCTCAGTTGCAGCATCACGGATGTGTCGGGACCACGCTGGGCGATGACCTTCTCGAATGCCTCGGCCGCCTCGGGGAAGCGGTCCATCGCGTCCAATGTCACGCCCAGGCCGTACCACCACTCGGCTTGATCGGGGTTGACTGCCAACGCATCGCACAGGGCATCGGCTGCCCGCTGCCAGTGACCGGCCTGAAAGTACTCGTGGGCCTGCTCCGCGAGGCGTTCGGCCTCGGTCCAGGTGTTGCCGGGGTAGCTGGAGGCGGGGTTGAAAGCGCTTGCGTGCGCGTCGTAAGGCTCACCCGCCGGGTTGCCGGAGGGGGAGATATTGTCAAAAGCTGTGGATGAAGTTTGATCAGGCGGCGTGTTGTTTGACTCCGTCGGTGAAGGTGATGCCGGCGATGACGTCGCCGATCAGTTCGTGGCCGTTGAGCCGTCGCCACTTCTTCTGGGCCGACTC
>JBGTLW010000115.1:0-8839 GCA_041743835.1 Phycisphaeraceae bacterium | reverse complement strand
GCAGATCGGGCACGCGTGGTCAAACATCAACGCGACGACGTAACGCGCGTCGGCGTTGCCCGACATCGGCTCGTGCGCAAGGTCAAGTGCCAACTGCCCGCCAAGCAGCCCGACACGCCTCCCGGCCGCATCGCGTAGGTCATAATCGCCCTGCGCGGGCGCGGGCAGGCGGTACACCGTCGCGGGGGTGTTGATCTGCACAAGAGCCAGCACCACCACCAGCGTCATGCCCACGGGCAACCCCAGCAGCAGCGCGCGACCATCGTGCCGGACCGCGGCCCCCAGCACCAGCGCCGCCAGCACCATCCCGTTGCCATGCGCGGCGACGCAGTACATGCACCAGGTTTGCAACTCCACCGATTGAAGATAGGTGAACCATCCGGCTGCGGCCAGGATCGCCCCGGCCGCGCCGACCGCAGACAGCCCAGCTATTCGACGCACCGCGAACGCTGGGTGACGCAGGCAGAGCAGCGCCCCGAGCATGAACAGGTAGGTCACGGCCGCGAACAACCCGACGGGCACACCACGCACGCTGGACCAATCGCTGCCCAGCACCTGCGCACACCCGGAGCCCGGGCCACAACCCGCGGCTCCTGCGGCAGACAGTGAAGCGAGGGTCAGATAGATCGACAGCCCCAGCCCCAGCAGCGTCAGGCCCAACGCTGCCACATACCATCCACCACGCATGGCTGGTACAGAAGGGGTTGTGTGCGTTGAGTCGGTCATCGGGTCCGCTGCCCCGGAATCTACCCGCGTTGTGGTGTCGCAGCTTCGCGGCGTGGCACGGGTCGGCTTGGCATCAGCCTTGTTGCGTGGATCATTCGGCCTTGCGGAACACCGCGACGATGTTCTCGATCGGCACCACAAACAGCCTGTTGTCCCCCTCGAAGTCCACCGGGATAGCGCCCTTGGGGTTGAACAACACGCGGTCGTACTGGGCGATCGGGTACTTCTCGTCGGACGAGACCTCGGCCGAGACCGTCACCACACGCCCTGTGAGCGTAGGGATCTCGATCTTGTCCGGCAGGTGGATGCCCGATTTGGTTTGCTTCTTGTCCTCGTCCTTGCGGATGAGCACGCGGGCCCCGATGGGCTCGACGACTTCGAGTTTGGATTTAGTAGTGGATTCAGCCATCATCCAATCTTAGGGCCGGTGGCGTGGTTTTGCCATCGGCGTTAGCTGCGTTTGTAGGCGGGCTTGAGGCGGGGGAACTTCGGGTAGTGTTTGACGTTGAGCGTGGCGAGCTCAGCGTCGCGTTGCTTTGCGGTGGCGGCGATGATGGCATCGGCCAGGCTCAGGTCATGTGACTTGCCGAATTCGCGCTTGAGCAGGCCGCCGTCGGCCGCGATCTTGGCGGTGATAGGCACGATGTCCAATGCTGCGGTCATGGCGTCAAGCACATCCCGTTCCTCGCCATCCCGCACCCCGGCACACAACTCACCGACGACGATTGCGGGCAGGGGTAACCGATCTGCATGGGCCTGGATGAATCGCACCGCCGGCGCGACACCCCGCAGGTAGTCAATCATCACGTCCGTATCCACCAGCACCGGCTGAGCCATCGCTACCCCCGGTCCCACTGCTGACGGAGTTGCCGGAAGTCGGGGAGGTCATCTCGGTCCTTCCAAAGACCGGCCGCGCGAGTGAGGACGTCCCGCCTGCGGTTGACATCCGAGCGTTCGATCATCTGATCCACAGCCTCGCGGATCAACTCGCTCTGCTTCTTGCCGGTCGCCCTCGCCATTGCGGCCAAGGCGTTTCGTTCCTCGTCCGTGAGATAGATTTGTGTGCGCACCATGATGAGGTTCCCGTGGGCGTTACCTATACAGCATCATTGTACATCGCCTGATGGACACGGTCTCACAGGATGGTTCTGACAGTGCATGAGTACGGTTGGCGATAAACACGCCCTCAGTGCCACGGCCCGAGTGGCCGGTAGCTCAGCTTGCAGCCGGTGGGCTTGTGGCCCTGCTCGTCGAAGATGGTGAGCTCATTGGGAGCGTCCAGCCTCAGCCAGGGCTCGGGGAGGTAGTAGTGCTTCTGTGGCCCCTTGGGTTTGCCTTGCTCATCCGCGATGAAGTACCGCCCGATGTTGTGGCCGTTGAGATAGAGCTGGCCCTTGCTTAAGCCCCTGGCCACGAGGAACAGCGGCGCTTGCGTTGCCTTGACACTGAAGCTGGCGCGATACCACATGGGTTGGCCGACGCGCTTGTCGGGGACGCTTGGCGCGAAGGCATCCGCGCTTGGAACGGCCATGGGTGTGAAGGACCACGTGGCCTTGTGCGTGACCACCCGAGTTGCCTGGAACAGCCGCAGTTGCGCGCCCAAGTCAGCGTCGCTGGGCAGCGGGGCGAACAGCACGAAGTCGAGCTGATTCTTCCCGCCGGTGAACGGGCCTTCGGTGGTTAGATCGAGTACGACGCGGAGGAAGCGGGCGTGTGGCCCGGGGTTGTAGAACGTGAGGGGTTGGCCGTTGACTTTGAGCACGAAGCCGACCGGTAGGCCGTTGATATCCAGCACGACGGGCTTGCGTCCCTCGGGCTTGACCGTCCACGTCAGGGTCTGCGCGGGGGCCTGGTCGCCCTTGCGTCGGTCGTACACCAGATCGCTGAGCACGAATGGATCACCTGCGGGCGAATCGGTCACGGTGGGTTTGCCCATGCGGATAGGCGTGACCTGCATCAGGTGGTGCGGGATGCCCTTGAGGTCTTGCCCGACATGCTGGCCGTAGTTCATCCGGCCCAGATTGTCGGAGAGCACCACCATCGGGCTGGCGACCTTGAAAGTCGTCGGCTCATCCTGCGCCGCGGTGCCGACGACCGCTTGCCACTTGCCCTCTGTGTAGATGTGCAGGCGATCGCTCCCGCCGGGGAACAGCAGCCGGGCTTTCCCGCGCGGCAGGCTCTGCTTGGGGATGTCGAGCTTGTACCAGCCGTAGCCGTAGTCGCAGCCCAGCGCCTCATGCGAGGCCGGGCCTTCAAAGGATTGGTACGCCTCGGCCTCTCCGGTGACAAAAGCCTCGCAGTCGGCGCTGCTCCACTGGGTGAGCCTCGGTGCGCGGGGCAGGCGTGCGGGCGTTGCGGGCTCGCTGCTCACCTTGCCATCGAGCGTGATGGTGGCGATCTTGGGCCAGCCCTTGAGTGGCACGGGTTGCCCCTGCTCATCGAGCCGATCCGTGCCGACGACCAGCCCCTCGGCGGTGGGCAGGGCGGCATCGACCATCTGCTCGCTGAGCACGACGACGACCAGTGCCTCGTGCGTTTCCACTGCGGGTTCCTTGCCGGTGGGAACCTTGATGTGGAACGCTGTGCCATCGATGCTGACGATGCCCTCGCTCCCCGCCGGGCCAAAGAGGACCAGCATCTTGCGATCGAGGAACGCGAACGGCCGCAGGTTGGTGAAATCGAGCGTGGCGACACCGCCGAGGTTGGTGTGCAACAGCAGCCACGCGGCTCGGTCGTCGCCGAGGTGGACCGGCAGCGTGATCCCCTCGGGCAGCATGATCCGGGTGTCGCGGGTCTTGTCCTTCTCGCTGCGGAGCAGGAAGACCGCTTCGCCTTGTGTGCCACGGAGGTGGACCACCGACAGCGGGTGGTCCACTTCATCCTGAGCGATGCACGCCTGATCGGGCGCGGCCTCCAGCCCCGACAGGACGGATGCGAACTGCGTCGCAAAGGTGCAGATGCGTTTGGTCATCGCGTACTTGACCCCACGGCCACCGCCCTCGTGCAGCGGGGCGTCGTAGTCGTAGCTGGTGGTCATGAAGCAGTCTTTGCCGTTGACCGTGCGACCGCCGAAGTGACCGAAGGTCGTCCCGCCGTGGAACATGTAGTGGTTGACCTGTGCCCCCGCCGCCAGCATAGAGGCGAGGCGGTAGTAGTGCTTGCCGGGCGTGACGTTGTCGTTGTGCTTACCACCCCATTGATCGAACCAGCCGGACCAATACTCGCTGACCACACGCGGCGCGTTGGGCTGCACCACGGCGAGTTGGCGCAGGCTCGGCGCGAGGTGGGCCGAGGCGTTCCATGTGTGGATCGTGTTGGGCACGGTCTGCCAGAGCTGGTTGCAGGCGATCACCGGGACCGAGCAGCCGTTCTCCCGCAGGTAACGCGCCATCTCCAGCAGGTACGCCTGCCCCTCGTCGGGGTTGTGGGAGAACCACTCGTTCTCGGCCTGCATCAGGAGGATCGGCCCGCCACAGGTGCTGCGCAGCCCCGCATGGAAACCGCCAGCCGCCTCACCGGGAACGTTGCCCACCGGCGCAGGATGCCGACGGCCCTCGCGCGGGGTGGTGATCTGAAGATCCTTTACCTGTTCCATCACCGCCCGCAGGTAACGCGAGCTGGCTTCCATGAATGGCTGGAAGTTCTGCCGCAGCTTGAACTCGCCGGTCTTCTTGTCGCGCGCCTCGCGGTGCAGCCACGCGGGCAGCCCTCCAAAATCCCACTCGGCGCAGATGTAGGGTCCGGGCCGCACGATCGCGAACATGCCCTCCTGCCCGACCATCTCGATGAAAGCGCGCAGGTCCAGATCGCCCGAGAAATCGAACCGGCCGGGCTGCCGCTCGTGCGCGTTCCAGAACACGTAGGTCTCGATGCAATTAAGCCCCGCTTCACGCGCAGCACGCAGGCGGTCCCGCCACAACCCGCGGGGCACGCGGGGGTAATGGATCGCGCCGCTGGCAAGCCAGAGCCGCCGGCTGTCGATCGAAAAACTCTGGCCGTCGTAGCTGATCGTGGGCATGTCCGCCTCTAGGGGTGGTCGGGTCGTGGATCACACCATAAGCACGGGTCTTATGATCCGCAATGCGGGGCGGTGGCTGGCGGTTGCAGAGGCGGGCACGGATCGCGTCTGTCGGTACAATGGACCGATGCGCGGTTTGTGGATGAAGTTTTCAGCTTGTGCGCTGGTGTGCGCACTGGCTTGGGGGTGCGGAGGCCGGCTGGATCGCCTCGACGCGTCGGTGGATCGCATGATCGCCGAGCGTCAGGCCCAGGCCTTTGGCCAGGCGACCAACGACCCGGGCCGGGTGGTGGCCCGTCCCAGCGACAACCGCGGCGACTCGGTCTATGAAACCCGTCCCACGACCCGCAACCCCGACGCAGCCGAGCTACCCGTCGAGCGTGCAGACCCCGACACCGCCGCGATCGACCTTGGCGTCCTGCCCCAGCCGCTGGACAGCCCCGAGGGCGCGGTGGAACTCGACCTGCAGGAACTGATCAGCTACGCCATCGCCCACAGCCCGGACTACCGCTCCGCGAAGGAGTCTTTGTTCCTGACCGCGCTGGGCCTGATCATCGAGCGACACCTCTGGGGCCCCCGGTTCTTCGACACCGTGGCCGCGGCCGTCACGGGCACACCCGAGTCCGGCGACTTCGACACCTCGCTGAGTCTGGTCAACGAGTTCACCGTGACCCAGCGCCTGCCCTATGGCGGGTCGGTCAGCGCCTCGGCACTGGTCGGCTATGTCAACCTGCTCCGCGAAGCATCCACGAACACCGGCCCCGGTGAGACGCAACGGGCTGCGCTCTCCGCGTCGCTGGACCTGCCCCTGCTGCGGGGCGCGGGCCGGGTCGCGCGGGAAGACCTGATCCAGGCCGAGCGCGACCTGATCTACGCCTCGCGTGATTTTGAGCGCTTCCGCCGCGAGTTCTTCGTGGACATCGCCAACACCTACTTCGGACTGCTCCGGCAGCAGCAGCAGATCCGCAACCAGGAGGTGCAACTCGAAAACCTTGAACGGCTCGCCGAACGATTCGAGGCGCTGGCCGAGGCGGGCATGGAAGCCTACTTCCGTGCGGAGGACGCGGCGCAGCAGGTGCTCTTTGGCCGATCCAACCTGCTGAATCAACGCGAGTCATACACCGCGAACCTCGACGCGCTCAAGATCCGCATCGGCATGCCGACGACCCAGAACCTGCGCATCGTGCCACAGGTGATTGTGGTGCCCGAGCCTCAGCTCGATCAGACCAAATCCATCCTTGCCGCGCACATGTACCGGCTGGACCTCCAGACCACTGCGGATCAGGTCGACGACGCGGTGCGTGTGTCGCGTGTGGCGAAGAATCGGCTGCTCCCCGACCTGGACGTCAACGCGTCGATCAATATCCCAACCGACGCCGACAAGGATCGGGGCGGGGTGGACTTTGAACCCGGCGACGGCCGCTACGCCGTGGGCGCGGTGCTGGACCTTCCGCTGGACCGCATGGTCGAGTTCTCCGGCTATCGCGCCGCTTTGATCCGGCTTGAGCGGAGCAGGCGGGCGCTGGCGGTGCAGACCGACCAGGTCTCGCTTCAGGTCCGCCGGTCCATCCGCCGCATCCAGCAGGCGAAATACAACTTGGCGCTGCAAGAAAAGAACGTGGAACTGGCCGAGCGCCGGGCTATTGGCGTAAGATTACGTGAGCGGACCGAGGGGCCCCGCCGCGTGATCGAAGCGCAGGAAGACCTGCTCGACGCGCGGAACCGACGCGACCAGGCAGAAGCGGAGTTGCGGCAGAGCTTCCTTCAGTACCTGCTGGACACCGGCCAGATGCGGGTCGATGCGAACGGCCGATGGCTTCCGCCGGGCGAATTGATTGTCCCCGTTGACCCCGACCAACCCGAGAAAGGCCCGCTTGACGCGGGAGCCGCCGAACCCGCGGCTGACCTCAATGATGTCTGACGCTTTCACAACCCACGCACCACCCAAGCGCCCTTTCCGATGGGGTCGGGCGCTTGCGGCTGCGGCGTTGGTCCCCGTCTTGCTGATCGTGGTGCTGTTCTTCAGCCTCGGCGGGAAATCTGATACCGGCGAAGCTGTGATTGTGACCTCATCGGACTATTACCGGGTCATACCGATCAGCTTCGACCTGAAAATCACCGCGACCGGCGAGCTGGAGTCGAAAAATCAGGTCGAGGTGAAGAGCCGTGTCAACGGCAGGCCCGCGATCATCGAAATCGTGCCCGAGGGCAGCCGGGTGAAGGCCGGTGACGTGCTGATCCGGCTGGACCTGGATGAGACCACCGAGAAGCTCGATCAGGCCCGGCTGGCTGAGGAACAGGCTCGCGCATCCAAGATCAGCGCCGAGCAGGAACTCGCGATCGAGATCAGCGAGGCCGAGTCCGCCCGCCGGGCCGCAGAAGTCACGTACTCGCTTGCGGAGTTGACGCTGCTGCGTTGGCGTAAGGGCGATCTGGTGCAGGAGCGCAACGAGCTTGACCTCGCGATCAACAAGGCGGTCCGGCGTCTGGAGCGTGCCAAGCGTGACTACATCCTCAGCCAGGAGTTGTACACCCAGAAGTTCATCTCACTCAATGAGCTGGAGGACGCCGAGCTTGAACAGATTGACGCGACCCAGGCGCTTGCCACGGCCGAACTCGACAAGGAGATCTACAACAACTACGAGTTCGTGAAGGACGAGCAGGAGTACAAGTCGGATGTCGAGCAGGCGAAGGCCGAACTCGAGCGCACGCTGAGCAAGAACGAGAGCTCGCTTGAGAAGATGCGGTCCAACGTGGCGTCCGAGACGCTTCAGTACCAGATCCGAGTGCAGCGGCGTGTGGACCTCGAGCAGCAGTTGGTGAACTCGACCATCACCGCGCCGCAGGACGGGCTGGTGGTGTACGCCACGTCGGTGGGGTCCAATCGTCGCGGCGAACCGATCGCCGAGGGCCGAAGCGTCCGCCTCGGCGAGACGCTGATCCTGCTGCCGGACACCCGTTCGATGGTGGCGACGGTGCGCGTACACGAGGCGCTGATCAGCCAGGTAGAGGAGGGGCAGTCGGCCACGCTGACCATCGACGCCCGCGCGGGCGCCCCCGTCCAAGGCCAAGTGATCTCCAAAGCTGTCACCCCCGATGATGGGGGGTGGTGGAACCCCAACCTGCGTGAGTACCGCGTCCGCATCGAACTCCCCGAGGGTATCGAAGGCCTTAAGCCAGCGATGCGTTGCACGGGCGACATCTTCACCGGGCGCGTGGAACACGCGTTGGCCGTGCCCATTCAGGCGGTGTTCACCGAGGGCGATCAGCGGTTCTGCTACGTACCGTCCGGCTCACGCGTCAGGCGGCAGCCGGTGCAGATCGGGCGCGCCTCCGACACGCTGGTGGAGATCGTCAGCGGGCTGGAAGAGGGCGACCGTGTCCTGATCCGCGATCCCCGGCCCGGCGAAGTCATCAACCAGACCGCCGCCGCAACCCCCTGAGCGCGCGGCCCGCCGCGATACCCACCGATGAAAGCACTGATCGTCTCCTGCTCGCTGAACCCCGACAGCCGTTCCGCCGCGCTGGCACAACACGCCGCTGCGGCGATGACCGCATTGGGTGCGCAAACACAGGCCCTGGACCTCCGCGAACTGACGCTGCCCCTCTGCGACGCGGGGCCTGCGTATGCGGCCCCCGATGCGGTGCTGGTCAGGCAGGCCATCGAAGAAGCGCAGGCCATCCTGCTTGCGGTGCCCATCTATAACTTCGACGTGAGCGCCGCGACCAAGAACCTGGTCGAGCTCACCGGCAAGGCATGGTCTGGGAAAGTGGTCGGTTTCATGTGTGCCGCGGGCGGTCGCGGCAGCTACATGTCCGTCATGTCGCTGGCCAACAGCCTCATGCTCGACTTCCGCTGCATCATCGTGCCACGCTTCGTGTACACCGTCGGCGAAGACTACCACGGCGACGGCTCATCCAAACCCCAGACCGACGAACGTGTCACCGAGCTCTGCACCGACCTGCACCGCATCGCCACGGCGCTGTGTACCGAAGTCGTGGCGCCGCGGGATTCACGGCCGTTGATGTCGTGAGCGCGGGGGCGCTCAGGGGGCGCGCAGGGGGGAGCGCGGGCTGATGCCCGCGGCTAAACGG
>JBGTLW010000114.1:0-19756 GCA_041743835.1 Phycisphaeraceae bacterium | reverse complement strand
AGATACATGCGCCTCTCCTTGACTGAAGGAAAGGCCACATGGTCGGAGCAAGTTCAAGTCGATGCAGGCCATGATCTCTCGCAGCCCGATGATTGGCAGGCACTTATGGCAAATTGGCGGTCAGACGTTGGGACAGTAGTGGTCCCAACCCTTTTTTTAAAAAGTCCGTCTCGACCGTCAGCTGCCCGATCTTCGCGTGCAGCTCCTTGATCTGCTCATCAGACGCCTGCTGAGTATTGGAAGCCCCACGGGCAAACAGCTGGGCCGCCTCTTGGGTGACCTGCTTCTTCCACGCGCTGATCATGTTCGGGTGCACGTCGTGCTTCTTGGCAATCTCCGCCACCGTCAGCTCGCCACGCAACGCCTCGAGCGCCACCTTGGCCTTGAACTCGGCAGAAAAACGTCGTCGTTTGGTCATCACAGGGTCCTTTCAAATCATCGGGCCAGCACACCTTAACCGGCTGTCCAAGATTTGGGGACCACCTCTGAGCATGCTCATCACTCTCTCGGCCTGCGCGCGTTGGCCGTAGGGTTTGCCGGCCTGGCTGCCTTGGAGTTATCGCGCATCAGTCGTCGGTAGCAGCCGGTCGCGGGCTTGGCGCCATGGCAACCAGCGGTGGCCTTGATCCTTGACCGCACACCCGCCATCTTGTCACGCGCCATAGTGTGGCGTGATAGGGCACCCTGGTCAAGCCTGATTGCTGGCACCAGTTGGTGTCGCGCAGCAGGTCCTCTGTGCGTCGGTAGGCCTTGCCTATCATCTTGCGCACGATCAGGCAGGCGAAGAACTCGGCGAGCGTGAGATTATGACGCGAGAACTTGTAGCAGTAGCCGAGCAAGACCACTCGAGCGGCCTCATGCGCGACCGAGATCACCATCCGTGGCGATTCACAGGTTTCCAGCCGGTAGAATGTAGCGGATCAACTCGAGGGGCTGAAGTGCCTAGCACGCGCCGAATATCGGAGGGTTGCAACAGGGCCAGAGGCTCCCCATAGAATCCCTTAACCCAAGGAGCTGAGCAGCCATCAACGTGACATTCAACCCCATGCAGCCTATTGACCTTCGTGGTCACCTTGATCAATGACGAAACGCAATGGTAAAACTGCCGCAGACCGAGTTGCCAT
The DNA here is from genome assembly GCA_041743835.1 of Phycisphaeraceae bacterium. Taxonomy (GTDB): domain Bacteria; phylum Planctomycetota; class Phycisphaerae; order Phycisphaerales; family Phycisphaeraceae; genus JBGTLW01. The sequence goes on along the minus strand of JBGTLW010000114.1, from coordinate 18,632 downwards.
GATTAACGTCATCTCCCTTATTGATGTGGGGGATTTGCGCTTCCTCCTACGCGCCACCTTGGCACGGGCCCACTTCAGGTTTTTCATCGCTTGCCAGGATTTCCTTGGTCTGTGTCAAGCGATAGATCGCCCTCGCTCCGTGTCCTGATCTGCCGCGGGGCCGAATCACGCAGCCATCGACAATCCCACTTCTACCGCCCTCTTCTGATGCACCATACACGCCGTAGGACACCCCACACACCGGTGTGCAGGCGTACACCCACGCTTCTTCCCCACAATCTCAATCACACGCTCCTGTGTGATCCGCCTATCAAAGTTAAGGTGGCTGTATTTACCGTGGTGGGCGATGTAAAAGTCAGCCTCCACCTCCTCGATATCACGCTCATCCACCACCATCGCAGAGGTCACCACGCTGGGGTATCTCAACTTGTACTCCGCAATGACCGTGTCATCCGCAACCCACGCGGGGCTACCAAAATCCCACCTCGCAGAATTATCCCTCGAGATCACCATACGCGTCACATGCACCGCCAAAGCCTCCACACAAGCCCTCGTCTTGGTAAACACCACCGGGGGCACACCCGCCTCCCTCGCCAGCTCACACACGTGAACCCAGAAGGCGTGGTGCTCCTTCTTGAAGTCGCTCATTGCGAACAGCCGCAGGAAGTGGTTGCCCCCGACCTCCTTGAACGCGGCGAGGAAGGCCCTGAAGAGCTGGACGTGTGACTCATCCCACTGGGTGTGTGGCTCGTAGTAGGTGTCCTGGATATTGAAGAAGGAGGGGAAGTTGGCTGCGTAGCAGTGGGACATGTAGCGATGGCACGAGGGGTCACGCGCGTGGTCGTAGCCTAAGATTGTGGGTGCTCAAAAAATCTGGTTGCAAAGCGCCTTGGTTGTCATCGTGTGACAGAGTCTGACTTGCTGTGGTCAGGCGGCCACTAGATGATCCCTCTCGTGAGATTCTGCATCCATCGCGGCACGCAAGAGATCGGCGGCACCTGCGTCGAGATCGAAGCGCAGGGCAAGCGCATCGTCCTGGACATCGGCCTGCCCCTAGACGCACCCGACGCGGACGCTGTGCCGCTGCACCCCGTACCCGGGTTCGACAAGCCCGACCCGTCGCTGCTCGGCGTTGTCATCAGCCATCCGCATCAGGATCACTACGGCCTAGCCCACCGCCTGCCGCCGGAGACGACGTTCCTTATCGGCCACGCGGCGCAGGCCATCCTCGAAGCCGCGGACCTGTTCACCCCAGCGGGCCTAAAACTGCAACACGTTATCCACATGGCACACCGCCAGCCGATCGTGCTCGGCCCGTTCACGATCACGCCGTACCTCGTCGATCATTCCGCCTACGACGCCTACGCCGTGCTGGTCGAGGCGGACGGCAAGCGGCTGTTCTACTCCGGCGACTTCCGCGCCCATGGCCGGAAGGCCAAGCTGGTCGAGCAACTCATCGCCGACCCGCCGCGGGATGTGGATGTGCTGCTGATGGAGGGCACGACACTGGGTCGGCCGGAGACGGAGCAGGGCTTTCCAAGCGAGGAAGACTTGGTGCCGAAGTTCGTCGAGATGTTCGAGCAGACCGATGGCCTGGTGCAGGTGTGGGCGTCGGGCCAGAACATCGATCGGCTGGTCACGCTGTACAAGGCCTGCCGCAAGGCGAACCGCCAACTCATCCTCGACGTTTACACGAATCACATCCTGCGTGCGACGGGCAATGAGCACATCCCCCAGGCTGGTTGGCGGGACATACGTGTGTTCCTGCCGAAGGGCCAGAAGCGCCGCATCATTCAAGATGACCGATTGGATTTGGTGAAGCCACTAAAGCCGTACCGCATCTACGCCGAAGGCATCGCATCTGAGGCGGGTCGATCGGTGATGCTGTTCCGGCCGAGTATGATGCGCGAGTTGGATGCGATGGAGGGATTGAAGATCGGCCGACTGATCGTGTCGGTGTGGGGTGGGTATCTGAAGGACGAAAGGTACAGGCCGTTGCTGGATTGGCTGGAGAGGCGGTCGATTCCGATGGAACTGTGTCACACGTCTGGGCATGCCGATTCAGGACCCTTGCAGCAATTCCGCCGGGCGTTCGGAGGTGCGACAGTGGTCCCGATTCACGGCGAGCAACCACAGCGAATCGCAGGATGGCCTGGGGCCCACTTACTGCTTCAAAATGGGCAAATCATTAATATTTGAAGCTACGGTTGCTGCTTATGACTGACCGAGTAACGGGTGAAGTTGCCGCAGCCGTTCTCAACCTGCCCCCACCAAAAGGAAATGTTTCGTATTTTCTGAGCGACTTCCCGCTTATCCATCAGTGCCGCAGCGAACTTACACACTTCATCGTATCTCTCTTTTTTTGTATTGCTGCGTGAACCCTCCACGACGACCAGCAGTTCCACCTCGCTGAACGTGGCGGGAAAAAAATCCGGATAACTGCGTTGCAAGCGATCGGCCTGATGAGGGGTTGCCAGTTCCACCGCATAGGTGAGAGCCTGAATTAGTGCGAACAAAGGCGTCTTGTCTGAATCGGCCTTTACTTCGCCAATAACGGGTATTGGACGATCGCCCAGTGTTGCTGCAAGGAAGTCAACTCCACCCAATCCTGTTGCGGGCACCTTAGCTCGCGTCGTTCGGATCGGGCTGATCTCTCGGTCGACATACTTCGGGAGCGATTGCGAACCCTCGATGGTTATCTTGGACGAGTTCTCGCGGAGCAGAGATACAATTCTTTTTGCGAACTTTGTATCGGCTTCTTCTGACTTTCTACGGCCAGTTGCTGGTCGAAAATCTTCTGTAAGATTCTTGTACTCACTAAACTGGTTGATCGAACGACTGAATAAACCAGCCACCATGCTGACTGCTTCATCCGAAGGTTGCCCATTAGGGCAAAAGAGCTTCTGCAAGGGATTCAGAACATAGCGAAGTGAGCTCTCTCGTAAGAACCAGTAAAAGTTTCTCAGTTCTGTTGATGGGGGTGTGCGTGTGCTCATACATCCTCAGTTGCGGTAACGACGGTCGTCAGGACTAATTGGTACACAAATTGGTTTGGCTGATACTCCCGCCAGAACACCTTGCTGTCAATCCCCAACCCCTTCGCCAGCCCAGCCGCGACCGCTGGACTCCTGCTCATGCCCTGTTCGCAGTGTACGACGATCGCGGTGTACTTCCCCTCATGCTCGCGGACGAACTGCCAGATCGCTCGGGCGTGGTCCTCAGTCATGTACGTGATTGATCTGGCGGGCGTGAACCCGGCCACCGGCTCGGCGTCATGAAACGCCAGTTCCAGCGCAGCCTGGCATAGCCGGTGCGGGCGGATGCGCACCGGCGGCTTGTCGGGGTCGCGGATTGAGATCAGGATGAATGGGCGGCGCATAGCCAAGCCACGCTCCACGGTCCTGCGGTCGCTTACCTGGATCACGATGTCGGGCGGCTCACTCATGGGCGATTCTCCATCGTGGCACGGAGCGCATGTTCGAGCAGGATCGGCAGGCCGGACGAGAAGCCAGCCTGTGGGTGACCCACCTCGACCAGATCAGCCAGCACTTTCATCAGGTCTTGAACCACTCCCGTTGGTGCAGAGGATACCTCACGCTGCCGGATTTGGTCGCGCAGTGCCGCACGAGCGCTGAGCCATCCGAGGTGCCCAGCGAGCCCAGCACATGTCATCGTGTCGCCCCGATAGAACACCCCGAACTTCAGGCCGCGGCTGTACTGTGTCTTGCGGGTCAGGCCGAGCACCCACGGGCCGGGGCGTCGGTACAGCCGGGCGATGAGTTCTCCCGTGGTCAGCAGGTCAAGCCGACCCGCTTGCCAGGCCAACGCGCTGGCTGCATCGGGCGTTCGTTGGACGCGGCTGGGGTCGGGGCAGTCGTGCAGCTCATGCTCAAGCATCAGCGTCAGGCCGAGCTGATCGTGAAAGGGTCCGTGCAAAGCGACCGTCGGTCGGCCGCGATGGTAACGAGCGTACACGCCAGCACGGGTACGGGCGAACAGTTCCTCTAGGATTTGGTCGGTTCGGATCAGGGGTTATTCCTTGCGTTAGGCATTGGCGATGAGACCACGGGCATCCCGGTGCAAGGGAAGTCTGTGCACCACCCCTTAGTACCCCCACGGCGCTTTCGTGCTCTCGCAAATTGGGAGATTCTGAGAAAAACTTTGCGTGGGGTGACATGAGGGTGTCAGGGAGAGCGTGCCGGATGAGCGAAAGACCACATGAGAAGCGAAGGACAACCGTCACTCAACGCGAGGGCGCGAGGGCGGCGTTGGCTCCGGTTCCACGGGATGCATACCACTGCACGGACCAGGCGATTGATGCGTGCAGGCTCAGCTACAACTCACACTCCCGCACCTGCCCATCCTTGAGCCCGCGGCGGAGTTGGATCACGCGTTGTGCTGCGAGTGTCTCGTTGTGATTCAGCGGCGGGGCGCCGATGGTGCGGGCGTGGTCGGCGACGGTTTCGAGTGACGCGAGTTTGGCGCTGCCTGTGACGGCTGGCGCTTCGCTGTAGTAGTCGTACCACGGCAGGCCGCGGCTTGTGTAGTCCTGCGCGGTGATCGGCTTGGCTGGCGGTGGTGAGCCGGTGATGGCCCGCCACTGCTGCGAGTTGCACAGGTGGACGAAGCACCGGCTGGTCTGGTCCATGTCCCAGTCGGTCAGCGTGTACGGGTCGTCGAAGATCTGTTGCTTGATCCGCCCGCCGGGCGCGATGCCCATGGCGGCAGCCGGATTGCGGATCGACTTGAAGCAGTCGCCCACGATAGGTGCCGAGGAGTGGAGCACGAATTCATCGATGGTCACCGGGAACCTCTTGTCGAACACCGTGCGACGCATCGGCCAGGCTTGGATCTGAATCCCGCCGAACTCCGCGTCACCCGTGATCTGCTCCTCAGCCGTGTAACCATCGCCCAGCGGCATCGCGACGAACTGCCGCACGACGCCCTTGCCCACGCTGTACCCGTCGAGCCAGGGCTGCTCGGGTGCGACGATGTAGTCCTGCGGCTTGCGATTGAGGCCGGTGTTCCACGCCTGGCCGGTCACCGCGTTGATCTTCCCGGTGCCGATCTTGACCGCGATGGGGTAGCTTCCCTGATTGTTGATGTATCTGGTGCTCATGGAGAGCCAGACCGCTTCGGCTTGGTACATCGGCACCATCACCCCGCCGCGCTCCAGCCACGTCGCCGGCACGCGGGCCGCGTGGTCATCGACGTGCTTCACCGGGAACTGCCCGAGGCCAGGCGGCAGGGGGTAGAGGTTCCCGTCATCTGGGATGCGCAGCGTGCGTTGCAACTCGATCCGCAGCACTGCGCCCGGATGCACCTCGGGGAAACGGAATGCGAGTTCGTGTTTGCTGAGCGTGATCATCGTCGGCTCCTGTTGGGGTGGATGAGCTTTGCGGAGACTTTCCAGAATCGTCGTCGGACTACCCCCCGGAAGTATCGCGGGGAAACTTCCGGGGGATGTTCCGGGGGGGGGGTTACCAGTTGCCGTCGCGCACTTCGCGGACCACCCGGAGCAGTGCGTGTTCGGGCATGTCTTTCATCTGCCGGATCAGTTCAGCGAATGCCTTGGGGTGCCGTCGGATGATGGCCTGCAAGTCGCTGCTGACCTTCCCAGCCAAGGCGAGGACCACGTCCGGGTCTTCACCCAACTCGTGCGCCAGGGCCACGGCCGTCTGCTCCGACGGCGGCGGCAGTTCGCCGCGTTCGAGCTTGGACAGATACGTCGGCGTAACCCCCGCCCGCTCCGCCACCTGCCGCAGCGAGAACCGCGGGTCCGCGTGACGCAGGCGCTCACGGGTCCTACGGAGGTGTTTCGCAAAGGCGGCGTGCATGTGTAGTATATACTACACGAGTGAGGTGGTAAATCAAGTGGGCGTGTTTACCGAAGCGTCTTTGTAATCCCCCCTGTCCTGCGCACATCCAGAAGTAGAGGGTTTGGGGTCATGGTTGGTCTTGCCCCGTGTTGCAGAGCGACCGTAGGACAGTCTGCGTCTCCCGCTCGTTCAACAGCACCATCACCAGCATCGAGCCGCTGCGTGAGGCGGTGGTGACCTTCGCGTCTCAGGCCGGGGTGAAGCTTCGTCGGCAGGACCTGGCTGCGGGGTCACTGCTGGTGTTCATCCAGACCGATCAGCACGCTCCCCCGGAAGTGGAGCAGTATGGGAACTCGGCGGGGCTGAGGTTTACTGTGGCCACCTTTGACAGCCGCGAGTTGGCTCACGGGGCAACGCGGTGTCTGGACCGGGTCTATCGGCCTCAGCACGCCTACAAGAAGGCTGGCGTCCTGCTGCTGGATCTAACGAAGAGGCAGCGGGTTCAGCCGGGGCTGTTCGACAAGCAAGACCGGGTGAAGGCCCACCGCCTGATGATGGTCATGGACCGGATCAACCACGACCATGGCCCTGGCCCCGGAAGGCTCCGCCTTGGGGCCGCGTCACCCTTCCAGGTTGAACCCTGTCGGACCTGGCACCTGCGGAGCGACCACCGCTCGCCGCGCTACACCACACAATGGGATGAGCTTCCGATTGCGGTGGCGTTGTCACGCCGCGCTTGAATGGTGGTGTGTCCCGGCTGCACAAGTTATGCTGGTGGTCAACTGGGATGGCGGGTGTGCCCCGCCCCAGGAATACTCCGGAGTTCTTTTGTGGGGATTCGCGCTGGATCATTGACGCTTGCCCGGTACAAACGGGCACTCAAGTCGTCCGCCGGGCGATTCGAGTTTCTGTGCGAATTGCCCCTACCGGACGGGCATGACCTCGAAGCCTTGCTAGGTGAGGTCGGCGTCCAGGTGCGTGCGAGCGACCGCCTAGTCATCGGGCAGGACGTGTTGGCTTGGGCCGCAGTACTCTTCTGTTCCGAGCACGAGGGGGTCGGTGGCTTTGTAGGGCCCTTCATGACCGCGTTAGGTTATCCCTCGCATCGGGCAGCCACCATTTGGAATCAGCGGATCGGACCCGCCGTCCGTGATGCCCTCGTTGACTGGTGCGGTATCAAGCATCCTGTGGGCACTTGGGTTTACGTAGGGCAGGTTCGGCTGCACGCCGGCGTGCCCAAACCGCTTGAGCCGAAGTTCGCCGCTCTCTTGTTCGACATAGCCCTCGGCCATGGCTTGGGGAGTGTTGCGGATATCGACTGCGAAGTGATGGACAAATTGGTCACGACGAATTTCCAAGGACTGAAGTTCGCACGCGAGTATTTAAGCACCCCATCCGGGCATGAATTAATCCGTTGTTGTGCGGCAGACCTAGATCGTGCGGGCTGGCCGGGTGAGACTGACATCTCAAGCTTTGGTTCGGCCGCTGGCTATCGTCCCGGACTGCTGGAAAGCCTTTACCGAGAGCTAGAGAAGCTTCGACGCACCAACCCGGCGGTCCGTGTGCCGCGAGAATTGAACCGGTCGTTCCGGCCGCAGCTATATCTCGATCTTGCCGCCCAGTGTATGGTGCTGCGCCTGCCTGGCCTTCATCACCCTAAGCCTGTTCGCTATACGGTTGAGATGAGCGGGAGAGACGAACACCCCAAACGCGACGTACACCTCACAGATCATGACTTGCCTCGGCTTGGCAAGATTGAGGGGACGGCTGCCTTTGGCGGACACACGGAGCTTTGGTCGATCCCTGCCTGGCCGAACCATCAATCGTCATGGGCGATCTTTGGGGCAGATGGAGAGTACCTTGGGTCCGACAAGGACATGTTGATTCTCGAAACCGGGCGTTACCTGCTGGCCCTCCACTCAGACGTCCCCGCAGATATGCGGCCACACCTCGATGCCGTACGGGGCCGGTTGGGGTGGCTGGACCTTGGCGTCTCGGCGGGATTTGGCGACTACGAACTCCTGGAAGTCCAGCACGGCCCCTCCCCGGTGTTACCGGGGATCGGCGTGGCTCGGGGCCGCACTGCACCGCAACTCAAGGCTGTCACCGGAACCACCTTCCTGCCGGGCTTCTTGTCGTCCAACGGGGTGGTGGTCGCCTCCGGCGAGCTAACGGTTGTAGTGGAACCTTGGGAGGATGTGGATACGCGGTTCTTCCGAGTCATGCACGAAAAAGATGGCCAGGTCAAGGACGTGACCAATACACTGATAAGTCGTGGATCGGCGGCCATCATTTCGATAACCGGTCAGCCACATCGTGGGCAGATCACGATCGAAAGGCGCGGCCGCCAAGCAAGCAGACGAGAGCCGTCCCTGCCTTATGTGCTTTGGCGGGAGCCACTCGACCTGGTGCTAGATCAGCTTGTCTATGGGGCAGACGAAGACGCGCGGGCAATGATAGCGCACGGTGCGGAAGTGCGGGTCGATCCTTCCGACCAGCTAACTGTCCCATCGCCGCAAATCCACCAGAGCCTTGAGCTCGCCTGGCAGCCCGAGCTATCTGAAGACCCACTGTTGCTGCCACTCAAGTTCACGGTTCCCCGAGCGCGGCTGTGCAACCTGACCCATCGGGGCGGTTGCTACTACATCAACCTTCCGGATTGGTCGGCCCGTGACGACGTCGATGCCCTTGACAGCCTCTACTTGTGGACGCTAGACGGGTGCCCGTGGACGCTTGAGTTAGAAGCGGTGGGGGGTGGTGTGTACCCGCTTAGTTCGAGCGATGGTTGGGACAATGGCTCTGGCCGCATGGCACGCGCCCAGGTTCGGTTCAGCTCCATCGAGACAGCGCTTCGGCACAGCGGGTGCGGTGTGGGGCGCTACCGGCTGCGTCAAGCGGGGCGAATCGTTTCCTTAGGGGCCTATCACTTGGATACCCGCCGGTTGCAGGCTGGGGAGTTCCCCGCCGCAGAGCCAACTTGGATGCCGTCATCACTGCGGCAAGACCTAGCCACGCTTCGGTCGCTTACCTGTCTGGAACCTATTGAACTGGTTCGCATTGACGGGGGGGTGGCTGAACTTACGCAGGCATTGCAGGGGTGGCAGCGTGTGGCTTGGCTCCACACTGGTCAGAGCGCTCACCTGCGAGATCCCTTGCGCGCTCTCGCCCGGATCATGGAGGAGGTGCGAAGTACCAGAACACTTGCGTGCGACCGGGCCCAATGCCTCTTAGCAGAACTAGATCAGATCGAAGTGGGCGATCTCATGGGTTGCGTTGGGCTCGCGGGTGTTCCAACGCCAGCGAAACTCGACGACCGGATCAAAGAGGTCCGCTCCCTCCTCCAGCAAGCGGCTGACTTCCGGCTAAGAATCCATCGGGTCGTGGCTGGAATCCGCGAGAAGACAGGTGCTGCCAAAGAAGCGCCGCCCGAGCTGGTCAATTTGCTTGAGTATTACGGGCGGGCGTTTCGGACGGGCCAGATCGCACGGCCCTACGTCCAGCGCTGTGTCTACGAGGCGGCGAGATTGTCGAAGGCCAATGTGCCACCCTGGAGCGCGATCGGCGAAGCCCTGCATGCCATGGTGTTGCTGCGTTGTGGTGAGGTTTCTGCTTTCCTTCGTGTAGATACCGAGGGTTTGCCCGCGACCGTCAAACTTTTACGTCAACATCTGATTCGTCCAGAGGTTCGGGCAGTACCGAGCGTGGTGGAGTGGGACTTGACTGACTTGTCACCTCTCCCCGATGATGCCGCGTTGGCCGGTCTACTCGCTCAAGCTACTGACAACTCCCCGCCCGAGACCAGTTGGCTCTACGACTGGGTACGATGGCGGTTGGAAGGGTTGGTTGGACCGGCAAGGGATGCGGCGCTGCGAGACAGACTGAAGGCTACATTGTGTGATCAACAGGCGGGTACTGTCCCTTGGACCATCACGGACGGGGCCCGCATTCGGGATGAACTTGAATCCGGTGAACCCCAGGGATGGATATGACTAAAGCGATTGACAAGAACAGCAGTCCTACGCAGCAAGCCGAAGAGGCCTCTGACGCCCTTAGAGCTGCGCTACAAGAAAACAGCGGCGAGATCACGCTTGCTCGCTTTAAAACACTGCTGTCCGCCCTCAAGGTCAAGCAAGCGGTCGAGATCATCTCGCCGCAGTGGTTAGGGCTGCCGCATGCCGTCCGCACGCTACTAATTGGCCACGAAGACTGGCCCGACAACTTGAACACACCCAAGCGGGTCGAGCTGCAGGCGGCGCTTTCCTATCGAATCGTCGGTGTGGATCCCCATAAGGCACGCAGTATGTTCATCCGGGTGGCCGAAGCTTTGGCCGATCCCAAGGCCGGCAAGCAGACCGGCAAAAAGGCCGCCCTCGCGGTCTTGGAGAGTTGGCTCGGCCTAGACACTGTCAATTCGCTGCCATCACTAGAACTGCACTCACTCGCGGAGGCGCAAGTGAAGAAGGCGCTCGGCTTGGTAGGCGCGGCCTATGCGGAGTTGCCTAGTGGGAACCAAGACCGGGATCAGATCAAGTCTTCACTTCACACATGGGCCCAAACGGTACGTAGCGAGGCGACTCGCCCGGAGGTGGATCGATTCCTCGCCCGCTTGGATGAGGCGTCCGGGACTTCACAGCCTAAGGACCCGTCGCCACGCACCGCCGCGGTATCCCAATCGGTATTCCGTCCGACCACCACGCCTCAAACGCTTCAGGACCCAGAGGACCTGGAGGAGGCACACCGAAAAATCGGCAAGGCGTTGCGGGACTATCGCCGTCAGAACGAGCAGTTACTGTCTGCGATCCAGGATCACGAGAAGCGTCTGACGAGAGGGGAGCAGATCAATACCGAACTCGAGGAACGGGTCAAAGAGCTCACGTCGATTTTGCGGGACCGAGACGAGCTTCTGGCCGAAGCCCGGAAGATCACGCACGATGCCAATGAGCATCGACACCAGACTGTGGCTCATTTGCATGCAGTTCAAGAACAAGTAGCGCGTTTCGAGAAAGACGCCGCCGAGGCACGGGCAAAACTCGATGCGGCGGAAGCGGCTGTGGCGGCCAAGACCGCGGAACTGGAGCAGGCGAAGCAGGACCGCAAGCACGCCGTCGAGCACGCCCAGCGGGGGGGGCACATCAAGTTGGCGAAGGATTTGGAAGCTAAACTGCAGCATCCATTAAGCCAGATTAATGAGTTTTTAAATGACTCACCCTCAGAGGCTCAACTCAATGCCATCAGCGCGAAGGTGCGCAGTGTTATCAATACGCTAAGGGCTTCCGAAATCAATATTGGGGAATAGCATGAGTTTCGGGATCGATTTTGGTACTACGAATTCGGCCGTCGTCTACCAGGGCGACTTACAGGTCGGACACACCACCGTGCCCACCGCAGTCGCTTTCAATGCCCTCACGGGCGATATCCGGTACGGCAAAGCAGTCCGTGAGCAACACGCGCAGCTCATTCAGCAAGGCTGGCACGTGGTCACATCGATCAAAAGTTGTCTGGATGATGACACTAAAGTGTGGCGGGTCGGCAACCGCATTGAAACCCCCACGTCCGTGGCAATGCACTTCTTTGAGCACCTCATTGACTTCGTTGCTGAACAGGATCGGCCTCATGTTGAAATGACCAGCGCGGTCGTTTCCATCCCGGTCGGGTTCCCGGCCTCGCGGCGGAAGGTGCTCCGGCAGGCGGCTTCGGATGCCGGGCTGACCATTATCGACTTTGTTTCTGAATCGACTGCGGCCGTGATGCATGCCGAGGATCAACTACGTGGGGCCGCAAACGTCGCCGTCTTCGACTGGGGCGGGGGCACGCTAGACGTGTCGGTACTCGGGCTGGTGGGCAGACGTGTGCGTGAGTTGGCGATCGAGGGTTTTGACAGTGCCGGCGACAAGATCGATCGCCGCATCGCGGAATGGGTATACGAGCAACTCAAGCCCAAACTGATCAACCCACCCGACAGACTCGACCAGGTCCCCCCACGTGACCTTGATTGCCTGCTGGTTGAGTGCGAACAGGCAAAGCGCGGCCTGTCTGTCGAGCCCGAATACCAACTAAACCTTAAACGGTTTATGGGTTGCGAGTACCTTGCGGTCGAGCTTGACCGGGCCCGGCTGCGCGTCTTGATCCAGCCGCTGCTAGACCTGGCCTTCAACACACTTAATCGGGCCTTGGCTGCGGCTGGACTGGATCAGACCACGGTTGACGCGGTGCTGCCCATCGGGGGTACCTGCAACTTGATCGCGGTCCAAGAAGAGATCGAAGTACGATACCCGGCCAAGGTGGTGCGATTGCGCGATCCCGATTGGGTGGTTGCCCAGGGTGCCTCGATCTTAGCGGAACACCTGCATAAACGCCCCGGCGAGACCGTCGCCAAACTCGATCAACACATAGGCCTGTGGTTGGCCGACGACACCAACCTACCGCTCGTGAAACCGGGCGATCCCTTCAATGATGTAGCCGTCTCGCACCACTTGGGCATGATAGAGGACAGCGACGCGGCCCAGCTGGTCTACACCCAATCTGATGGTTCGAACACGAGCACCATCGGATACCAGTCGGTCCCCATGCAGGGGTTTGTCAGCGAGCGGCTCGAGGTCGACACTACCTTGACCCGCGATCTCACGTTTGTCGCACAGGCCCGCAGCCAGAACGGTAACCAGAATGACGCAAGGGAGTTCAGCTATGACAAGCTCCGTTTCCTCTACGATCTTTCTCAGCAACAACCGTCCGGCGCAAGTCACAATGGACACCCTTGACGAGGAGACCCCGGTCCGCTCGAACGTGATGCCGGTGACCAATGTGGCTATTCGCAATCCTGCCCTTAGCATTACCCAGGACATAGCCTTTGTCTCCCAGGTCCGGGGGGCCAAGGCGATCCAGCACCTGATCCGCCGCATCACCGGCTTCAAGACAGGCAACTACGACTCTGGAGACATGCGCATCATCAAGGAATCTCTAACCAAAGCCCAGTTCGCGCAGCGGAACGGACACCTGGTGTGCCCACGCTGCAGGCGAGTGGATTTCGGACTCATCCGGCAACCGAACGGCTCGGCGAAGTGGGGATATTTGGAGCCGCAATCCGAGTTGCCCTGCAGGTGTATGCGATGACCACGCCGGCGATACATGATCCGTTCCGAGCGGCTGAGGCCCTTAAGCGGGCTTACTTGGGCTACCTGCGGGACGCCCTCCCCATCCACCCGACTCAACCCCGGTTGCGGGCGATGGTTGACGAAAAGATCGACGCGGCCGACGCATTCTGCCGGGAACCCATGGTCTCGGCCCTACCCGCTTGGGAGGCCGGCCACACCCCAGCCCAGATGATCGCGCGTCGAGAGCCCCCGTTCCTAAGCGAGGCCATCGGCGCGTTGGTCGATACCCAACGGCCGCTTTATACCCATCAGGTCGAAGCGATTACCAGGGTCCAAGCCGGGCGCAACGTGGTTGTGGCGACTGGGACCGGTAGCGGAAAGACCGAATGCTTCCTCTACCCCTTGGTGGACCGGGCCCTAAGCTCTGGCGAGCCGATGGGGGTGCAGGCGATCTTCATCTACCCCATGAACGCCCTTGCCAACGATCAACTGGCCCGCATGCGTGCCATGCTGGGGCACAGCGCGGTCACGTTTGGCCGCTACACCGGTCAGACCCCCAAAGACAACCTACCTGAAGGGCACCCCGACCTCCTCTATGACAATGAGCGGGTGACCCGGCCGGAGATTCAGCAACGGCCCCCGCAGCTGTTGCTGACTAACTTCGCCATGCTGGAGTACCTGCTGCTTCGCCCAGACGACCAGCAGATATTCCGCCATGATCGGGTACATACCGTAGTCTTGGACGAGGCGCACGCCTACCGCGGATCCCAAGGGATCGACATCAGCCTGCTGATGCGCAGGCTGCGCCATCGCTTCAAGGACAAGTTGCGGTTCATCCTCACCAGCGCGACCATCGGGGACGAGGGGGAAGCAGCGGATGAGAAGATCGCCGTGTTCGCCAGCGGGTTGACGGGGGCGCAGTTCACGGCCGACGATGTGATCCGCGGGGTCCGCAGCAGCCCGTTTCACCGCGATGAACTGGTCGACATCCAGCCGTCCGCCCTGGAATCGTTGCACCACGACCGCGGCACCCACCCGCTTGAGCAGATGCTCAAAGATCCAGCTTACACACGGTCCTGGCTGGCCGACGCGGGTCTCAAGACTGGCGACCACGACAAGACTGCGCACCTGCTACACGAAGGATTAAGCCGATGCCGTGCCCTTGAACATATCCACCGTGTGGTAATCGACCGGCCTTCTTCTCCCACCGGGCTTTCAGACCACTTGCGTACCAAGGGTATCGAACTGTCTTCCAAGGCAGTGGCCTCGCTCTTGTTACTGGCGGCTAACGCGATGGACCCGGTGAGTGGCGCTCCCCTCTTCCCCGCCCGTATCCATCAGTTCTTCCGGGGCCTGCAGGGCGTGTCGGTCCAATTGCACGAGTTGGAAGACTTGCACGACATGAGCGACCCCAACCAGCGGGTGAAATCGGTTGTCATGCAAGAAGAGGGTCAGGCAGAGGGCGGAGGTCCCCTCTGGCCTCTATGGGTCTGCAACGCTTGCGGCATGCCCGCCGTCATGGCCGTCATTGGCCACGACGAATCCGTCACCCCGGCCCGCACCAAAGACAAGGAGGGTCTAGGACTACTTACCTGGATGGACCCGGCCCTCATCCAAGAGGACGCCGAGATCGGTGGGCCGGACGACGAACAAGCAGCCGATGAGGACGCCTCCTTGAGTGCAGGCAGCGGGCTAGTCCTGATTCCCAAAGTAAAGACCGATGGGAGTCTGAGCCGGTGCCCGTGCTGTGGAGCTGGCGCCGGCCAGTTCGACTCAGTCATGCGTCGTTTCGCGACCGGGGAAGACGCGCCGACCGCAGTCTTGGCCGAGGAATTGCTGCGGCAGTTGCCCGTGACCCAACCCGAGCTGCCGGCCGGCGGCCGCAAACTCTTGGCCTTCTCCGACAGCAGGCAACGCGCAGCCTTCTTCGCCCCCTACCTCAACCAGACCATCGCGCACAGCTCATTTGTGCAGCCTTTGCTCCGTGCGGTGGGCCAAGCCGAAACCAACGACGAACCGCTCTCCTTGGTCGAGTGGCCGACACGTGCCCAAGACTTAGCGCTAGAGCATGACTGGGTGGTTTTCCGCAGAAGGGACGACGAGGACGGGTCTGAACGTTACGACGCCAGGAAGAGCCGGGAGATGGGGCGCGGTGACAAGCAGGTGCTTCGGGATGAGCTGGCCGCAGCTGCCTACGAGCACATCACCGGCAGCCCATCGCGTCGGAACCTTCTACCGGCATTAATGGTGGCCGCCGCGGAAATCGATCTGTCCCCAGGCCGAGTCGATGCCTTCAACGACGCCTTGGGTCCCCTGCTCCCGGACGCCAAGGTCCGGGATGACCTGATCCAGCGATTGCTGAGCTTGGTGCTTCGTCGCTACGCGGTCACGTTCGATCCATTCAAGCTCAACCGGCGCGACCTGGTCTACGGCCGCAAGGGGCCCGCCGCAGCCGCCGTTCACAAGGACCCCTCGCTAGGCAAGTCGAAAGAGGTGCACTTGTTCCGCTGGAATCCATTCCTCAGCTCGCACGCCAAGAACGCGTTGCGAGTCAGCCGGCAGGCAGAGCAAGTGGTCAAGGCACTTAATGCCCTTTCGATCGATCCGACGAACGACCGGGTCGATCAGATCCTTGAATCGGTGTGGGACGTGATGACGGAAGCCGACAGCGGTCTGATGGAGAGCATGGGGCAGGGCAGGTTCCGACTCGACGCTGGGAACATCCTGATCCGACAGGCAGGACCTTGGTACAAGTGCGACCGATGCGATGCCCGCACCCGATTCCGCATGGGGGGAACCTGCGAGATCTTCCAGTGCACAGGACGCTTGGTCGAGGTCCCAGACCCCGACGGCGATCGCCGCGCTTCCCGGTTGGTGCAACGTTACGGCCGCGAACCCCTGCCCGCAAGGGTGGCTGAACACACGGCTCAGCTTACCCTTGAACGGGGACGCGAGTACCAAGACCAGTTCACTAAGGGACAGGTCAACGTGCTCAGTTGCTCCACCACGTTCGAGATGGGGGTGGATGTCGGTGACCTGGACTCTGTGTTCCTCCGCAACGTTCCACCGTCCACGGCCAACTACGTGCAGCGTGTCGGTCGAGCGGGCCGCCGCAATCAGGCGCTGGCCCACGCAGTCACCTTCGCGCACGCCACCCCCCACGACCAGCACCACTACTTCGATCCTGCGGCCATCGCGGCCGGCAAGGTCCCGGTCCCTGTGGTCTATACGGCTAACCCGGTCCTGGCCCAACGCCACATCAACGCTTACCTGCTCTCTCGCTTCTGGCCGCTCTTGAGCGGGCACGACGGCGCGAGGCTCCAAGTGGCTTCAGCGGATAACCCCGACAGCGGCTTCTTCAGCGTCGACCCCGGTTGCACGACCTGTGCGTCGGCTAAGTTCGATACGTGGTGCAAGGACGATGAAGACCATCTCGCTCGTGAGGTTTCGCAGCTTGTTGACAGTGGGGCGTTGGGTAGTGGGGCTCTTGATTTAGTCCGCGCGGCGCGTGTGAGTCTGGTTGGCTCAAGCGTCGCCGACCGCAACGACTCGGTCTGGCACCGGGGATTGGTGTTACCGTGCGCGGCGTTCAACCAACAAGCGGCAGAACTTGAGGAAGACGCTAAGCAGGCCGCAGCCGATGGTGAATACCGGCGTGCCGACGCGATTACCCAGAACGCCGAACGCATCCGCCGGATGCAGCGCGAGCTCTGCAGCGAGGATCTCATTGGGTTCTTGGCTGGACAACACTGGTTGCCCAACTACGCCTTCCCACAAGACTCGGTCCGGCTGCTGGTCCGGCAAGACGGGCAGAGCGCCCGGCTGAGGATGGAACGCTCCCGGGCGATGGGCATCGTGGAGTACGCCCCGGGGGCCGAGGTGATTGTCGATGGGCAGCTCATCCGTAGCACCGCCTTGGACCTAGAGAAGCGGGAGCCGGTGCTCCACCATTTCCAAGATCTTGGCGAGGGGCGCGTTCGGCTCTTCGGGGCGGCCGATGGTGCCGCACCCCGGTCCACCAATACGTACAAGTACATCGAGCCGCGGGGGTTTAGCACCAATATCGACGAGCCGATCGAAAGACCCAATCTCTTCCGCAAGCGGCCAAGCGCCAACTCGCCGGTCTACCTAGTCAAGGGTGCGGGCAATGAAGATTTCGCCCGCAATGAACAGATCCCCGCAGTACTTACCGCGTTGGACCGACGCGGCTCTCTCTTCACGGCCAACTTCGGGCCGAAGACGTGGCGCGGCCGAGCACGGGGTTATCTCATCTGCACGCGTTGCGGCAGCCAGGTTCAACCGGGAAGCAAAAGCCATCAAACTGCGTGGGGTCGCCAATGCACCGGGAAATACGAACCGGTCATGCTGGCCCACCAATTCCACACGGCGGTCCTGCAAGTCAGATTCCCTTCCCCCACGCCGCCGACCGTGGCGGCGAACTACTCATTCTGGAAGAGCTTGGCCACCGGCATAGAGAGCGCGGCGTGCAAGTTGTTGGATATCGAGCGGGGGGACTTGTGCGTGGACTACCGCTCCCTTGAGAACGGGTACGACGGGGCAGAATTATTTATCTATGACAACATCCCCGGGGGCGCGGGGTATGCCGAGCGTGTTCAGCAGCATTTCAGATCCGTGCTGGATTCCACCGAGCAGCGGCTGCTCTACTGCGAGAACCCCGAGTGCGTCTCTGAAGGCAGTTGCTACGCCTGCTTGCGTTCATATCACAACCAGTTCGTATGGGATCAGCTATCTCGGGCTGAGCCGCTCCAGTGGTTGCAGTTGCTCTTGCGCTAGTGTTTACGACCCAGGCGTGCTGGCAATGCTCTGAGCTGTCGCAGAGACCCCGATCTGTTCCGGATCATGAATGAGAGGGATACGGGAGACCGGCTGTTGCGTGCCAGTTCAGGCTTCCGGTGGGTAGTAGAGGGTTTCTCGCAAGCTCTGCCGGTCAACGCGCGAGGTCACAGACATGCGGATCGCCAGACCATCCACCGCATCGAACGTCGTGAGGGCTTGTTGGTCTATGGAAGTGGATGTGGTCAGGACGCCGGCCCGCCCATACGCGAGTACGACGACTTGAGCACGGTAACCGCCCCAATCTGCCGCGAAGGCGTACTTGCTTCTCAGCCAGCGGATGACACGTCGCCGACCCACCATGCTGACGCCGGCCCAGTCACTCTCGTAAACCACCTTTGGATGCAGGCGCTTGCGCAAGCGATCCAGGTGCAGCGTGTTGTTGGACTCGGCGAACGCCGTCGCAAGGTCGATATCCGGGACCGCCCGTATCTCGTTGGCATCACGGAACCGCCTGACGGCAAACAGTACCTCGGATTGATCTGCGTGATCGTCGCGCATGGGGTCGGGGTGCTCGATTGGTGTCTCCGGAGTGGGTTCGTGATTCTGGTTGATGGCCATGTTGTTAGGGGCTGATATTGCGCGTTTGCTCGGTCTATGTCAACGACATTCGTGGCGACACAGGGTTGGCGTCACGCCAAAGCCGTGCAATAGCTAGGCTGTGTTGCAAAGACGCGAAGCAATGGCGTTTGCTAGGGCTTTGCGATAACGTATCAGCATCGTAATGCCCGAGATATTGTCAAAAGCTGTGGATGAAGTTTGATCAGGCGGCGTGTTGTTTGACTCCGTCGGTGAAGGTGATGCCGGCGATGACGTCGCCGATCAGTTCGTGGCCGTTGAGCCGTCGCCACTTCTTCTGGGCCGACTC
>JBGTLW010000113.1:0-7435 GCA_041743835.1 Phycisphaeraceae bacterium | reverse complement strand
GAGTCGGCCCAGAAGAAGTGGCGACGGCTCAACGGCCACGAACTGATCGGCGACGTCATCGCCGGCATCACCTTCACCGACGGAGTCAAACAACACGCCGCCTGATCAAACTTCATCCACAGCTTTTGACAATATCTCTGTGCCCGACCGGCGACTTCGCTGCATTTGACGTATCTGGTTATAGGGGGAGACTCCGTTCCGCAACGGTGGACTTCAATGTAATACTCGGTCGTCGTACTGCCCCACACCTTCGGCCCGACCACGAGCGCGCCTATCGCCGCGATCGACTTGCCTATGAACCCACGTCGTGTCGTGCCCCCGGAACTACCCCAGGAAGCACCCCCGGAGGCTGGATCGATCACACACCTGGGCCTGCTCTTCCCCGGCCACCACAGATGCGACAATCCCCAGCGCTTGCGGCGATCTGGGGTGCTGCCACTTGGCCGTGACCCCGACACGCTTTTCTTCTTGCCACACCCGCAGCCGCAACCACCCCGACGCTGAGCCGTCTTTGCCGGCACCTGGTCCTGTGACCCCGCAACCACGAGCATTGGCTCAGCCATCGGCTGACGCTCGATCGTCGGCCAGTACCCGAACGGGCAGTCCTCCTTCACATCCCGCGCCTTCTTGCTGAGGATGCAGCCGCAGGTCTTGCGATCCGGGTCCGTCACGCTCTCGAGCATCGGCCCGCAGGTGTGCAGCTTGCCATCACCCCGGAAGGTTGCGTGGCCGCCGGGGCAGTTGCGGCACACATCTAGCCGCGCCTGGTAATCCGCCTCCTCCACCCGGTCGCGACGAAGGACCGCTGTCTTGGCGATACTGACGGCACCATGCGCCAGGGACTGGACCGGGGAATGCTTGTTCTCGTTCATCGGATCACGCTTTCATCATCAGGCCGCTGACTTCAGACGCTTCACCAGAAGCACAAGGGGTCCTTCGTAGCCCGGCTCAACGCTCCGGGGTCGCAACGCCCTGGGGTGTCGATGTTCCGGGGGTCAACGTTCCGGGGGCTCGGCGTTCCGGGGCTCAACGTTCCGGGGGCGTTCCGGGGGTCTCGACATCTTGATGGAACACCGGCTCGACCTCGCGTGGCAAAACCTCCATCTCCGCGAGACGTATCTGGTCGATCAGCAGAAGCTGGTTGGTTCGCGCGGCCGCCACCGCCTCCCGCTGGTTTGCCCCGAGCTTGGCGTCGGCGTCGGAGAATCTCGACCGTGACTTGTCGGTCTGACGACGCGCCAGGGCATCTGTAATGGCGGCCTTCTCATCCGACCGCAGGCCGGGCGCGTAGCGGTACCGCAACGGCACACCGGTGTTGGCTCGGGCGGTCTGCCACACCGCGGACTGCTCGGCACTCAGCCGCGTCGCGACCGCGTTGGCCGCGCTATCGAGCAGCGCAGCTTTGGCTTGATTCGCTGTGGCGACCTCGCTGATCAGCGTGGGCACGCGGCGGATCTGCTGCTCATCGCGGGGGCCGACACGGATCGACTGCTGCGTCTGTCGCAACTGCCTCTGTGCCTCGAGCACGGCCTGCTCGCTCCTCTCGATCGCCTGAAGATTCGATTCCACCCAGGACCTGAGGTCGCCCAGCACCATGACGGCCTGATCGCGGCCCACGCCCATCGCCGCCATGTCCATCGCCGTGAGGGCCAGGTGCTCACGCACATCGTCCACACGCTGGAGCAACACGGGGTCGAGCGCGGCTTCGGCGCTTCCCTGCGCACGTGCCGCCCCGTCACCCCAGGCCGCCGCGATGATCGCGGCACAGCACACAAGGAGCATCGCCCCTTGGAGGCTGATCAGACGCCAATGCTTGCGGACCGTGCTCATCGTTCAACTCCAATCGGCCGTGTTTTAGTTAGTGGCTGGCAAGCCGAGGTTCTTAATCAAACTCACAAACCGCACGATTGAGACAGACCGACCGCGCTGGCGGCATACGAGCCGACCCGTGTGACGGGCACCCCAGGCCCAAATCGGCGCACAGGAATCGCGCCACAGCCAAAATGAAAGCCATCAAACCCTGCGGCTATCAACGACCCGTCACGTGCGGACGACTAGCGTCAGCGTTTAACCCGAAACCCCAGACATGAGGCAACTCTCGCGACCGAATTCGCGAGCCCCGTCTGCTGATGAACGATGCAACCCGATAGCGGCAACGCAAAACCGCCCGACGGATCGTGTACACGATCGGCGGGGCGTGGCGTAGCTTCTGGTTGGAATATCCCGGTCGTAGAGTGTCATGACAAGATTACCCGGCGAAGCGATGCACCCAGCGGCGTGCTGGTGAGACCAAACATACGGCCAGCCCGAATGTGTGTCAATGGGCAATCGGATGAAATCGCAAAAAATGTTCGCGCCAACCGACACGGAGCTCACAGGAAAGCAACAGAGGGGAGGGGATGGTGGAACCAATTGCGAGCGGTGCTTGCATTGAGTCACTGGTCACCGATACACTGCACAGCACGTTCACTGGCCTGTCCATTTGCACTTGTCTGTCACACACGCGGGGCGCTTCATGCATGATGGCTTCCGGTTCCGGTCACATCGACACGCCGCCAACAAGGTCGGCCACGTGATCATTCTGTTCGCGGGGCTGTGTCTGTGGCCAGCGAGCGCTATCGCACAACAGCAACCGGCGGAGGTCGTTGTAGTGGGCTGCAGAAACTGGATGGCAGCCCAAGTCGCGGGCCACAATGCAACTTAGCCATACACACCGGACTTCCTACGAACCCGCTTGATGGTCGGCGGGTCACCCTCAATCTCGTCGCAACGTAACGAGGCCATCTCGGCGTGCAACATCCCGACGTAGAGGCCCAGCAACATGAACAGCCGCTCGAGTTCGGTGGCATGGCGATAGATGATGGCGAGTTGTTCCACTGTGAACGTCTGGACGCCGTGCCGCATCGCTGAGATTTCTTCGTCGGCCCACACTTCGCAGCATGCCTAGACGCCTCCATGCCAACCCCGTCGTACGGCAAAGCCGAACCGACCTGCTCCATTGCCCCACACATCTCAATTCTGATATCCAGAAGCCCCAGCAAATCTGGAACCGATAGGGAGGTTCGAACGAGCCGTCGGCTGTGTCTGTTGTGTCTGACGATTTTGTCTGATCTTGACGTAGTCGGTCGAGCGGAGTTTTGCCTTATCGCGCCGTAAGATACGTATTTACATGTATTTATTGGCTTGTAAATTTGACACAAGATTTGAGAAAATGATCCCCATCGGCTCCATTTGGCAAGCGTCGTAACCACCACAAACCGGGGGGGGGCTACGACCGAGTCAAACAACAGAATCTGCGCCACCACCTGATGATCGAGCATTTCCCTCCGATTCTCGCCCCTCTCCCATCCCATCCCCCAAACCCCCGGAGCTTCCCCCCGCGCCTCCTCCCCTGCCCTAGCGCCTAACCCCTAGCGCCTACTACGCGGGAGTCAAGGCGCGGTTCCGTTCGGGCAGACGACCGGGCCGCCGAGCAGCGGGTCGGCGGTCTGCTTCATCCACGCATGGAGCTTACTGGCGAGTTGCCGACCCGCCTCGGGCAGCTTATCCGCTGTCTCGGCGACGTGCGGCCGCAGCTCAAGCGGATCGGTCGCCAGGTCGTAGAACTCCAAGCGTGCTGGCGTGGTGGTGTCGAGCTGCCGGGCGATCTCCCCCGCAGAGCCACAGGTCTGGTAGAAGTCTTTGGGCAGCGCGTTGTCGGGGAAGTCGTTGAAGCGCTGAATGACCTTGTGACGATTCGTGCGGATCGAGCGCAGCGGACGATACATGTCGTGCCAGGTCTGCTCGGCAAAGATCGCAGGCCGCGGCTGATACTGCCCGCCGACCAGCAACCCTGCGAAGCTCGATCCATCCATCCCATCAGGCGCATCGACGCCGACGAGTTCGAGCACGGTCGGCATCAGATCGACACCGCTGAGTAGTTCGCCGCACCGCCGATGGGCTGCGAACTTTGCCGGCCATCGCATCAGCAGCGCCGCTTCAAGCCCCGCATCGCGCAGGTCGCACTTGGCGCGCGGCAGGGGCAGGCCGTGATCAGTTGTGAAAATGACCAGCGTGTTGCCCGCCTGTCCGCTGCGATCGAGCGCGTCGAAGATTCGCTGCACGTTGCGATCGGCCTGGTGCAGCGACTGGTCGAAGTTGGCCATGTCCTGCCGGAGGGATGGGGAATCGGGCAGGTACGGCGGCACCGGTTTGCTGGCGACCTCATGGGCAGAAGCGACCCGCCGGGGCCAACCCAGGTGCGTCTCGTAGAAGCCGACGGAGGCGAACCACGGCCCCTCGGGCTTATCCGCCAGCCAATCGGCGCACCGGGGCCCGACATGGTCCGCCACGATGCGATGCACCTGGCCCCGTTCGTACTGGATCGGGTCGTGTTGGTAACCGAGCGCTGCGGGGTCTGGGTGTTCGTGTTGAAACCCCCAGAGCCAGGTGTCGTAGCCCGCGGCACCGAGCGTTTTGGCGAGCGTGGGCACATCATCGCGCATCTGCCAGCCCCACGCACCGACGAGGCCGAGCACACCCGTCCGGTGCGGCCACCGGCCGGTGGTCAGCGACGCGCGGCTGGGCGAGCATTGCGGCGCGCAGACAAAATAGTTGTCGAACACGACACCCTCCGCAGCCAGCCGATCGATCGTCGGGCTCTGCGTCGGACGGTTGTAGCACGCAAGCTGCCGACCGAGGTCGTGGCAGGTGATCATCAGCACGTTGGGGCGATCTGACATGGGGGTGATTCTCCGTTATGTATGGTGTGATCGCGGTGGCACGTTCCCGGTTTGCAATGTGGCGTGGAAAGCGTGGAACCGCAGCCGTCCCACGTCTTGATTCTGCACACGAGGGTACACCAATTGCTACATTACCCGAAACCGGCACGCTTCTGGTCCGTGGGGCGAAGGACTGCATCTGACACACGATATGACGCGCGAGCATCACATGACCACAACCTCACAGCGACCCCCCAACATCTTGCTCCTCCTGCCCGACCAATGGCGGTGGGACTGGCTTGGCTGTGAAGACTCGCCCTATGGCAAGGTGCCGGTGCGCACGCCACACATCGACGCGATCGCGGCGAGGGGCGTCCGCTTCACCCAGTGCCGTACAAACAGCCCGCTGTGCGCGCCGGCCCGAGCGTGCCTGGCGCTGGGTATGCGGTACGAAAACTGCGGCGTGCCCGGCAATGGCCACGACCTCGAACCCCACCGCACCAATGTCTTCCACCTGCTCCAGCGCGCGGGCTATCGCACGCTCACCTGCGGGAAGAACGACCTGCACAAGAAGACCCAGTGGAAAGGACGCGCTGGCTGGACACAACTGCTGGGCAGCTACGGCTTCAGTGATGCCATCGATCAATCCGGCAAGTTCGACGCCGCACGCAACGGCACCCTCGATATGGGCGGACCCAACTGCGCGTACACAAGCTACCTGCACAGTCATGGGTTGTTCGAGGAGTATCGCGCAGACTATCAACGCCGCAGGCAAGAGGCCACCGACACCACCGCGCCGTGGCCGAGCCCGCTGCCGCGCGAGCACCACACCGACGACTTCTGCGGGCGCATGGGGCTTGAGCTGCTAGACCGCACACCGTGCGAGGAGCCATGGATGCTGTGGGTCAATTTCCCGGGGCCGCACGACCCCTTCGACCCGCCGCGCGAGCTGCAGCAGCGGTACGACGGCGTGGCGTTTCCGCCGCCTGTCCACGGCAGCGACAGCTACCGCGACAAGCCCGTGGATCATCAGCAGGTCCGCCGCAATTATGCGGCATCGTGCGAGGGGATCGACGAGTGGGTAGGCCGCCTGCTCGATCGCGTGGCGCAGCGCGGCGAGTTGGATCGTACGGTCGTGGTCTTCGCGTCGGACCACGGCGAGATGCTTGGTGATCACTGCCGTTTTGTGAAGAATGTGGCGTACGAGGGATCGGTGCATGTCCCGCTGGTGGTCGCGGGGCCGGGGATCGAGGCGGGGCGTGTGCGCGACGACCTGGTTGAGTTGATCGACGTGTCCGCGACGATGCTCAACGCGGCCGGCCTCGAAGTGCCCGACGACTGGGATGCCCAGCCCCTGTTTGGACCCGGACACAGCCCGCGGCCGGTGCAGCATTCAGCTTTGGGTTCGTGGCGGATGGTGTTCGATGGCCGATACAAGCTGATCGTGGAGCAGCCGGAGCCATCCAAGAAACCTCAGCACGCGTTCGAAGATGGGGCGCTGTTGGCCCTATTCGACCTGCAAGACTACCCCACTGAGTCCCGCAATCTGGCCGCAGACAAGCCCGACATCGTCGCGCGGCTGATGGCAGCGATGCAATCTAGCGACGCCATCGGCTGATGTTGTGGTTAGTGAATGCGGCTCCCCCCCACTTAGCCGGAGACCTGTTTCTTTCGAAGACGTCCCGCGTCCGTCCAAACACCAAGCACCGCTTCCGCAACATCAAGTGAGGAGATTTTCTTTATGCGAGCTTCGTCGGAAAAGTAGGCGCGTGCAAACTTAGGTATTGTTCGTCGAAATTCCTGGATTAGAACTCTCGAGCTTCGCTTGCGCTTTTCCAATACAATGACTTTGATGGCGCTGCCGTTCTTTCGCTTTCCTGATTTAATCCGAATAAACGGCATTGGGTGACTGATATCAACTTGATCAGTATCTTTGTCCAATGTGGCTGAGATTATGTTGTCACCTCGACAAAGTTTGGATAAAAATTTAGGATTTCCCGAAAAGGTAATTGTATGCGGCTCGCATTTTCTGAGATCCGAGAGATCGTCAGCCGCTTCGTTCTCGGCATTGCTGGCTAGTGCTTCAGTCTCATCGTCCCGTTCATCATAAATGAGATTTGGCAAATACCACAAGCTACTACCGGGAAGTGTAGCGGCTGCATGCGAGCGTTTGCTCCGTGGACCGCTCGGAAACTTGGACGGTCTGTAGTCAGCAAGACATGCAGTGAGATATTCTTCGCCAACCAACATGGATGAGGTGCACAATGAATCGATGAATTGCATGGCTCTTTTGCGAGTGGAAGCTTCCGTTGTCATCAAACAAGCTTCGACGCGGCGCGTCGCCGAACTTTGAGAGACATTGGCTGAACCTACGATGAGGGTTCGATCGAAAAGATAGACTTTGGCATGCAAATGGTCTCGGCGATAAATCCGGACGCCAGCTTTCAGGAGCTTAAGCAAAGGAGTAGGATTGGTAGCTCCGGATCTCAAAGCATCAAGTCCCAGATTGACAACTAAGCGATCATGTGCGCGTAATGTGGCGGATTCAATTCCGAAGCGCAACACCGGGCAAGGCGTTGAGGACCTCGAGGGGGGTGCGGTAGTTGAGGCACTTGCGGGGGCGATTATTCAACATCCGCTCGACGCGGGCAACTCGGGCGGGGGTGACCTTGCGGAAGTCGGTGCCTTTGGGGAAGTAGTCGCGGAGCAGGCCGTTGGTGTTTTCGTTGGTCCCG
>JBGTLW010000112.1:0-10016 GCA_041743835.1 Phycisphaeraceae bacterium | reverse complement strand
GCCTCGGTCTTCTGTGCCGTGATGCGGGCGGGGATGTCGGTGAGGTCGAGGTGGGTGAGGTCGGTGTGTTGGGACGCCTGGTCCAGATCAATGCCGACGAGGCGGCCATTGGCATCGAAGTCCAATACGACGCCGGGGCGGACCTCCTGCGAGTCAACACTGACGCTGTCCGCCAAGTCGATGTAGAGCGAATCGGTCTCGGGGTAGTAGTGTATTTTCATGGCTTGAAGTCCCGGTCAGGGAAGGCATTGAGGAGGGTTTGGCCATCCTCCAGCGTGACGACTCTTAGGTACTTTCCCATATCCTCAACGAATGTCCAGTGTCTTATTCGCCCATCGGGTTGTATTTCTCGTCTGACAGGCTGCTCTATCGCGGCGATGCACCATTCGATTTTCAGATATGGACGCTTGCGCATCACTTGCTCGGTGAAGTACCGGGTTTGGGGATGGTCAGATGCCATAGCTTGGGCTCACGCCCCGGCCTGTAGTTTTGCCACGATGCCGCGGTCTTCTAGGGTGGTGGTGTCCTGGGTGATTTCCACGCCCGCGGCGATGTCGCGGAGGAGGCGGCGCATGATCTTGCCGGAGCGGGTCTTGGGTAGCGCCTCAGTCAAGATGATCTTGTCGGGGCGGGTGATGGGGCCGAGCGCCTTGGCGGTGTGGTCGGAGAGCTCTTTCTTCAAGGCCTTGGCCTCCTCGGGGCCGGGGAGCTTGCCTCGTAGGATGACGAACCCCGCGATCGCGTTGCCCTTCACATCGTGCGGGTAGCCCACGACGGCCGCCTCGGCGACGGCGGGGTGGCTCACCAGCGCGCTCTCCACCTCCATCGTCCCGATGTTGTGACCCGCGACGATGATGACGTCATCAATCCGGCCCATGATCCAGAAGTTGCCATCCTCATCACGCCGCGCGCCGTCGCCCGCGGTGTAGTAAGCCTTTTCGAGCGGGAAGGTGGACCAGTAGGTGTCGATGAAGCGCTGGCGGTCGCCGTAGATGCCCCGCAGCATGGAGGGCCAGGGCTTGCGGATGACGAGGATGCCGCCCTCGTTTGGTTTGCGTTCCTTGCCATCATCCCCGACGACCGCCGCGTCGATGCCGAGCATAGGCGTGGTACACGAGCCGGGGACGGTGGTGGTGACGCCGGGCAGGGGGGTGAGCATGTGCCCGCCGGTCTCGGTCTGCCACCAGGTATCGACGATGGGGCATCGCCCGCCGCCGATGACGCGGTGATACCACATCCATGCCTCGGGGTTGATCGGCTCGCCGACCGTGCCCAGGACCTTGAGCGATGACAGGTCGTACTTGTTGGGGTGCCCCTCGCCCTGCTTCATGAACGCGCGGATGGCGGTGGGGGCGGTGTAGAACTTGGTGACCTTGTGCCGCTGGATGATCGACCAGAAGCGTTCCCAATCGGGGAAGTTGGGCGCACCTTCATACATGAGCGTGGGGACGCGGTTGGGCAGCACGCCATAGATGATGTACGAGTGCCCGGTGATCCACCCGATGTCGGCGGTACACCAGTACACATCGCCGGCGTCGGCGGATGGGGTATCGGTGGGGTCATTTCCGGGGGCACTTCCGGGGGCACTTCCGGGGGCGGGGGCGGGGGTTGATTTGAGGTCGAAGGTGAGTTTGGTGGTGAGGTAGGTATAGACCATGTACCCGCCGGTGGTGTGCATGATGCCCTTGGGCTTGCCGGTGGACCCGGAGGTGTAGAGGATGAACGCGAGGTCTTCGCTGTCCAGTTCCTCAGCCGGGCACCGGTCGGAAGCGTCCCGCATCAGGTCGTGCCACCACACATCCCGGCCGGGCTTCATGGCAACCTCGTGCCCGGTGTGCTTGACGGTGATGCAGGTCTTGATGCGATCGGTGAGGGTCATCGCCTCGTCGCAGTTCTCCTTGAGCGGGACGACGTGGCCCCGCCGCCACCCGCCATCCGCGGTGATGAGGATGCTTGAGCGGCCGTCCTCCACACGGTCACGGATCGCGTTCGCGGAGAACCCACCGAAGATAATCGAGTGCGGCGCACCGATGCGGGCGCAGGCGAGCATGGCAAAGACCAGCTCCGGGATCATCGGCATGTAGATCGTGACGACGTCGCCCTTCTTCACGCCCTGACGCTTGAGCACGTTGGCGAACCTGCTGACCTCGCGGAGCAGGTCGTTGTAGGTGAGGCGGGTGACGCGGGGCTGGCCATCGGCATCGAGCGCCTCGGCCTCCCAGATGATGGCCACCTGGTCGCCGAGGCCCGCGTCGATCTGGCGGTCGATGCAGTTGTAGCAGAGGTTGGTCTTGCCTCCGACAAACCAGCGCGCGTCCGGGGCTTCCCACTCAAGCACCCGGCCCCACTTCTTGAACCAGTGCAGGTCCGCAGCCTTCTCGGCCCAGAACTTCTCGGGGTTGTCGATCGACTCGCGATACAACGCCTCGTACTCGGCCACGGACTTGATGTGCGCCTGTGCCACGAACCCGCCGGGCGGTGGAAACTTGCGCGATTCCTGCAGATTGGATTCAACCACGGTTGAATCTTGTGTCGGTGGTAAAGACATCCTTAAGACTCCTGTAAGGGGTGCCGATTGTGCCCACAGCTTACGCTGAGTGCGATAGGGTCACAACCGCCGCGATAGCGTTAAGGAGCGTTGAAAATCGGTACAAGTTGCGTGCGAAATGGTAGCGGGTGCTGCGGGCAAGGCACGCCGCGAAACAGGCCATGCCTGACATGCTGCGGCTCAGTGTGTCAGGGCGTAGGCGAGGATATTGACGTTGAGAAGCTTGGCGGACCTGATCTCGTTGCCACCGCAGCAGCAGCAATCGGGGCCGGCGTTGGTGCTGTCGTTGAGCCCGTCGGGCGACAGCACCAGCACGGTGCGGCCGTCGAGCTCAAGGCCCTTGAGCAGCGGGAGCTTGTCTTCGCCGGTCCTGTACTTGGAAGAGGTGATGTCGTACACCGTGTGGAAGATCGGGTGCTTGGCGTCGAGCGTGAATAGCGGGTTATCGGGGAAGAGCGCCGCTATTTCTTTCTCGATCGATGCGTGCCAGTCCTTCGAGCTGCACCCCGCCGAGGCGATCACGAAGCCGCCGTTGACCAGATAGTCCCGCAGGTTCTCTCGCTGGGCTTGCGTGAGCGTGAACACGCCCTCGCCGGTCATCACCGCGAAGGGGTAGTCGAAGAGGTCGTCCGAGTCGAGCCGGATCGTGTCGAAGCGGCGGGTTGTCTTGATGTTGGTTTCGCGGCTGATCTGGGTCAGGAACGCATCCGCAAAACAGACCGAAGACTTGTCCCCGGCATAGATCAGGTTGGCGGTGCGGACCAGCCCGGCCTCATCCTCCGGCGTCGAGGGAACCACAGCATCTTGACCCAATGCGATCGAGATGCCGATGAACAGCGTCAGGCAGCAGGCGAGCGTCGCGATCAGGCGGAGGGTGTTCTGCATAGCTTGCTGCATTATAGAGCGCCGGCTCAGTCATTGGCAGGGGGTGCAACGTTTGCGTGGTCCTCCGCCAGGCGGCGGAAATACGCACGGGCGTCGTCGCGGTACTGCATCGGCACGCCGAACACCGTCGTGGCTGCGCCCCCGGCGGCGGTGGTGTCGCCGGGCTCCAGCAGTTCCGACGGGTTGAGGAACTCGACTGCGCCCGTGCCCCGGGCTTCGCCCTCGCCCTGGCCATCGCCTCCGGACCGGGGCGTTTCGCTGCTGCCATCGCGGGTGTCGCTTGCTTGGCCTTGCAACTCCATGTCTTGTGAGGCATCGCTGGAGCCATCCCCGCCGGCCTGCCCCTGCTGTTCCCCGCGTGGCGGCAGGCCCTGGCTCTGCGCCATCTGCGCGAGGGCTTGGCCCAACTGTTCGCGGGGCAGGCTGAAGCTGCCATCCAGGTCACCCGCGCCTTGAGCGGGTAGGTCGCCGATGTCGTGAAGAAGCGCGTCCAGTTTGTCCGCCGCGTGTTGGGCTGTGGCGTGCGCCGCCGCGCTGTCGCCTGCAGCGGCCCTCTCACCCGCAGCCCGCATGTCCGTGAGCGCGCTCGACGCATCGATCTGTGCCGCGAGTTCTCTCGCGCCTTTAGCCATGTTCGGTAGGCGCTCGGCGACGGTGTCAGCCGCGTCACGCAACTGCTGCGTTGCCGCGACAAGCTCGGCCGCGTGCGCCGTCTGGCGCTGGCCCAGCCGTGCCAGCGCTTCCAATTCAGCGGGGGTGAGGGGAGCGGGGCGGTCCTTGAAGTCTGCCAATTGCTCGGCGATGGTTTGCTGCTGCTCGATAGCGTCGCGCAGCCGTTGACCCGCCATCAGCAGACCCTCAGCGAGGCCAAGCGATGCAAGGTCACCCGCCATTTGGCCGCGTTGTTCTTTGTCGGGCTTGCTGAAGGGTTCCACTGTTTCACGGAAGCGCTCAGCCGCTTCGGTAAATGGTTTGTGCGCTGATGCGTCATCCTCCGCGTGCAACGGCCTGCCACGCGATTGCACCTGCTCCGCAGCGGTGACCTGGGCTTGTAGCTGAGCCGCCAGCCGGGCGAGCAAAGCGGTGTACGCGCCTTCCATCGCATAGAGTTCCGGCTTTTCGACACGACCTTGCAGTTCTTCTATCAACCGAGATGTGTCGCGCGTGTAGCGCGTGAGTTGGCGATCCAAGGCATCCAGCTCGTTGCGCTGCGCATCGGACATCGCCTGGTTTGGTTCGAGTTGGTCCTGCAGCGCATCGAGCCGAGCGAGGATGGCATCGCGCTGGGCTTCGAGGGCATCGAGCCGGTCCCGGATTGCGGCAAACTCTTTGTTGATGTCCTCGATGCGGTAACGCGCGCGCTCGGCATCGAGATAGTCATCCTCCGACACGACGTGGATCGTGTGCATCGCGGACTCGCCGTAGCCCTCCCCGCTGGGGTTGCGGTCATACGCGATCGCGTGGTAAGTCAGCACGTCCCCTGCCTTCGCTCCCAGTGCGGCCATGTCCAGTCGCGTTGTCGCGGTGGCTTGCTGAGGCCCGCGCGCGGCCGCCACGATTTCCAGCGGTTGAACGGCGGGGACTTGTCCGCGCAGGTGGTGCGACAGCTCTATACGATCGATCGCGATGTCATCCCACGCTCGCACGCGTACTTCCACGATCCAGCCCTCGGGAACCATCAGCCTGGCCCCCGGCTCGGTGATGGTAATGCGTGGCGGCTCATCCGCGATCGCGAAAAGCTGTGTTTCATAAGGGTTATCGCTGGGTGTGCCGTCGTGCGCGCGCAGCGTCATACTCAGCGTTGCATCCGTATCAGCCACAAAAGTTGCAGACGCCTGCTTGGGGTCTGCCTGATCCGGCACAAGCGCGATAGCTTCCGCTGCACCATCATCGCGCGAGATCCGCAGCGTCCCGCCCGATAGCGCCACGTTGCTGGCGACCGTCAGCGTGACGGATGTCCCACGCAGCGCGCGCACACCGGGGGCCCGCACCGGGCCGGACACCGGCTCCCACCCCGTGTATGCCGGGTAGTGGTACGTGACGCCAACCTTCTCAAACCGTGGCACGGGCAGCACCGTCGCGGTGTATCGCTTGCTGCGGCCCTCTGGCGTATCGATATAGAAGGTGCGAGACACCTCCGCGCGGTCGATGCGGAACTGGTACGCCACAGCTTCGGACGGGGGCGAGTCGATTGTCGCAGGCGGGTTCATTCGCTGCATCAACACGCGCTGCCGGGTGTTGTCGTCGTTGATGAACACAAGCTCGGCCTTGTCGGGCAGGAGCGGGCCTGTGAGGTTGGCGGTCAGTGTGATGGATTGGCCGTGATACGCGGGTGCGGGCTCGATCTGCACGCTGAACTTGAGGCGGGTGAAGGGCGGGTGGTCGCCCATCGGCTCGAGCAGCCGTGGCACCACCGCGCTGAACACCCCGCTGGGCAGCAGCATGGAGACGACCGCCACCGCGAGCAGCACAGCCCCGCAGCGCATCGTCACAAGCCGGAGCTCCTGCCAGTCGATGATGCGTGTGGGCTGTATGGTCGCGGCCAGGTCATTGCCGTGCTGTACCGCCAGAGCCGCAAGTTGCGCGCTCCCGGTGTGGTGGTCGCGTGACAGGTCGATCGCGTTGACCAGCACGGAGTTACGCAGCAACAGCCGCTGCTCCAGCAGCCGCGCGATAGGCACCGCGCCAATCGGCCGAAAACTCAGGAACCCGCGGACCCCTTGGCTTCCCCCGCTTGTAGCCGCCGATGCCATCGCCACCAGCGCGAAGGCCGCCGCGCTCAGCAGCACCCCATCGAGCATCACCAGCGCGCCCGGCGGCAGGCCAAGCATCGCATCACACACGATCACCGCGAGCGCCAGCACGACCAGACAAGCCGCAGCGACAAGCCCGCGTGTCGCCAACCGCGACAGGACAAGCAGCCGCTGCGATTGCCGGATCAGGGTGTGGATCGTGTCGTGGTTCATAGCAACCCCCCCTGTTTGCGGATGATCCACTCCGCACCGGCCCAGAGCAACAGCAACGCGAGTATCCCGCCGTGATCCCACACATATTCCGCCCGCGGCGGGACGATCATCGCGGTACGCTGCTGCTCAAGCACCGCAAGCAGATCGCCCGGGCGCGTGGGGTCCAGCACGCGGCCGCCTGAGAGCTCAGCCAGGCTGCGCATGGCTTGCGGGTTCGCGGCATTGTGCAAGCGCTCCTGGTCCAACTCATACGCGTTGAACTGAGCCAGCAGTGGTGTTTGATCTGGGGGCTGTGGCTGAGGCGAAGGCGCTACAGATACGGTATGCACACCCGCTGATTGCACGTCGAGGCTGCCGCGGTGTCGCATGGGAGAACCCGCGACCGGCTGCAGCGCGACGCGGTGCGATTGGCCGGCGCTGTCGGTGACGGTGGCAGTGACTGCTTCGGTGTCCAGCGGGGTTCGGCTGGTCACGTCGAATGTCATCGTCTGCCCGACCTGCACACTCCGCGTGGCGAGCCTGAGCGAAAGCTCTTGGCCGGGCACATAGTCGCTGCCCATAACTAGCCACCGCACCATGCCGGCCCAGAAGCGATCGTACACCCCAAGCAGCGACGGATCGCGGCTCGCGGCCAGCCGCCACTTCCACAGCCCATCACCCAGGACCGCCAGCACCATGCCATCGCCATACGGCATGATCGCCAGCGCGGGTTGCCCCTGAGCCGTGGCCATGCCCTGAGGCCGGGCTTCGGCAAGCACCGAAGCAGCGGGCTTGGCCCGCAACACGCGGGGCAGCCGCAGCAGCGCTGGCAGTGTCTGCGCCAGTTGCGCTTCATCAAGGCCGCCCCGAGCCGACAACAATCCGGGATGCAACGCGCCCTCTGGCGTGATCGCAAGCGCCACATCCAGACTGACACCCTCGCCCCAGACCACCGGCTCCAGCGCCGCCAATGCGTTGGCGTTGTCCCGTTTGCTCGCGTCGTCCGTACCCACCGCCCGACCACGCGCGAAGACCACACGCCCGCCGTGGTCCGACACGTACGCGGGCAGCGCAGCGATCGCCTCCGGCCCGAGCAGGTTCTCCAGCGACTTGCCCAGCACCACCACGTCATACGCCGCGAAGTCCTCCACGCCACGTGGCAAGACAGAATCGACAGCCTCGGCACGCGTGAGGATCGTCTCGCTTCTGCCCTCGGCAACTTGCGTGATCTGTGTGACACCGATCCGCTCATCCAGTCGCAGGGCGTGCGCGAGGAACTTGGTATCCCAATAAGGTTCCCCTTCGAGGATCAGCACCTGCATCCGCTTATCCGTCACATCGACAAACACCGGCTGGCTGTTGTTGCTGATGATTGTCTCGCCTGCAAGGGGCTCTGCGCTGACGCGGTAGGCGTAGCTGCCGGGGTCGTCGTGCGTGATCGGGAAGTCGAGCGTGACGGGCGCGCCCTCCTCAAACCGCACCTCGCGCTCGTCGATGACCGGGCCGTCCACCGTGGACAGGGTGACACGGGTGGACATGCCCGCGACGTTGGCGTGGATGATGCGCACCGTAACCGTGCCCGCCTCACCCACCAGCAGGTAGGGCTGACGCGGCTGGGCGACCACAGCGATATCACGGCTGATGCTGGAAGCACCGAGCGTGACGGTGTGGATCGGGATGCCCTTGTTGCGTGCGTAGCGGGCCGGGGTCTGGAACGGGTCCGAAGCGGTGTCGCGCCCGTCGCTGATGAGCACGAGCGTGCCGGCGTCTTGGGACTGGGCTGGCTGTGGCATGGACGCGATCGTGTCGGTCACGAGGCGGGCGATGCGCGATGTCTGCCCGGCCGCAGCCGCACCATCGGGCAGCGTTCGCAGCTCCGGGCCGATGCGTCGCGCGTTGCTGTCAAAGCCGATCAGTAGCAGTTCATGCGATGCCTGGAGTTCGGCGAGTTGGTTGTCGGTGAGCCAGTGATCCAGCGCGTAACGGATGCGTGTCGCACCGAGCATGTCGTTGGTCTGCATGGACGCGGAGAGGTCGAGCATGACCGTCAGGCTGCTGCGGCCGGGTTCCGTGGAGCTTTGCGGCATCGTGCTGGGGCCCATCAGGATCGTCGTGACCGCCCCGACCAGCAGCAGGCGCATCGCACACACGGTCACGCTTAGCCCTCTGTGCCGCCGGTATGTTCGCACGCCCACCCACACCGCCAGCACCCCGACCGCCGCAGCCAGCAGAAGCAGCGGTGTCGGCGCGATGAACGGCCGCCAAAACAGTGCAAGGGTGATCGGTGCGTGTGGGATCATGGCCGCCGTGCCCCCAGGATGAGTAACTCCGTGGCAAGCAGCCCCAGCGCGGCGATCATCATCCACCCCCACAACGGCACACGCTTGACGTGTAGCGGCGCCTCCGCCTCGGCCGCGGCGTGCAGGTGTGTGGTGATGTCCGCATCGCGCAGGGCATCGGTGACGCGCTCCGGATCGAGCCTGCGCAGGTCGCTTTCGCGTGTGTCAAGGTTCACCGCCACCTGCCCGAGTTGCCGATTGTCTTGTGTGGCCGTGTAAAAGCCCGGCGAATTGAGGCGAGGGATCGAGATGGCCGGCTGCCCGCCACCCATTGCGATCGTCGCTTCGGTGACGGGCTGGCCGTCGGGGTCGGTCACGACGACGGGGCCACCGTTGGTGCTTAGGCTCTGTTGTGGTGTGAACAGCAGGCTCTGGCCCACGACGGCATCGTGGAGCGGGGCGGAGCTGGGTTGGAGTTGCTCGGCCAGGGATTGGATGAGCGCGACGAAAACGCCGTGTTTGCCAAGGTCGCCATCGCGGTGCGCCGGGCTGAACGCGGCAAGGACCAGCCTGCCATCCCCGACCGCGCGCTCGGCAAGCGCGGGGCTGCCGTCATCAAATTGCAGCAGGACGCGCGCCGACTCGCGTAGCTGTGTCGTAGGCCAGACCCGCCGCAGGTTGATGCGTTCGAGCGCTTCGCTGGCGTTGAGGTCGAAGTTGTGCAGCAGGGGTGATGGCCCCGGGCCCTGGGTGACCCGTCGGGGCTTGGCGTCAGCGGGGGACTCATGAGCATGGCCGGGAACCCAGGGCAGTACGCCAGCGGGTGAAGTGCTTTCCATCGCGATCAGGTGCAGGTTGTTATCACCTGCCCCGCCGAGCACCACCAGCGCCCCGCCACGCTGGATGTAGCGGAGCAGGGCATCGCTGGTTTCCTTTGAGAAGCGTTGCAGTTCTGTCACGAAGACGACCCGGCTGTCTTGAAGCGTGGCGTCAGTGATGTTGCCGCTGTGAAGGCGGGTGAGCGCGTAGCTGTCGCGCGCGTCGCCGCGGGGTGCCAGTGCGCGGGTGACGAAATAGCTGGCGGTGCCCGGGTCATCCGGGTCGTCATCTGCCACCAGCGCGACGGGTACGCGGGCCAACGCCCGCACGGCCATGTGCAGCTCATTGTCCAACTCCATCGCATCGCGGCCAAGCGTGAACGTGACGCGGTGCTCGGCTTCCGCGTCGAAGGTTGCCGGGAAGCTCAGCTCGCGCGACTCTCGCGCGGCCAGCTCGACGTACATGCTGCCGGCTGTGCGCCCATCGATCAGCACGCCGACCGTCGCTGCGGCTGGGGCGTCGCTGTGGTTGGTCACGCGC
>JBGTLW010000111.1:0-26410 GCA_041743835.1 Phycisphaeraceae bacterium | reverse complement strand
ACCGCCGCACGCAGCGCGTCCGCCGCCCGCGTGCCCTCGGCTGGGTTCTCGATCGTGGCCGAGTCCAGATTCACCCCCGAGCCCGGCGCGGTGCGGACGGTGGCCCGGCCATCGAACGTGACAAAGCCGAAGCGGTCGTCCTGCTTCTGGTCGCCGGCCGCGGTGCGTAGGTATGAGCGGACCCACTGCTCGATGTTGCTGGGGGGCTGGCCGCTGCCGGGGTTGGGGTCCGAGGGCGGGCGGGCAAACT
Source organism: Phycisphaeraceae bacterium (assembly GCA_041743835.1). Lineage (GTDB taxonomy): Bacteria > Planctomycetota > Phycisphaerae > Phycisphaerales > Phycisphaeraceae > JBGTLW01. Next base: position 26,160 of record JBGTLW010000111.1, on the reverse strand, counting down.
CGCGGACCGATTGGGACTGATCGATCACCGCGATGACGGTCAGGTCGCTGTGGGTCTGCACACCCTGCAACCCCGCGAGCATCATCACGAGGACCGCCAGCACACCCAGCCGCAGCGCGATCGCGGACCAGCGACGCACCGGCTCAAGCACCGCGAGGCTGCGCATACCCAACCACACGATCGGCACCGCCAACAGCAGGAGCCAGAGCAGCGCGGGTTGGTCAAAGCGGAATGACGTCAATGTCAGATGGGGGAGTGCGGGTGGGGGATGGAGTGGGTTTGCATCACGTCGAGCAAGCACGAGCCGGGCAGACCGCCATCCATCTTACGACACACGCGTCATCGATGGTTCAGCGGCCTGTCACCGGGCCGCGGCCTCACCGCGGCGCGGCGGGGGTCTGACGCACCTGGTCGGGGGCCTCGGGCAACTGACGGAAGTAATCGCGGATCGAATCGTGATAACGACGCGGCACGCGGTCGTCGGCGACGGCCTTCTCGGCCTGATCGCGGGCGCTGGTCACCGTCTGATCAAACTGCACCTGCGATTCACCGGCGACCTGCTGGCCCTCGGTCATCCACGAGGCGATGACCCGGCCCTCGCCCTCTTTGATGTCGCCCTGATACGTCACCTGATACCCCTGGTGCTGACGGTGGGCACCGAATGGATTGCCGCCATCGCCCGTGCCCGCCTCGCGGCCGCCGACCCCGCCACCTTGACCCGGCTGGCCCTGGGCCATGCCTTGACCTTGGCCCTGCCCCTGACCTTGGCCCTGGCCTTGGCCTTGACCCTGTCCTTGGCCAGCGCCTTGCTGCATCTGGTTCATCGCCTGCTGGGTCTGCTGCTGGGCCTGCGCCAGTTGCTGCATCTGCTGCTGCATCTGGGCCATCTGGTTGAGTTGCTGCTGGGCGCTGAACGCGCTCTGCTGGGCCGAGGGCTGCTGCCCGCCCTGTTGCCCTTGCTGACCCTGTTGGCCTTGTTGCCCTTGCTGGCCCTGCTGCGTCATCGATGACGCCATCTGCCCCAGAGAGGACGAAAGCCCGCCGCTGCACTGGCCCGCCTGCTGGGACTGCTGGCTCTGCTGTTGCTGCTGCTGCATCTGCTGGGCGGCCTGCTGCGCCTGTTGCTGGGCCTGTTGCTGGCTCATGCCCTGCTGCTGCAACTGCTGCTGGACCTGCTGTTGCAATTGCTGCTGGGTCATCTGCCCGCTCTGGAACTGCTGGGCCATCTGCTGGGCCTGTTGCTGGGTCATGCCCGCGTTCTGGAGCTGCTGCTGCATCTGCTGCTGGAGTTGTTGTTGCTGCTGCTGCGATTGCTGGGCCATCTGCTGCAACTGCTGCTGCATGTTCTGGAGCTGCTGCTGGAGCTGTTGCTGCTGCTGTTGGGAGAGGTTGCCCTGGTCGATGTCCTGCGCCAGTTGCTCGAGCTCCTGGGCCGCGGCCGTGAAGTCGCCCCGCCGCAGCGCATCGGCAAAGGCGTTGGCGGGGCCGTCGCCAGGCTCGATCTGCGACATCTGCGCCTGGACCGCGTTGAACTCCGCTTCCTTCGCTTCCTTGGCTTCGCCAAGCTTCTCGCTGATGTTCGCCAGTCGTGTGACCGCCTGCCGGGCGAGCTCGGGGTTGCTCAGGTCCCGGCGGGACAGCGACGCAAACTCCCGCAACAGCTCCGCGGTGTCCAACTCCTGAAGCGCGGCATGGTCGCCGGCATCCAGGTCGTCGATCAAGGCCTTGGCCTGCACAATGCTCCGCTCCACCACCTCGGCGTGCGCAGCCTCCTGCTCCTGTTCCGCGGCCACAGCCAGCCGGCCAAAGGGATCGGCTGGTGGGGCACTGCCCACGAACACCAGCAGCAGCGCGAAGACCGCCCCCGCTGGCGGGACCCAATGCCAGACCCGCCCCAGCCGCCAGGGCGCCACACGGTCGATCCGCGCAGCAAGGGCCGACCGCTCCGCGTCACCAATGACAGACTCTGCCAGCGGGTCGCTATCCCGGATGGTGCGGGCGTACAAGGCGGTGCCGACCCGGTCTTTGAGGCCGAGGCGGGCGTCCATCATGGACGCGGCCTGTGCGCTGCTTGGCCGCCGACTCACCGCCACGCAAACCGCCACGACCACCGCCACGCCGCCCACAGCCGCATAGACCCACCAGGGGGTGTGGTCCCACGCCACCACATGCCGTGCCCCGATGACCAGGCAGCCAGCCCCAAGCCCAGCCAACAGGCAGACCCCAAGCCAATGAATCAGGTCGCTGACCAGAAGGCGGGTACGGGCACGGGCAACCGAACGGTCAAGCGGATTCATGGCCAACTCCGGATAAGGGTACTTAGGCAGCTACATCATACCGGGGCCGTCGGGCTAAAGCGGCCAAAGGCACGAATATGTGCGGATGGCCAGCGACGGCTTCACTACAACTTAGACGCCCGGCGCGGGCCAAATGTTTCGGTTTTCCCTTAGTCGGACATTTTTTGCTGGATATAAGCTCAGACATGGTTAACATATAGGTCCCTTCCGGCCCCCCGGAACCCCCCGCCCGCCAGAACCCCCGCTGATTTTTTCCCGCCACCCCCGACCGCTGGAGCGTTTGATGAGTTTAGCTGGAGGCCTCACCCAGACATTAAGCGATCGGGCCAACGAAACCGCCACACGCGCCCAGCGTGAGCGGCTCACGCCCGAGTCCGAGGTCGAGCTGCGCTCGGCCGCAGCCCTCAAATCCGATGAGACCACCATCATCGATGTGGCAGACATCCTCCCCCCGGTCACGCGGACCCGTCCCCGCCGAAAGCCCAGCAACACAACCGCCGCAGCCCCCGCGCCGGCGCGCACTTCCGCCACCCCAAATGCCCGGCCACGCAAGCCCCACAAGCAGTCACAGCAAAACGCGAAGCTCAAGCGTGTGGGTGTGCCGCTGATCCTGTCGCTGGGTGTGGTGATGCTGCTGCCCGGCTGCTGGGCGATCGCGCAACTCGCGGGCTTTGAGGTCTTCAAGCACGACGACGCCAAGGCTGGGCAGATGGCCTACGCGATGCTCACGACATTCCCCCTCAGCCTCGCGCTGATCGCCGGAGCGATCTACATCCACATCACCGCCCGCCGCCAGCCCCAGGCCCAGGCCCGCAAGCGGAGCGCGGCCAGGCGGTAAACGGTGCCGCCGGGATACACCGGCGCTTCATCACTCACTTCAATTTATCCCGCGAGAAAAACCGCTGCGGGAGCAGCTTCTCTTCCATCGTGTCCATCGGGTAACCGCCCAGGGTGTCGGCCATGAGGTGATTCATGTACACGTTGATGGGCCGGATCACCACCAGTTCCTTGTCGTGCCCGACCAAGAGCTGGACCTGGACGTGTGATGAATCGTACTTGCGGAACGACCCGTTGAACCACTCCCAGCGAGTATCGCGGGCCCATGCCGGCGAGGTAATGCGGGCGCCAAGAATCTCCGCGTCGGGCTGCTGCTTGGCCCACGCCTCGGTCGCCACCTTCACAATCGCATCCCGGTCCTCACCCTTGAAGCGTTCCTCCGGCGGGGTGTTGGCGGCAATAATCTGGCTCTCCATGGCCGCGGCCCGCTGGGCGATCTGCGCCCGGGCTTCCTCCAACTGTGCGACGTAGGGCTTGGCCTCTTCTTCGCCGAAGGCCCAGAGCACCTGTAGTTTGTCTTCCGCAAAACCAAAGTTCTGCGCGATTCCACCATCGGGTCCGAAGAACAGGGCGTTGCGATTCTCCACAGCCATATCTGCGAGGCGCTGCGCCTCGGCAATGTCGGCGGCAAACAGATCGGGCAGTTTCTCCTTGTAGGCCATGAGATGCCCCGCAAACACGCCACGCTTTTCCTGGAAATAGGCAAACCGCTTCTCCATCCGTGCGCCCGCGTCGGTTTTCTGCTCGACCAGCGGCAGGTAGGTCACCGCGATGCGCTTCACCTCGGCCATCACCTGCCCGTCCTCCGCGATGATGGCCGCGAGCTTCTCGGGCTGCTGCACCATGAACTCGAAGTCTCTGTACCGCCCGATCAGATCGCCCAACAGCTCAAAGTCCGCGTTGTACTGCGGGTAGTTCTCCATGCCGGTGAACTTGGACAGCCGGGCGTCCTCCGCCTCAAGCCTGGACTGCAACGCGCGCAGCGTGTCGGCCGCGGCATTGATGTCCTTGGCGGTGGTGGCGACCGCGGGGTGGTCGCCGGGCAACTGGTTGATGTAATCCACCGCGAGCTTCTGCTTGGTCACGCCGGTCGCCAGCGACTCAAGCCCAGCCCGGACCTGGCTGTGCACGGGCTTGGGCCCATCCGCATCCAACTGCGCGACCACGGCCGCGGCCTTGTCGTTGTACCCGATCGTCTCCCGCAGATACCACTGCGCATCCTTGAGCAGCTTCTCCTGCCTGTAATCCAGCCGGGGCGCGGGGGCTGTCGCGGGCTTGTCTGCGGGTTTATCAGCCTCCGCATCGGCGGATGCGCCTGGGGATGCGCCTGGGGATGTTCCGGGGGCATTTCCGGGGGCGGGGGGGGTGATGATGGCTTGGACTTCCGCGATGCCTGTTGCAACCGCGTCGTGCCGGGCCTGCACGGGCTTGACCGCGTTGTCGTCAGCGGGGAGATTCGCCAGCACCTCTGTCGCCTGCGCAAGGCGTTGACTGGCCTGTTCCAGCCGCATCTGCGTCAGGCGGAGTCGGCTGCCCTTGGCGGGGTTGGCCGCGGTGCCTGCGGACTCGCGGGCCGCAGCCAGGTCAGCTTCGGCAGCCTTAAGCGCTGTCTCCGCCTGCCCTAGCTGCGCGACCTGCCGGGCGCTCAGCGCCTCGGCCGCGCCAGCCGCGAGCAGACACAGCCCCAGCCCAAACACCCACCACACCCGACACGGCCACGGCAATAGTCCCATCCGCATGTTTGCACTCCTTAGCTCAAAGACGGCAAGCGATCTTCCGACAACCAGATGCTGAAAGCAGCTTCCACGTTCAGCCCTTCCAAGTCAAGCCCGCCGGAACATTTCCGCGCACGATCGGCAGAAGGGGCTGACCCAGGCGCGTCAGGCCTTGGGCGTGGCGATGCCGTGGTGGGCGAGGAAGGAGGCCGCGCCTTCCTTGCTCAGATACTTGTTGAGCGTGGGCCGAGGGATCTCGGACACATCGAAGAGCATCAGCCCGTCGAGCACGTTGCCAAAGTCCGGGTCGATGTTGAAGCCCAGCAGCTTGCCGTTGAGCTTGAGGTACTGCCGCAGGAGCACGGGCATCTGCTTGCCGTCGGTCTCCAGGTCGGCAATCAACTCGTTGACCTCGCTGACATCGCGGACGACGGTGGAGAACTCCTGCGCTTCCCAGCCACGGGGCGGCTGCCTGCGTGGCGGGTTCTTAGGCCGCAGGAGCCTGGTCAGCCGGGGCAGCGAGTCGTGGTGGTTCTCCAGGAAGCTCATGAGCAATTGCTTGGTCATCGAGCTGTAATCCGCGGAGATGCTGACCGTGCCGAAGAGGTGGCGGTACTGCGGATTGAGCACGATGTAGTGCCCGATGCCCTGCCACAGCAGCATCAGCGGCAAGAAGCTGCGCTGGTACTCGGGGTGGACAAACGATCGGCCTAGCTCCAGGGCCGGGCTGATCTGGTTAAGCAGCTTGCGGTTGAAGTGGAACAGCGTCGAGGTGTAAAGCCCGTCGATGCCCTTGGCGGGCAGAATGCGATCCGTCGGCCCGAGGCGGTAGGCCCCGACGATGTTGTGCTTGGCGTTGTCCCACACAACCAGGTGCATGTAATCCTGATCGAACCGATCCAGGTCGATGGCCCTGCCCGTCCCCTCGCCGACCTGCCGGAAGGTGATCTCGCGCAGCCGACCGATCTCCCGCACCACGCTGGGCAACTGATCGATCCGGCCGATGACCACATCCATGCTGCCGCTGGTGAGCAGCTTCTGCTGGCCGGGCAGCGTCACGATCTCGTCGATGAGCTGCTCGCGCGGCAGGGCGTCGATGATCGGCTGCTGGCCTGGGATCGCCTGCGTCTGGCTCCGGGGCCGATCGCGCCAACGCAGCGACGGCTTGAGCACATACGTCCGCACGCGGAGGTAGCTGGTGAGCGATTCGGGGTTGTCGAACGAGGCAAGACGTTTGGTCGGCAAAGGCTTGCCGATGCGCAGGCGGATGCGCCCGCTGCGCTTCTTGAGCATCTCTCGCGGCAACAGCGCGGTCCGCAGGCGGGAGTGGAACAGCCCCGCGATCTGGAACAGCACGCTGTTGCGGCCATCGAAGAACACCGGCACCACCGCCGCGCCCGTGCGCTGCACGATCTTGCCCACCGTCTTGGACCACGGCGGATCATCAATCGTCCGTCGGCGCAGCTTGAGGTGCGACACCTCACCCGCGGGGAACACGCCCAGACAGCCGCCCTGATTCACGTGGTCGATCGCGTCACGCATGGAGGCGAGGTTGCGTTTCGCGGCCTCGGGCGTGCCGAAGGGATCGACGAAGAAGAACGTGTCCCGCAGGTCCGGGATCGCGGACAGCATATAGTTGGCCAGCAGCTTCGTATCGGGGCGGACGCGACGGAGCAGCGAACAGAGCACCATGCCCTCGATCCCGCCGAAGGGATGGTTGGCGACCACGACCAGCGGCCCCTCGGTGGGGATATGCGCCAGTTCCTCGGAACGCGACCTGTAGCGGACGCTCAACGCGTCGAGTGCTTTGTCGGCAAAGTGGCGGTCATCACCGATCCGGCTCTGGATCTGAGCGTATATCTCGTTGAGGGTGGGGAACGCGAGCACGCGTTCCACCGCCGGCCCCGCGGCGCGGATCAGTGTCCGGCGCAGCGGGTCGGGGCCGTTGGCCTGGATACGAAACGGCTGTAGATTGATGAATCCGCTGGACATAACTTGGTCCCCAATCAGGGCCACGCTTCCCTGCCACGCCCTGTCACCGTAGTGTACCTGCAATGACCCTGTGGCACGCAAATGATTTGCTAACAACCCTGCTTTGCACCGCCGACGCGGTGGTAGGTCTTGTGGCCGACAGCGGGGCCGGCGCCGGTGCCAGTGAGCCGCCCCGCCGGACCTGGCCGGGGTCGAGCAACCACGGGCTGGGGGTGCTGATCTCGGGGCTGGTGATTTTCCTGGCGGTTCAGTGGGGGCGGGTGCTGGCTTATCACGGCCAAGAGGCCCGCTACCGGCTGTTTCTGGGGCTGGTGGGGGTGGCGGGCTGGGTGGCGATCAATCTCTGGTACGCCCTGCCGGGGCAGTTCGACTGGAAGCACACCCTGCCGCTGCACATCTGCGACCTGGGCAACCTGCTCGCGGGGGTGGTCCTGCTCACCGGGGGCCGCTCGCGGACGCTGCGGGCAGTGCTCTACTTCTGGGCTTTCGCGCTGACGTTGCAGGGGTTTGTCACCCCCGTGGTGCAGGAGGGGCCGAGCTCGCCGACGTACTGGCTTTTCTGGCTGAACCACGGGATTGTCGTGGGCTTCGCGATCTACGACATCGTGGTCGCCGGGTTCCGCCCGACGCTCATGGACCTTGGCCGGGCCTGCATCGTGTCCGCGGGGTATGTCGCGGTGGTGCTGCCGATCGACCTGATCTTCGGCTGGAACTACGGCTACCTCGCGCCGGACCTGCCCGACACCACGACATTACTCTCAGCCCTCGGCGATTGGCCGGGACGACTGTTCAAACTCATGGGCCTCGCGTTTTTGAGCTTCGTCATCGTGTACCTGCCTTGGCCCATCACGCGGGCATGGGCACGCGCGTGAATCGGCTTGTTTTGCCATAATGCGTCCCATCATGCGATATCCGATTCTGGTGTCACGGTCGTCGGGAACGCGGGGCCGAACGGCCCGCGCTAAACGGGGGATCATGGGATATCCGTTTCGCGCTTCACGGCCGACCGAAACGCGGGGCCTGATGGCCCGCGCTAAACGGGGGATGCTGCGCTATGCGTGTCTCGCGCCAGTGTGGTGGGCGGTTGGCATCTTGGTCGTGACCGCGCACGCGCTCGAGCCGGCCGCGCAGCAACGCCTGGGCACCGGGCCACGCGATGCGGTGGAAGGTGTTGCCAGCCACCCCGAGCACGGGCTGTACGTCGCGGGCACGCTCACCGAACCAACCCACGCGGCCCACACCCAACTCACCGGCCAACCCGACAACCAAAGCAAGTACCACACCGGATTCGTGGCCCGGCTCGATGCACAGGGCAAGCCCATCGCCGCGCACCACTTCGCCAAGGGTCTGCTCATGCTGACCACGGTGGAGGTCAACGACGCGGGGGTGTACGTCGGCGGGTATGCCTCGCCGGGCATGGTGGCCGTGCTGGAAAAACTGGGCGGCTTCAGCGCCGTGATCGGTGATGCGCAGCGACAGACCCCGCACAAGGTCCCAAGCGACCACTGGACCGACGACCGCTTCGACCCCGAGGCCGACGGCCGGGGCGTGCCCGTGGTCCTCCGCCTGTCGCACGACCTGCAAACGCTGGAAGCGGGCACCGCGCTCGAGGGCTGGCAATCGCTGTGGCACGTGCCGCGACCGCTCCGAGAAGACCGCTGGCAGCCGGTCGGCCTCGCGCTGCTTTCCGATGGCGATGTGGTCGTGTCACACGACGGCGGCTACGTCCGCGACCCCGGCCAAGACAACCCCGCGACCGAAGACCACTTCTTCTACGTCCCCGATCACCTCAGCCGCCTGTCGCCCGACCTCAAGCACCGCAGGTGGAAGCACGACATCTACACCCCCACCGTGGACCCGGACCGCGCATCGGCCATCCTCAATCGGCCGTGGCCACACGACACGCTGGGCAGCACCCGCACACTCCGCACCCGCACCGACGGCTCGCACACCTACCTCGTCGGCTGGTCACCCACACAAACCGGGGGCGAGCCGTGGTGGTCGCCCTTCCTCTTCAAACTCGATGGTGATGGCCGCATCGTCTGGCGCGCGTACAACCCCGACCCACAGTCCGGCGGGAACCAGCGCATGAATGGCCTGGTCGCGGACTCGGCCATCCGATCCATCCACATCGCGCCCGACGGCCACGTGCTCTTCGCGGGCATCAGCGACGGCGGCAACTCCGTGCTGCGCTACGACCCGCGCGACTACAACCGCAACGCAGAGAAACTACGCGGCGAATCGTGGGGCTTTGGCGGACGCACGCTCTTCTGGGGCACGGTCGGTCGGCTCAACCCCGATGACCCGGAACTGCTCGGCGGGGAAACGATCCTCGGCCGCGATCCCAAGAACAACAGGGTCCAAGCCGCGTGGCCCATCGATCTGGTCGGGCTGCCCGACGGCCGGGTCGCGGTCGCTGGGAGGCAAACCCATGGCTTCCGCTTCACCCCCGATGCCTGGTCCACCCAGCCCCACGCGGGGTTCCTCCGGCTGTACGACAAGGACTTCCGCCTCACGTTCTCCACCGCCCTGCCGGGCATCAAACCGATGACCATGGCGACCTGGGGCAACCGCATCGTCGTCGTGGGTCAAGCCATCACGCAAGCAGACACCACCGGGGGGCAGGCCGGGGGCCAGGCTGGGGTGGATGTGGTTATTCTCCAGATGCCCGACGCCCAGTGACACCACAAGCCGCATCAACCGCGATCACTCCGCAGCGTCACCCATGCCGCGCTGCTCGATCAGCCAATCGGGGATCGGCCCAAACGGATAACCCACGTCCGGCACAAACAGTCCGATCTCGCCTTGGCTTCGGTGCAGATCGATATCGTCTGCGCCGAGGCGGAGCAGGTCTTGTGACCCTCGCTGCACCGTGACGCCGAAGCTGGCCTGCCCGGTCCGCTTGTCCTTGTCGGGCAAGCCCGGGCCGAACTCAACCAGCGTATCGCCAACGCGCACACCAGCCGGGGTGGTATCAACCTTTGGCCTGCTATCGCCGGGGCACAGCAGCGTGATGAACTCCACGGTTTCGCCCGACTCGGTGATGCGGGGGTTGACCGTCTGCTCCCGGCCGCCGTTGTCGTGCTCCCAGTTGAACATCTGCGGCTTGAACGCGGCGGGCTTGACGACATAGGCGCTCAATCGGTCGAAGCGGATCGCGGGGCCCTCCACCTTCGCGTCGGCTCCCAGGCCGTGCATGTTGAGGGTGACATCGAGGCTCGGGCCTTCGTACTGGTCGCGGATGATGAAGAACGGCTTGATGGGTTTGCCGTCCGCATCTTTCGCACCCTTGATGAACACGATCGTTCGGCGATAGGTCAGCGGCTTATCAAACCACTGCGTCACCGTCGCATCATCCCAATCTTCCGGGGGCAGTTCCTTCACCTTCCGCAAGCGTGGCGACTCGACCTGCGCCACAGCGACATCGACCGCGGCAGTGGCCTTGAAAGCGATGAGCCTTTCGTGGCCATCCATGTTCGCGTGGTCCATGCCGTCGGCCGCGAAGGACAGGCGGTTGTGCATGTGCTCCTGGCCGGGGCGTGGCTTGTAGGAGGCATGGTGATCGACCGCGGCTGGCCGGGCATTGAAACTGAGGTGGAAGGAGAGCTGGTCGCCGTGGTAGTGCCCGCGGTTGGGCCCGGCCTTGAAGGCGAGATAGGTTTCCTCTGCCGTGCCCGGCTTGTCACGGAAGACCACGCCGAACCCCGGCAGTTCTTCCGTCACCATCTGCCGTGGGTCCGCCTCGTAACCGAGTTGCCGTGCAAACGCGGCGGGGTCGGGCTGGCCGGGGTGCGTGTCCCCGCCGGGGTGGAACGCGCGCTTGCCCGCGCCGTCGGGCTGGGAGCTGTGGAGGATGAACCGCCCCGTCGCTTTCCACCGGGGCCACGACGACGGGTCAAAACCCAGGTGCTGCTTCACGACCGGCAGGAGCGCCAGCCACTGCTGCGCGGCATGGGCCTGATAGCCGGGGCATTCCTGACCCGCCCCGCCGGGCAGCGTTACCGCGTATTCCATGTCCCGACGGAACGCATCCTCCGCAAGCTGGCGGACGTGGGCAAACGACGGGTCGTTGCGCAGCATGGCGGCCTGGAGGATCGGCAGCTTCATGAAATCGGTGTGGAAATTGGGGTTGATAGGCGACCAGCCATGCTCGTATCGGCCGTACCAGTCGGCATCGAACCGGGCCTGACACTCGTAGGCCGCGGCTAGGCCCGTGCGTGTCTTGCCGTCCTGCGCATCCTTGAGCGCAGCGCGGGCGAACCGGCGGATCATGTCCGTCGGGTTGGTCTGGTTGGAGTAAAAGTCGGCGACGTTGGCGGGTTTCTCGCCCTCGTTCGCCGGGCCCAACACGTAAGTGTGGTGCAGCTTGTCCAGCGGCGCGAAGCCCTCCCGCCGGGCGATGTCGTGGACCTGATCGGCCAAGGCACGGGGGCCGACCAGCAGCAGCCAGTGGTTGCGGCCACGCTTGGCGGACAGGTCCACAAACACGCGGCCATCCTCAGCGCGGACCGTCGGCTTGACCTCGTGGGGCCAACGCCAAAGCCCGGCGCGCAACGGCAACACCCCCGCCATCCGCTGCCCATCGGTCACCCCAAAGAACCAGCCATCGTCGTAGCCCTGCGTCCATCGCGGCTGGAGGTGGATCAGTGCGCCGGGCACGCGGGTGGCGCTGTTCTCAAGCTTCACAGTTTCCAGACCATCCGCAGCCTGGAATGGCCCTTGGTACCAGCGGCGCATCAGCCCGGTGAGTTGGCCGGTCATGCCCCGGCTTAGCTCGAAGCTGCTGTCCGCCTCGCCACCCGCCGCGACCCATTCCTCGACCACCGCAAAGGGCTTGCCCGGCTGGGCGGTGACCTGGCGATGATGACCGCCTGGCGTCACGGTGTGGTAACGCACGAAAAGCGGGCCAGCCTCGACCTTTGCCTCGTCGCCAACCAACGCGGCAACCGCGTCGCTCACCGGCCCGTCGAGCTTCACCCCGGGCCAGGCCTGCGTGGGCTGGTCGCTGACCTCGAACGTCACCCCCTGCATCGGGGCCAACGTCACTGCCACCCACAGTTGGCCATGCTCATCGAATTGGTGGGGCACAGGCTGGCCCGCGACCCGGACGCCGACATTCGCGTGGCCCACGGCCTGCGGCACCGTGACCTTGAGCCGAACCAGCGCGTCGGTGTGCGTGAGGTTCACGGGGTTGTGTACGGTGTCGGAAGCGACCCACCCCGCCGCCCCCGACGAGCCACACAGAACCGTAACCAGCACAACGGCACACAAACCGGCAAACAGACGCATAGGACGCTCCCAGAGGGATGAAAGGCTAACATTCTACTCTTGACCGCAAAACTCGACCCGTTACAAACTGACAATCTGAACCATCAACACACGATGAACTAACAATTCGCTCATATAAATACCGCGATTCGGTGTTACTCTTTGTACGAACTGCGTTAACAGGCTCGTATCGCGGCAAATCCCTGTGCCCCCGGACCCCGGAAGTCACGGAAGCCCTGGAAGCCCTGGAAGCCCCGGAAGTCACGGAACGACAGCCGGAAGCTCACGAAGCGCACCCCTCCCCCGCCGCACCCCTCGGAAGGCCCCCACGTGATCGATGTCATGGAAAATGTGATGAAGGCAAAAGCACGCAAAAAAACCACCGCACCGGGAGCCGTCAGCACCAATGCCGTCGGCCGGGCCAACCTGCTCGCGGTCGAGGACGAGCAGGACCTGCTGGACCTGCTCCAGTACAACCTCACCCGCGATGGGTTCAACGTCCGCACCGCGTCGTCGGGGGAGTCTGCGCTCAAGCAGATCCGCGAGGAACAGCCCGAGCTGGTGGTGCTGGACCTGATGCTGCCGGGCATGGACGGCCTGGAAATCTGCCGCATCCTCAAGCGCGACCCGACCACCCGGCATATCCAGATCGTGATGCTCACCGCCAAGGGTGAAGAGGTGGACATCGTCGCGGGGCTGGAGCTCGGGGCCGATGACTATGTCGTCAAGCCCTTCAGCCCGCGTGTGCTGTCCGCCCGGATCAAGGCCGTGCTCCGCCGCCGCGCCGCCGAGGCCCAGGCCACCGACGAGGTGGTCTATCGCGTCGGCGAACTGACGATGGACACCTCCCGCCACGAGGTCCGCGTCTCCGGCGAGCGGGTGGACCTCACCCACACCGAGATCGGCATCGTGCAGGTTCTGGCCAGGCGGCCGGGCCACGTCCTCACCCGCGCCCAGATCGTCCAATCCGTGCAGGGCGACCACGTCGCGGTGACCGACCGCTCGGTGGATGTCCACGTCGTGTCCCTCCGCCGCAAGCTCGGCGGGGCCGGGGCCTACCTCCAGACCGTCCGCGGCGTCGGCTACCGGCTGGAAGAGTCCTAAAGCCCCTCCCCGACACCCCGCCCCCCTTTCGGGTTTCATCGCAACTCATGCGTGAGGTATCGCGATAGAGTACCGCTGGCGAACCCGCTGCGGATTGGTTGATTTCATGGCACGCAGGCGATTGATCTGGAAAGTGATCCCCGTGTACGTCGCGGCGGTGCTGCTGTGCATCGCGGTGCTCGCGTGGGTCGGCGGACGCTCCATCATCACACTCCTTGAGTCGGAGCGGATCGCCTCGCTGGACAGCCACGCCGCGGTGCTCACCCACGAAGCCGGCGAACACATCATCCGGGGCGAAACCGCCCAGCTCCGGGCGATGTGCGACCGCCTCGCCGCGAGGACAGGCTACCGATACACCATCATCAATGCCGACGGCAAGGTGCTCGGCGATTCGGACCCGCGCGGTTTCTCCACGCCCAACCAGGCGCACCGTTCCGAGTTCGCCCAGGCCCTGGCCGGGCAGGTCCAACGCAACGTGCTGCGGTCGGCGGTCGGCGAACGAGACCTGGTGTACACGGCTTATCCGCTCCGCCGCAGCGGGCAGGTGGTTGGGGCCTTGCGCATCGTCGCCCCGGACATGAACCCCGCAGGGCTGACATGGTCCATCGTGGCGCGGGTCGGGTTGCTGCTGTTGCTGGTGGCGGCCGCGGCGGGTCTGCTGTTTGTCTGGCTCTACACGCGCCACATCGCGCAGCCGCTGCACGACCTGCAAATCGGGGCGGTGCGGTTTGCGCGGGGTCGGCTGGAACAGAAGCTGCGCGTCGCGGACACCGAGGAGATCGGCGGGCTGGCCGAATCGCTCAACATCATGGGCCGACAACTCAGCGAGAAGATCCGCACGATCAGCGAGCAATCCGCCGAGCGCGAGGCGGTACTCGCGAGCATGGCCGAGGGCGTGCTGGCGGTGGACCCGCAGCAGGTGCTGATCTCACTGAACCGCAAGGCCGCGGAACTGCTTGGCGTTGATCCCCAGGCCGCGCCGGGCAAGGCCGTGTCCCAGGTCGTGCGCAACGCCCCGCTGCTCCGCTTCGTGTCGCAGGCGATCGCCTCCGAAGCGCCGGTGGTAGGCGAGATCACGCTGCCCGGCCCCACGGGGAAGCTGACGCTCGCGGCCAGCGCCACCGCCCTCCGCAACGCGGACCAGCAGCGGATCGGCGCGGTCATCGTGCTCAACGACATCACCCGGCTGCGCGAGCTTGAGGGCATCCGCCAGGAGTTTGTCGCCAACGTCTCGCACGAACTCAAGACGCCGATCAGCGCGATCAAGGCGGCGGTGGAAACCCTGCTCGACAGCCTCGAACCCCCGGAACAGCAAAGCGACAACAACGACGCCGCTGCGGATGAGGACGAGCAACTGCACCGTGATGAGCGCGACCTGGCCGCGAAGCGGTTCCTCCCGATGATCGCCAGGCAAACCGAAAGGCTCAACGCGATCGTCGAAGACCTGCTGTCGCTGGCCCGGCTCGAGCAGGACAAGGCACACAGCCCGATCCCGCTGGAGCCGATGCGTGTGCTCCCCGTGCTGCGCGGCGCGGCGGAGACCGTGGGCGCCAAGGTGACAGCCCGCAACCAGACGCTGACCATCGAGGCCCAGCCCGCGCTGGGGGTCATCGGCAACGCGACACTGCTGGGGCAGGCGGTGGTCAACCTGCTCGACAACGCCATCAAATACAGCGCCCACGGCACGACCATCCATCTCTCCGCCCATCGTGCGGATACCGAGGTCCAGATCGTGGTGACCGACCAGGGCCAGGGCATCGAGCCGCAGCACATCCCGCGCCTGTTCGAGCGCTTCTACCGCACCGACAAGGCCCGCAGCCGCGACCAGGGCGGGACTGGCCTGGGGTTGGCGATCGTCAAGCACGTCGCCCAGACGCACGGCGGGCGGGTGTCCGTGGAATCCAGCCCGGGCAAGGGTTCGACATTCCGGCTGCACCTGGTCGCGGGGGAAGTCCCCGATGACGCCCGATAAGCCATCCCTTGTACGCACGGTCGCCCACGCTCACAGCACGATAATTACGTGCGCAATTATCGTAAAGTCATTACCAATAAATATTTACAGATTTTCGCGCCGGAATGACGTGTTCACATGATTTTGTTACGTTAGCAAGCAACTGACCGGAGTTTCACAAACCGCTAACACTTCAAGGCTAACTTACCAGCCGTTGATTGAGAAGCCCTCGATCTATCCACCCTCTTACTGGAGAGCTACCCATGACCCCGTTCAAGACCCTGTCCCTGACCGCCGCCCTCGCCGCCCCGCTGGCGCTGGGCACCACCGCCTTCGGGCAACTGTCCGGCGCCGTCGCGATTGACGGCTCCTCGACCGTGTACCCGATCACCGAAGCCGTCGCCGAAGAGTTCGCCAAGGAGCACGCCAACGTCCGCGTCACCGTGGGCATCTCGGGCACCGGCGGCGGGTTCAAGCGTTTTGCCGCCGGCGAAACCGATGCGTCCAACGCCTCGCGCCCCATCAAGTGGTCCGAGCACAAGACCGCGGTTGAGAACGGCGTGCAGTACATCGAGATCCCCATCGCTTACGACGGCCTCACCGTCGTGGTCAACAAGCAGAACGACTGGGCCAAGGAATTGTCCATCGACGACCTCCGCAAGATCTTCCTCGAGAAGGATGCCGCCAAGTCGTGGAAAGATGTGAACCCCAAGTTCCCCGACGTGGAAATCAAGGTCTTCGCCCCCGGCACCGACTCGGGCACCTTTGACTACTTCAACGAAGTGGTCGCCAACAGCGGCAAGGCTGGCAACTTCCGCCCCGACATGTCCGTCTCTGAAGACGACAACGTGCTGGTGCTCGGTGTGGTTGGCAACCGTGGCGGGATCGGGTTCTTCGGCTGCTCGTACTACTTCGAGAACGCCGACAAGCTCAACGCCGTGGCGATCGTCAACGGCGAAGGCAAGGCCATCGTCCCCACCGCCGAGTCGATCGAGGACGGGTCCTACAACCCGCTCAGCCGCCCGCTGTTCGTGTACGTGAACAACAAGAGCTTTGATAAGCCCGAGGTGGCCGCGTTCATCAAGTTCTACTTCGAGGCCGGGCCCGAGCTCGCCAAGGAAGTCGGCTACGTCCCCCTGCCCTCGTCGGTCTATGACATTGCCAAGGCGAACGTCAAGAACCGCAAGACCGGCACCCAGTTCCACGATGCCGATGGCAACCCCCTCCACGGTGCCGTCACCAAGCTCTACAAGAAGCTCTAACCAGACCTTCTGACGCGACAACACGGGGCGACGCTTAACGGCGTCGCCCCGTTTTCAAAGGGTGACCCCGAGGGGGGAGCCACCCAATTACAGTACAATCCCCGGCCCAAACCCGGCCACAGCCGAACGCTTTCGACCCCGCGGCCGGCCCACGCATCCACCAGAAACGACTCCCACCGGATATCCCACCATGGCCACCTTTCAAGCCACGCTTGCAGACGCCGCGCCAACCAAGATGCCGGGGCGCCCACGCTCCACGATGATCCGCGACATCCGCGAGACCATCATCATGGTCTTTCTCGTCGCGTGTGGCGTGTTCTCCATCATCACCACGACGCTGATTGTGTTCGTGCTGGCCAAGGAATCGCTCACCTTCTTCACGCGGTCCGACATCCGCGATGCGCAGGGCAATGTCGCCGATGTCAGCTTCTGGGAGTTCATCACCGGCTTGCAGTGGAACCCGCTGCTTGGCGAGACGCGGAACTTCGGCATCTGGCCCCTGATCGGGGGCACCTTCATGGTCGCTACCATCGCCATGATGGTGGCGCTCCCGCTGGGCCTGATCACCGCGATCTGGCTCTCGGAGTATGCCTCCATGAGGGTGCGCAATGTCATCAAGCCCATCCTGGAAATCATCGCGGGCATCCCCACCGTGGTCTTCGGGTTCTTCGCACTCACCTTCATCGCACCCGTGCTGCGGTTCAGCTTCATCCAGGTGTCCGACGGCGGCACCGGGACACAGCCATGGAACCCGTTCGGCTTCGGCATCTACAGCGCCCTCGCGGCGGGCATCGCCGTGGGCATCATGTGCCTGCCCATAGTCACATCACTGTCCGAAGACGCGCTCCGGGCTGTGCCCCGCGCACTGCGCGAAGGGTCCTACGGCCTGGGGGCGTCCAAGTTCGAGACCTCCATCAAGGTCATCGTCCCCGCGGCACTTTCCGGCATCATCGCGGCATTCCTGCTGGCGATCGCACGGGCCGTCGGCGAGACCATGATCGTCGCCCTGGCTGCGGGCGCGTCACCCCTCCCGCTGTCCACCAACCCCGCCGCGGTCCTCAACCCCACCAGCGAGGTGCAGCCGCTCACCGGCTACATGGTGCAGATCTTCCTGGGCGACGCGCCGCACGGCGGGGTCGAGTACTACTCCGCCTACGCAGCGGCGGCCACGCTGTTCGTCATCACCCTCGGCGTTACGCTGGTCGGGGCCAAAATCCGCCAACGCTTCCGTCAAGCCTACGAATAACCCCCCCGGAATTTCCCCCGGAAGTTCCTCCGGAAACTCTCACCGGAAATTTGCCCCGAAGTTCCAAACACTCCCGGCCTAGCCGCTCCGCTGGCCCGCCCCACGCAGACCCAAGGCTAAAACATGAACGCCCCAGCCTACAAATTCAAGTCTGTCAAACAACGCCACATCAAGGACCGCGTGTTCTTGGTCTGCTGTCTCGTCGCAGCGCTCATCGCGGTGCTCACACTCGCGGTGCTGCTGACCTCGATCATCGCGCAGGGCGCGGGCTACCTCACGACCAATTTCCTGACCACCGGGCCTTCACGCGATCCGGGCCAGTCGGGCATCCTGCCCTCGATGGTCGGGACGGTCATCATCTGCGCCATCTGCGCGATCTTTGCCATACCCATCGGCATCGCCACGGCCATTCTGCTCGAAGAGTATCGGCCTAAACACCCCGCCCTGCGGTGGTTGCACGGCGTGGTGCAGACCAACATCACCAACCTCGCTGGCGTTCCGTCGATTGTCTATGGCATCCTGGGGATCACCGCCTTCGCGTCGATGTTCGGCTTGGCGGGGAGTTCACTGACCCCCGACTTCACCATCGGGCAGTATTGGTATGACCAGTACGTCGGGGCCGACGGCCGGTCGTATTACAACCGGGTTTCTCACCGCAGCGCCCCGTATGTGCCAGCGTTTGACGACGAGGTGACCGACCCCCGCCCCTTCGAGGTGCGCCGGCCGCAGGTCCGGGTGCTCAACACCGAGACCGGGGAGCGGAGCGACGACCGCGACGTGCTGATCGCGGGGAGCATCGGGCAGGCTGATGGCCCACGCGCCAAGCTCCTGCTTCAGGGCGGGTCGTGGACGCTGGCGCTCGACGATGCAAGCCAGGCGTCGGTCCTGTTCGCCGATGCCCAGCCGGGCGACGAGGTGTGGTACGACCTTGGCGCGGCTGTGCCCGCGAAGTTTGTGGTGACCGGGAAGAGCGGCGAACGGCTGACCATGGCCGGGGGCATGATCGACATCATGCTGGACAAGCCCCGCGGCAAGCCGATCGACGTGGAGATCGGGTTCGACCATGAGGTGACGCCGGTCAAGGATGCCGCGCTGACGCAGATCGGGCTGCTGGCCGATGCGTTGGAAGAGTCCATCGGCAGCGCGCCTGTGTTCACCGAGGCTTCGGCGAACGAGGCGGCCGCTGCCGCGGTGGCCGGGGCGGACCTGAAGATCAAGTCCCCCGAGGTCTTCGCCGCGCAGTTCCCCGTCGGCGACAAGCACCCCAGCAACCTCGAGCAATGGATCGCCAGCCAGTTGGTAGCGATGTCCGGGCTGACCGGCCGGGACGTCGGCCGAGCGCGGCGGGCGATCATGAATGAAGTGCAGCGCACCGAGCTCGCAAGCCGGCTGGGCGGCGTGATCATGAGCGGGACCAACCCGGTGCGTATCGACCACAAGAACTCCTGGCTTTCGCTCCCGCCCTACCTCCAGCTCCCATTCGGCCGCGGTGTGTTCGCGGGCGGGCTGACGCTGATGCTGGTGGTGCTCCCGATCATCATCGTCTCGGCTCAGGAGTCGCTGCGTGCGGTCCCCTCGACGCTGCGTCACGGCAGCCTGGCGCTGGGCGGTACGAAGTGGCAGTCGATCAGCACGATCGCGTTGCCCGCGGCAATTCCGGGCATCTGCACCGGAGCGATCCTGGCGATGAGTCGGGCCATCGGCGAGGCGGCCCCGATCCTGATCCTTGCGGGCGTGGTGTTCATCAACTTCCTGCCCGCGAACCTGATGGACGACTTCACCGCCATGCCGCTGCAGATTTACAACTGGGCCAGCCGGCCACAGACCGAGTTCCACCGCGTTGCCGCAGCAGGGATCATCGTTCTTCTTGCGATCTTGTTATCTTTTAACGCCCTTGCTGTGTTCATCCGCATCAAATTTCAGAAACAACAGTCCTGACATAACCGCGTTTTGCCAAGAGATGACCGATTGTTAATCAGGCGTTAACACCCCAAAGGTAGGCTATGCCCATGAATATCTCCACGACCACTATCGCTGAGGCTACGCCCAACGCGACCGTCGAGCTGAACAAGCCCGTCGTCCATGATGAGCGCGAGGGTATCGATGCCACCCACACGCTCATCACGATGCGGAAGTTCAGCTCGTGGTATGGCAGCTTCAAGGCGCTGCACGACCTGGATATGGACATCAAGGAGCGGCAGATCACCGCGTTCATCGGGCCCTCGGGCTGTGGGAAGTCCACGCTGCTCCGTTGGATCAACCGGATGAACGACCTGATCCCAAGCGCCCGGGTCGAAGGCTCGATGAAGATCCATGACCTGGATGTCCACGCCCGGTCCACCGACGTCGTGGCCCTCCGCCGACGCGTCGGCATGGTCTTCCAGAAGCCCAACCCCTTCCCCAAGACCATCTACGACAACGTGGCCTACGGCCCACGACTCCACATGAAGCTGACCAAGTCCGAGACCGACGACCTGGTCGAGCGGTCGCTCAAGGGCGCCGCCCTGTGGAAAGAATACAAGGACCGCCTGCATGATTCCGCACTGGGGCTCTCCGGCGGGCAGCAGCAGCGCCTGTGCATCGCCCGAGCCATCGCGGTGGACCCCGAGATCCTCCTGATGGACGAGCCCTGCTCCGCGCTGGACCCCAAGTCCACCATCGCCATCGAAGACCTGATGGACGAGCTGCGCGCCAAGTACACGATCGTCATCGTCACCCACAACATGCAGCAGGCCGCGCGATCCAGCGACTACTGCGCCTTCATGTTCGAGGGCAACCTCATCGAGTTCGGGAAGACCCACAAGATCTTCACCAACCCCGACCACAAGCAGACCGAAGACTACATCACCGGCCGCTTCGGTTGATCGCCCGAGCGTTCACACCCTATACTAGAAGCCAACCCTGGGTTATGTGCCTGGGGTTGTTGCTTAGCACAAGGAAATCACCATGTCCGTCCTGCTCATCCGCGAGATCCGCAAGCTCCAGAAGTTCATCCTCAACGAGGGCACGATGGTCGAGGAGGCCATGCGTAAAGCGGTGACCGCGATCGAAGAGCGGAACCCGGCCTTGGCCGAGCAGGTGATCGCGGGGGACAAGCAGATCGACCTGATGGAGTTGGAGGTCGAGGAGGCGTGCCTGTCGATGCTGGCGCTGCACCAGCCAGTCGCCCACGACCTGCGTTACGTGATCGCGTCGCTGAAGATCAACCACGACCTCGAGCGCATTGGTGACCTCGCGGTGAGCGTCGCGAAGAACGCCCTGGTGCTCGCCAGCGAGCCCCCGCTGCCCATCCGGCAGTTCGGCATCACGCAGATGATGCAGGGGGTTCAGGACATGATCAAGGAGGCCCTGGACGCTTACGTGCAGCTCGATGCCGGCAAAGCCCAACACGTCCGCGATGCCGACGACGTGGTCGATGAGCTGCACCGCGCGATGTACGAGCTGGTCGAGGCGAAGATGCGCGAGCAACCGGACCGCATCGCGGATTACGTCCGCCTGCTCAACACAGCCCGTCAACTCGAGCGGGCCGCGGACCACGCCTGCAACATCGCAAAGGACGTGACCTACATGATCACCGGCGAAATCGTCCGACACCGCAAGAAGCAGAAGGACCTGGCCGCCAAAGAGCAGGCCCACGAGCTGCTCACCGGCGACCCCGCACGGTAAGCGCAGCGGCACGTTCGACCCACACGGCTAGTCCAACCAGCCTTGGCACTCAATCTTTCATGCCCGGCCAAGGCTTGACCGTAAACACCGTCGCGGGGACGGGTTGCTTCTTGATACCCGGGCCTTCCCACTGCAAAGAAAACTCATACGGCCCGCCGCCCTGCATCCACTGGGCCTCGAAATCGTGGACCCCCGCTGCCAACTCGATCGACCCGCTCCGCTCCGTCGCCGACTGCATGCGCCAGTCGTCCACGACTGTCTTGCCGTTGATCATGACACGCTGGCCGTCGTCGGCCGTGGGGTAGAAGGTGTACTTGCCCGCACGCGGGACGGTGATCTGGCCGGTCCACTTGGCTGAGACATTCTCGCTGCGCTTCAGCGGGTATTTGCCGTTCTGGATGAGCGGGACATCCACACGCCTTTCATCGACCTGTTTCTCGAAGTTGGTCCCCTCAAAATAGCGGACGCGCAACCCGGGCTGCGCGATGCCCAGCACCGAGGCGTACGCCTGGCCCCACGCCGCCGCCGCTTCATCATCAGATCGCATACGCTCCTCGACGTAACGGCGCAGCCGCTGGTGGCCCTCCGCATCGCCCACCAATTGGTCGTACCCCGCGGGGTCGCCATCCGTGCGATTGACCAGCGCCACAATCAAAACATCAGCCAATGCGTCACTTGGGGTTGCGTTGAAATCTCGCTGCAAGCCCGCGAGGTACGCGGCGTCGGCGTCGCGCACTAGCCGGGTGATCCCCGCGAGCAGCGCAGCCGCTTCAGGCCCCTGTGAATCGGCACGGTAGCGATCGACCAGCAGCGGCATGGCCGAGGCATCGCCCAGGTCCGCCAGCAGCAACAACGCCTCATGCGACCCCGAACCAACATCCTGCCTGACCACCTTCCGCAGCAAGGGCAGCACGCCGTCCCCAGCCCGCCGCAGCATCACCCGCGCCACCCGCACCACCTCCGGATCGCTGGACGAAAGATTCTGCAACGGCACACGCATCCGCGCTTCGAGGTCGCGCTGCTCGTTGAGCTCGCGCTCAAGCCTCACCAACTCGGTGGCGTGCTCCGGACCGGGGCCCTGCGACAAAAGCACCTGCACCAGGATCTGAGCGGACCGCACCTCGCCCTCACGCTGTAGCCGACGAACCTCAGAGAGCCTGGCCTCGATGCTGTCGCCAGCCTCTGGCGCAGCCGAGGAATCCGGCGGCGCTGGTGTCGCATCGGGTGCGGACTCGGGAGTAGTGACGGGACCGGATTCGGGGGTTGCGGGGGATTCAGAGCTTCCGGGGGCAGTCGGCGGCGTGGCTGGCCCCGATTCACCACAACCCGGCAAGAACACCACAAACACAAGCACCACGCACAACAATCGGAAGATCAAAAGCATGGACACATCCTAACCGCTCCGGCCGCAGACGTGAACTCTCAACAGAGCCGCGACCGTGAGGGAGCGGTGGTTCACAATCTGTTACGCGACCTGCCCGCTCCCTAACGGTCGCGGCTCTTTCAAGGCATTGACGCCCTTGCGTGCTACAACACAAGACGTTCATCAAAAGACAACGCGCCCTCGGGGCAAGGGTGATCGGACACGACCACGAGCTTCATCTGAGCGGATCGGCAAAGGTACTCAAGGTCTTCCCCCACCGCAGCGCTCATCGGCTCGGGCGAGTGCCAGATCAGATGCACGGTCCGGCGGACCCGGGCCCGTGGCACGTGCCGCATCGTCAGGTGCTCCAACGCAGACGCGAGCACAGCCCGGCCACACGCATCACCCAGCACCACGAAAGACGCCCGTGTAAACCATAACGTCTCCAGCAGAAACTTCGGACCGGGCACATCGGTCAGGTTGGCCACGGTATAAAGCTTCATCGGCCACAGCCCCAGCCGCGCAACCCGTGCCCGCAGGCAGACACCCCGTCCCGCATCACCGATCCCCGTCAGACTCAGCCGCGGCAACGTGGTCGGCTCATCCTTGAGCGGGTGCGTCGCCCCGAAGTACAGGAACGACTCGCCCCGCCCCACAGCCCGGCGGACATAACGCTCAACCACACCCGCCTCTGTTGCCTGAAGGTGAACCACCAGCGACTTGGGCGACACCGCGTCCAGCAACCGCCCCGACAAGGGCAGCGGGAGCAGCGCGTCATCTGTGCGGTTGAGCCGACGCACATAATCGATCAGCAACGTCAGCCCCGCGAGTAGGAACAGGAACCGCGTGATGAAAAGATTGGTACGGTCGTAACGCTGCGCCGCGATGACCTCCTGCTCGGGGAGTTTGCGCGCTTCATCCACCCCGGTTACCGCGGCCTGCTCGGTCAGGGCCTTGGTGTCCGCGTCGGTCCTCTTGCGCCCCTCGTCACGCTCGACCTTCCCCCCCTGCCTGTAAAGCGGAACCTCTGGTGCCCCGGCAGCCGCAGCCTCGTAGATGCTCTTGTACTTCGCATCCGTCACACCCGCTAGGTCCAGCCGATCTTCCTCGGTGTCCTCGGCATACCTCACCGATGAGGCGTGCGACGTGAGCATCTCCAGCCGCTGCTGCCGCGCCTTCTCATCAAGCTGCGTCTGCTTGTCCGATGGCAACGCCTCGATCGAGCTGACCCGCTGCGAGTTCCACCAGGACAGCGAGACCGCCACCACCGCGACCGCCAGCAGACCCACCCCATCCCAGCGCGCAGAAAGCAGGTACATCAGCCCGCCAAGGCCCAGCACAACCCAACCCACAAGCAGCACCTGTGATGACCACCCGCCCGACACCGCCAGTCCAAAAACCATCAGCAGCAACACCGAAGCCACGAGCACGATGCCTAGCAGCCCACCCCGCAGCGCGAAGCGTATCACCCAGACCAGCAGCACCAGCCACACCGCCACAGCCAGCAGGCCGACGACGCCGAAGTAGTTCCAGAGATTGGCTGGCAGACTAAGCATGGTTTGCTCGATTCAAGCGGTGCGTGTCACTTGCGATACTTCCGTGTGTCTTCGAGATAGTTGGTGAATGAGTAATAGACGATGTTGATACCCATGTGGAAGGCCCCCTGCGCGGTGTCGCGGTCCAGGCCCGAGTTGCCCTGCTTCCACGCGTCGTTGATGTCGCCGGGGTGGTAGAAGACCACCAGCCGGACCCGGCCGTTCACCTTGGCGTACACGCCCATCGCCTTGCGCCCG
Source organism: Phycisphaeraceae bacterium (assembly GCA_041743835.1). GTDB lineage: Bacteria > Planctomycetota > Phycisphaerae > Phycisphaerales > Phycisphaeraceae > JBGTLW01. Next base: position 1,666 of record JBGTLW010000111.1, on the reverse strand, counting down.
CCGTGGTGCCACAGCGGTGGCGCACCGTTGGGGAACTGGTACGGTGCGCGGAAGATCGGGTCGTCGTCCGCGATGGGCAGGAGCCGGTTGTCGGGGAATAGCTCGCGTGTGATGTACGAGCGGAACGCGCGGTCGAAGTTCGGGTGGCCGGCGTCGGCAAAGAGCAGCCCGCCATCGAGCAGGTACTCGCGGAGCAGTTGCGTGTCGTTGCGGCTGATGCTGATGTTGCTGTCGCCGGTCATGTAAACAAAAGGCGGGGCAAAGCCCTTGTCGAATCGGCTGAGTTGGCGGATGGTGATCGCCTCGGACTGCTCCGCGACTCGGAAGCCGGTGATCTTGTTGAACTCGTCGAGGAAGTTGACGTCGGCCCGTGACGCCTGATCCATGCCGTCATCCCAGCCGGGCCCGAAGTCGCGCAGCCGGATAAAACGCACCGGCTTCTGGCCCATGCCCTCGGGCCAGCCGCCCTTCTTCCCCCCGCCCACCCCGGTCGCGCCCGCCATCGCCATCGTGACCGACTCGTACTCCATCTCGGTCATCTCTTCGACCTGCTTCTCAACCTCCGAGTCTTCGAGCTTGGGCACGTAGAACGAGATCGCGGATCGCGGGTTGACGATGAAGACTTCCTTCACGACCTGCTTGGGCTGCACCACCTGCACGAGCTGGACCACCGGATCGCCGCTGCCCTCGGGGACGTAGTAACGATCGCTGCAACCAAGCATTGCCAGCAGACGCAGCGCTAGGAACACCGCGACAATGGAAGCGATGGTCCCCATCCAGCTCTTCCGCCACGCGGGGTCGCTGCCCCAGGTGCGCACATCCTCGATCAAGCGGTCGCCGACGCGTGGCAACGTCGCGTCACCCGTGTAGAGGTGGATGGCCGAGGCGCGGTAGCTCAGCACATGCAGCAGCACCACCGGCGGGACCGCCACAAAGCACGGCCAGGCCATGTCCCACCACCACGTCACCCGGCTCAGGTGCGTATCCTTCTCGCCGAAGTACCCGATCCTTGCGATCCATGTGCCCGGCGTCTGCAGGAAGCCGCTGATCGACCAAAGCGCCAGCGCCACCGCGACCGCCAGCACATAGCACCCCACAAAGCCCAGCCTCGCCACGCGAAGTCCGGCCGGCCGACGCACAAACGTCAGGACCATCGCCACCGCCGCGAGCGCGCACAAGATCAACGCGGCATACGACCACGTGACGAACGTGCCGTCGTAACCACCCGCGCCAAGCAACTCCGCAACCGCATCCTCGCGCAGCGGCCCGAGCCAGGCATCGAACGGTGACGCGAGCCGTTCGCTGATAGCCGACGCATCGCGTTCGGGGTGTGCAGCCCAAGGCAAGACCGCGCCGAGGTACCCCATCACCACCGCCGCCACAGCGAACGGCGCAGCAAACAGCAGCGTCAACCAGCGGTGGCCGGTGCGCTTGCCGAGCTTCGGGGTGACCAGGACGTCGGGGAGCATGTGTGTTTCGTAGCTGGTGAGTTAGAGATTGGTGCGCGACGCGCGGGCTAGCGCACTTCTCTGAGCAGATTCTCCAGGCTGGGGCGTTCATCTGGCTCGGGGGTTTCTTCGATCCGCTGCTCGACCGGCGAGCGGGTGTCGTCGGTCGGGGCTGCCTGATCCGTGGCGGCGGGGTCGGCCGGGGTGGCCTCGGGCGC
>JBGTLW010000110.1:0-12491 GCA_041743835.1 Phycisphaeraceae bacterium | reverse complement strand
ACATCGCCCTGCACCGTGATCGCTGCGAGGCCGCTGCCGACTTTGTCCTGCCGGACAAACGTGACGTTGGCGGCCTTGAGCGCCGCGTCTGCCGCCTCGATCACGGGGATCAGGCCCTTGGTTTCGATCATGCCGATTGCTTGCTGTGCCATGGTGAGGCTTCCTTGTATGGGCGTTTGTGTGCGCCGGTGAACGTTGTGAGCAGTGGGTGCAATTCGTGCCACCTACGCGGTGGATTTCAGTCAGGCTGGTTGTTGCTGCAACAGTTGGTAGGTCTGGCGGGCGACGATGAGTTCTTCGTTGGTGGGCAGGACCCAGATCTGCGTCTTGGAGTCGGCCGCGTCGATCCGTGTTTCTCTGCGGCCATCGGCATACTCATTTTTGAGCCTGTCGAGCTTGATCCCCGCAAAGTCCATGTCACGACAAACCGCTTCACGGATGATGTGGGAGTGCTGGCCGATGCCGCCGGTGAACGCGATTGCGTCCGCCCCGTTGAGCACCGCGAGGTAAGCACCGACATAGTGCCGACACGACTCCACAAAGGCATCAATCGCGAGGTTCGCCCGCTCGTCGCCCCTCTGAGCCGCGGCCTCGACCTCACGCAGATCGTTGCTGACGCCACTGATGCCGAGCAGACCGCCCTGCTTCGACAGGCCATGGAGGATTGTGTCCAGGTCGAGCCCCGCGTTCATCAGCGCGGGGATGGCGAAGGTATCGAAATCGCCCACGCGGTTGTTGTGGAACACGCCGGTCTGTGGTGTGGTGCCGAAGCTGTTGGCCACCGAATCGCCCGAGTCGATCGCGCAGATGGAGCAGGAGCCGCCCAAGTGGAGGCTGATGCTGTTGTGCATCGGGCCGACGAGCTGCGCGAGGCGTTCGCTGATGTAGCGGTGGGAAGCGCCATGGAAGCCGTAGCGCCGGATGCCGTGCTTCTCCATCCACTCGTGTGGGATGCCGTACACCTGCCTGGCCTTGGGTATCGACTGGTGGAACGCGGTCTCGAACGCGGCCACCTGCGCGACGTGGGGCAGCTTTTCGCGGAAGCTCCGCATGGCAGCGATGTAGGGTGGGTTGTGAGCCGGGGCCAGCGGGATCATACGCTCCATCGTCGCCAGCACCCCGCTGTCCACTTCCACCGCGCCGCTGATGGGGCCGCCATGCACCGCCTTGAAGCCGATCGCTTCAACGGCTTCGATCGACGCGATGACGCTTAGCTCCACCAGCTTGCCCAGGTGCAGTTCGACGGCCGCCGCGTGGTCCGGCAGGTCGGCCGTGCCCGCCTGCGTGGCTTGGCCTGCTGTCACGTCCCACGCGCTATCGCCCAGCCCGATCCGGTCGCTCGCGCCGACCGCAAGCACCCGCTCCGACGGCATGTCGTAGAGCTTGTACTTGAAGCTGGTGGAGCCGAGATTGGCGATGAGGATGAGCATGGCAAATGGTCAGCTACCCATGATCGAACCAACGCAGCCCCGGGGCCGACCACGCGAAGCCAGATCGCTGGGGGTGCTTTAGAAGTTATTGAGCAGCGAGTCGTGCGGGCGCGGGATGACGTGCGCAGCGACGAGCTCGCCGACGCGGCCGGCGGCTGCGGCACCGGCATCGACCGCCGCCTTCACCGAGCCGACATCACCCTTCACGATCACAGCGACATACGCACCGCCGATCGGGATGGTTTTCACAAACTCCACGTCTGCGGCCTTGCACATCGCGTCGGTCGCTTCGACCAGACCGACCTGGCCACGGGTTTCAATCATGCCTAATGCAGCCATCTTTAAGCTCCTGGCGTTTAGCCCGTGGCGCGCGGCCACGGGCGGTTTGGGGGGTTACTTGGAGGCGGACTTCTTCTTGGGCAGCACAGCGACAAGCTCATCGTGCGGGCGGGCGATCACGTGCACGCCAAACACCTCGCCGATCCGGCCGGCGGCGGCGGCGCCTGCATCGACCGCGGCCTTCACCGCGGCGACATCGCCGATGACAAAGCCGGTGACCAGCCCGGAACCGACCTTGTCCCAGCCGATCATCTCCACGTTCGCGGCCTTGAGCATCGCGTCCACCGCTTCCATCAGCGGGACGATTCCTTTGGTTTCGATCATGCCTAATGCGGGTTGTGCCATCGCGTAGCTCCTTGTGTGGACGATGATTCTCGTCCTCTGTACTTGGTTAACGAACCGGGTCAGTCTTTGAGTAACGTCATACCTGTTGCGGACGAGAGGTGGCAAGCGTTGCCCTCATCGGTGTCGATGTGGACTTCGAGCTTGACCTTGGGGTGCTCGCGCACCAATACATTGTCAAACACCAGGCCACACCGCCCTTCGATCTTCAGCTTCATCTGGTCGCCATCACGCACGCCGAAGTGGGCGAGGTCGGCTGGTCCCATGTGGACGTGTCGCTGCGGCCGGATTAATCCGCGGTCGAGGTTCACCGCGCCGTGAGGCCCGACGATGACACAGCCCGGCGTGTTGTCGTGCTTGCCCGACACGCCCAGCGGGATGTTCATGCCGAGGAAGATCGCGTCGGTGTAGGACAGCTCAACCTGTGAGTAATCCCGGCACGGGCCGAGGATCCGCACGTTGGGGATCATGCGGTTGCGTGGGCCGAAGACGTTGACCTGCTGCTCAGATGCAAACTCTCCGACCTGGTATAGGTCCTTGAGCTTGGTCAATTGCGTCCCCGGGCCAAAGAGTTGTTCGAGGTGCTGCTGGGTGACGTGGACGTGACGGGCTGAGACGTTGACCACCAGCGGGTTGGGTCCGCCGGCGTGCTTGTTTGGCTGAAAATACTGGGGCACCGCCCCCGCGAGCCGATCCCGCAGGACCTGCCGGACAGCCCGTTCAACTTGATCTCGCGAGAGGCCAGAGGTAGCTATCATGCATAAAAGTGTACCAAACCGATCATGAGATTGCAAAACTTTTCATAATTTTTCATAAACTTTCATTATTTATCGTAATATCGTGGTAAATATGCCTTTACGGAGCTCGCCCCGCCTTGGTCACACCTTGTGTGTACCATGTCGCAACATATTGGCCTTCGTCTGCTGCTGGCGACGCCCACCCGCACCTGCTCTTGAGCCCTCACGCATGAACCACGCACCCGCGTATCAACGGCTGCTCGAAAGGCTGGCCACCCTGCCGGGCCTCGGCAAGCGGTCGGCCGAGCGCATCGCCTTCCACCTGCTCAAGCAGCCCGAGGCCGACACCCTGGCGCTGGCACAAGCCATCCGCGACTTCCGGTCGAACCTCAAGGTCTGCTCGGTCACCGGCCACGTCTCGGAGTCCGACCCCTGCGCCATCGTCACCGATGCCAAGCGCGATCAAACCACGATCCTCGTCGTCGAACAGCCCACCGATGTCATCACGATGGAGCAGACCGGCGCCTATCGCGGCAGCTACCACGTGCTCATGGGTCGGCTCGCACCGCTCGATGCCGTGGGCCCCGGCGACCTGAACATCGAGGCCCTGGTCCGGCGGATCACCGAGGGCGGCCGGGGCAATCCGTACTACCCCGTCATCACCGAGGTCATCCTCGCGACCAACCCGACACTCGAGGGCGACGGCACAGCCCTTTACCTCGCGGACAAGCTCCACGACCTTGGCGTCAAGGTCACGCGGCTGGCCCGTGGCGTGCCCGCCAACACGTCCATCGAGAAGGTGGGCAAGGCCGTCCTCGCCGACGCGATCCACGGCCGACGCAGCATGGCCGACCGCGGATAGCCCCGCGAAATCGCATGCAATGCGTGCGGCATCGGGCCTGATGCTCAAGCAAAACTAAACACAAGCACTGCCGTGACGTAGCCCGTAGCCCGCAGCCGCAGAATATCGGTTCGCCGGAACCGATATGATGTGCTGATGCTGTGCGACATGATCCACCTGAGTTCCGGGGGCTTTGCCGGGACCGGTCACCGCACCGGGCATCCGCCGCCTACCATCCACCGATCCTAAAGCTCAGTCACCATGCGCTTCGACACCAGCCAACACATGCGGGCAGACCAGCGGATGAAGCTGGCGCCCCGGATGATCCAGTCGATGGAGATCCTCCAGATGCCCCAGGCGGCGCTTGAGGAACGCATCGAGCAGGAGCTGGCCTCCAACCCCACCCTTGAGCTCCGCGAGCCCGGCGCCGACCGCGATGCGTTGCTGGCCGAGCGCGAGCAGGCCGACCGGGACGACCGTGAATCCGTCCGGGAGTTGGTGGTTTCCGACGACGCCGAAGCCCGTGGCTCTGCCGACGATTTCGAGCGTCTGACGAACATGGCTGAGCAGTACGGCGAGGCCTACAGCAGCAACACGTCCGAGGGCGGCGAGTCGTACAGCGGCCGATCTTCCAACGCGATGGAGCCCTACGGCACGGGCGAGCGGGCCGCGTCCACGGGCGGCGAACGCGACGCCAAGATGGACGCGATGGCGAACACCGCCGCGCGGGGCGCTTCGCTCTACGATCAGCTCATGGACCAGTGGCACATGGTGGACACAACCCCCGCCATCGCCGAGGCCGGGGAGTTCCTCATCGGCTACATCGACGCCGACGGCTACCTCCGCACCGAGCGTCACACGCTGATCGAGCAATCGCCGCTGGGCATGACCGAGCAGTCGATCGACCGGGCGATCGCGCTGATGCAGCGCAGCTTCGACCCGCCGGGCCTCGCGGCACGCAACCTGCGTGAGTGCCTGCTGCTTCAGATCGAGGCGATGATGCGCCTCCACGACGCGGACGACATGAACGCCGACGACCTGGACCTTGCGCACAACCTGGTCTCCCACCACCTCAAGGACATCGAGTCCAACCACTACCCCAAGATCGCCAAGTCGCTGGGGCTGACCATCGACGAGGTGAAGAGCGGCGTGCGCCTGCTGCGACGGTTCCACCCGCACCCCGGCCGGCTGCTGGCCGAGGAAGAGGTCCGCACCATCATGCCCGACGCCATCGTCGAGTATGACGAGGAGACCGACAGCTACACCGCGACCCTCACCCGGGGCAGGCTCCCCGCGCTGCACATCTCGCGCAGCTATGAAAAGCTCTCCAAGGACAAGACCGAGGACAAGAACACCCGCGACTTCATCGCACAAAACCTCCGATCCGCCCACTGGCTCATCGACGCCATCCAGCAACGCAACGCCACGCTGCTGAGGGTCATCGGCGTGGTCCTCGAAGCGCAGCGCGACTTCATCGAGCAGGGGCCGCAGGCACTCAAGCCCCTGCCCATGACCGGCGTCGCGGACCAGCTCGGCATCCACGTCGCCACCGTCTCCCGCGCGGTCAACGAGAAGTACATCCAGACACCACGCGGCATCTTCCCGCTGCGTATGTTTTTCTCCGGCGGGACCGAATCGGCCGACGGCGAGGCGATGAGTTGGGCCGCGGTGCAAGCCAAGCTGGAGCAGATCATCAGCGAGGAAGACAAGTCCGACCCGCTATCCGACGATGCCCTGGTCGAGAAGCTCAAGGAGCAGGGCATCGAACTCGCCCGCCGCACCGTCGCCAAGTACCGCTCCCAACTCAACATCCCCACCGCCCGGCAGCGGAAAGAGTACTGAGGCGACTGCAGCACCGCTGACACCTGCGTTGCGCAGATGTGGCGGGCACGCGGGCATGAATCACGAGGCCAATTCACAACCGCATTCCGGACACTCCGCTCCCCGGCTCCCACGGAGGTCATACTCACACAGAACGCAAAACCGCGGACGGATCTGGTGGGTCCGTAGATGTTCTACCAGTGCCTTGCAGAATCTCCGATCGCGAATGCTGACGAACTTCGCAACACCGATCCAACCCACGATAACCCACATCGGCCCCGCCACGTAAACCAACCAATCCACATCAATGCGCCGAGCAAACTCGCTGATGGCATATATCGATGCAAAAAAACAGATGCCTCCAACAATGGCAAGTGCATCAACGTAGTTGAAGCGGCATGCCTTTCTGGTTTCCTCGACGATAGCAATTCGTTGGAGCAACGAAACATGCGGCAAGTACGCTCCAAGATCATCGGGCCAACGCGAATGTGCTAGTAGCCAAAGTTTTCCTGGACGTTGCGGCATATGCGCGCGGTGTAGGGGCTTGAAAGCAGTCTCATCAATGCGGCATCGGGAACAACTTGCACAGGTCCACCACGTCGCTGCGGACGGCGGTGAGTTCGGCGTCGTCGCCCTTGGACTTCACCACGCGGTGGATCAGCTCGACGACCTGGTCCATCTCGGCTTCCTTGAGGCCACGGGTGGTGAGCGCGGGGGTGCCCATGCGCACGCCGGAGGTGGTGAAGGGGCTGCGCTCATCCTGGGGCACCGTGTTCTTGTTGGTAATGATGCCCGCGGTCTCGAGCCACAGCGCTACCTCTTTGCCGGTGAGGTCGCCGGCACTGCGGCGGAGGTCGAGCAGGATGAGGTGGTTGTCCGTGCCGTTGGACGCGAGTTTGTAACCCTTGTCCATGAGGCCCTTGGCGAGCGCTTTGGCGTTGAGGACAACCTGACGGGCGTAGTCTTTGAACGTGGGGTTGAGCGCCTCACCAAAGCACACGGCCTTGGCGGCGACGACATGCATCAGCGGGCCGCCCTGGCTGCCGGGGAACACGGCCTTGTTGAACTTGCCCGCCAACTCCTCATCGTTAGTGAGGATCAGCCCGCCGCGCGGGCCGCGGAGGGTCTTGTGCGTCGTGGTGGTCACGATGTGGCAGTGCGGGAACGGCGAGGGGTGCGCCCCACCCGCGACCAGCCCCGCGATGTGCGCGATGTCGGCCCACAGCAGCGCACCGCAGGCGTCGGCGATCTCGCGGAACCGCTTGAAGTCGATGGTGCGTGGGTACGCACTGAAGCCACACATGAGCACCTTGGGCTGGTGCTTCGCGCAGACCTCTTCGACGGTGTCGAAGTCGATGTGCCCGTAGTCCTCACGTGCCTCGTCGTGGACCAGGGTGTAGGTCACAGGCTTAAGCCACTTGCCCGACACATTGACCGCGCTGCCGTGGGTCAGGTGCCCGCCCTCGGTCAGGTCGATCGCGGCGAACGTGTCGCCGGGGTTGAACAGGGCGAACTGCACGGCAAAGTTGGCGTTCGCGCCGGAGTGGGGCTGGACGTTGGCGAATGAGCAGCCGAACAACTGCTTGGCGCGTTCGATGGCGACGGTTTCCACGTCGTCGTAGAACTTGCAGCCCGAGTAATACCGCTTGCCGGGGTAGCCCTCGCAGTACTTGTTGGTCAGGCACGAACCGGTCGCGGCCATGACGGCGGGCGACGCGTGGTTCTCGCTGGCGATCATCTCCAGCGTGTGCTCCTGCCGTTGCGCCTCGGCGGAGATGATCCGCCAGACTTCCGGGTCGTGGAGCGCGATGGGGTTCTCGGGCAGGACGGCGGTCTCGATAGGCATGGCGATTTTCGCTCCGTGGGCGGGGTCGGTGGGGGCTGGTGCCACTGAAGATACACATCCTAGCCGCGCTGCACAGGGGCGGCAAAAATGCACCACGCTTGGGTGCTCTCCCCGGCTGTTTTGCAGCGAAAAACCAGCCGAAAGCTCACTCGCCAGATGACAGGGTGAAAAGCCCTCTGTCGGTGGACAGGACCAGGTGGCCATCCACCACGGCACTGGCATCGGGGTCGATCCGGCCAAGCTCATCGGATAAGCGGTACTCGGCAACAAGTTGGCCGCCTTCGCGGTCCACAAGGAAGGCGTGGTACGCGGCCGGTTCATTGTCGCCGGGGCGGGCGGCCACGTAAGCGAGCAACGCGATGTGTCGCTCGCCGACATACTGCCCGATGAACGATCGGACATCCGGCTCCACGGCATCCTGCCAGAGCAGGTTGCCCTCGGTGGATGCGGCGATCGCGGCGCGGGGCGACAGGAGATAGGCCGTGCCCTCGTGGATCCGCGCGGAAGATGGCGCGGCCCGCTGCTGCGCCTGAGCGCTGACGGACTGGCGAACCTCCCCCGTGTCGGGATCGATCATGTGGGCGACGCCCTGGTTGTCGGGCATGACGATCACGCGGTCGCTGGCCCAGCCGGTCCCGGTCAGGTTGAGTGCGACCTGGCTGGCCCGCCACGCGATCGAGCCGCGCTTGAGGTCATACGCGAGGATCTCCCGGCCATCGAGCATGATGAACTTCGCGTCACCGGCAAAGACCGCCCAACGGGGGAGCTGGTCGCCCATGTGCTGCATGGGGATGCGGGGCTGGCCGGTGATCAGGTCGATGATGAGCAGCCGGCCCGCGTGCGCCGCATCCGCGCCGCTGGCCCGGCCACTGATCGCCACGGCATCGGGGCCGAGCGTCATGTTGTGTAGCCGTTGGATCGGGCTTTGGAGCCGCCAGAGCACAGAGCCGGTGTAGCGATCGATGCCGATGACCTGCCCCCCGCTGTCCGCGATGCACACGGCACTTTGATTGGCGCGGATGGTGTACGCTTCCTGCGCACGAGCGGGCGCACCCTGTCTGGCCTGCTGCTGCATCCGGATCACATGCGCCGCGTTCTGATTCGGGTTGGCGTTGGCGCGGAGCATCTCAAGAAGGTCGGGGTCCGCGCGGTGCTTGTCATCGGGCAGGCGGTCGTCTTCGGTGATCTCTTCAAACAACGCACCCGCAAAGCGTGTGGGCCAATCCGGCTCACCGGTCCGGCCGTTGAACGCGAGCAACTCGCTGCGCGACGGCGACCACAACAACACCTGGTCGCGGCTGACCGACAGAGCCACGACATCCTCAGCCTCGATCGTCCGCTCCCAGAGCAGCGCCTGGTCGGCCGCAGCGAAGAAGCGCAGTTGCTTGCTCGACACCGTCAGGATGCGGTCGGCCAGCTCTGCGGTGTTGCCGTCGAGTGGGCGGATCATCCGGCCGGGCAAGCGCTGGGGCGTGCCCAGTGTCGAGCCAAGCCGGGGCAGCGGTTCGGGCTGGAATGGCATGTGGGCAAGGTCCGCGACCCACGCGGACACCGCGACGGGCTGACCCTCACGGATCACCATCAACCCCGGCCGCTCCACCGCAACGCGGTCGAGCCAGCGGATGGCCTGACGCGGTTGGCCACGCTGCTGATAGAAGGCCGCGAGTTCCCCCGCCGCGGCGGCGCGCAGCGTGTCATCCGTGGCATACTCAAAGGCCAGACGGAATTGGTTCACTGTGCCGCCGGTGTCGCCCTCGTTGATCAGCCGCAAGCCGGCCTCGTAGTGCGCTCTGGCTGCGGTTGACGCCAAGGGGTAACGCATCGCCAGGGCGATCAAGTGGTCCGAGGTCGCTCCGCTTGCGAGGAGGCGTTGCAATTCCGTCGCGGCCAGGGCATCGAACTTGGCGTAGATCTCGGGGCCCTGCTCCTGCACCAGCCGCGCCATCCGACGCCTCGCTTCGAGGCCGGCATGGCGCTCATATCCGCCGTGGCCATAGACCTGGTTCGCAAGGTCCGGGGTGAACAGCACCGCGTGGTAGTGCTCGATCGCACCCTCATAATTCGCAATCTTTGACTCGGAATAGAACCCGCCCAGCGCCAGGTGATATGCGACCTCGTCGGCGGTGTCGGTGGTGATGGCGGCTATCCGATCGAAGATCTGGGCACGCAACGCGTCGCTGCCGCCCTGCGAGGCATCGGTGAAGACAAGGAGTTGGTCAAACACCGCGGCCTGCACGGGGTCTTGGGATCTTGTCAGCCCCGAGAGGATGCGCTCGTCGAGCGCGAGCATCGCAAGGTCCACGGCTTGGATGGCGGTGGCGTCTTCATTGCGGCGCAGCGCCAGGTGCGCCAGTGCGAGGCCGGGCGCGGGGTCCGCTGTGTCTTGAGTTGCAAGGGCAAGCAGGCGATCACGGGCGCGCTCCCAGTCGTCGATGCCGTAGGCAGTTTCAGCCTGAGCGCAGATAATGACGCCGTCGGCAATCGCGGTGCCGCCGCCCTTGATCGATGAGATGACTTTGATCGGCTTCCCGTCCTTGAGGCTGTGCAGCGCAAGCCCATTGGCGCCGGGGATCAAGACCGCCCCACTGCCGACCGACACGGCTCCGTTGATCGGCGTGGATGTGCCTTCCAGTGTGGCACGCCACTTGACGCTCATGTCCCGGCCGTCATAGCAGACCAGATTGGGTCCAACCGAGATCGCATCACCATCGACCATCACCCACTGCGTGTCATTGGCAAGGTCGCGGTTGAGCCGGCGCTTGACCTGGCCGGTCTCGGGGTCGAGCAGGGTCGCGAGGTCATCCTTGGGGCCGATCGGCACCAGAAGCCCGGCCCGCAGCAGCATCGGCGTGGCGACCCGTGATGCTTGCTGTGGGTTGTGGTGGACGACGTTGCGCTGGCCGCCGGGGGTCGTCTCTTCCAGCAGCCGCGCCCACCGCACCGAGCCGGTCCGCGCGTCGATCGCAGCCACGCCGCTCTGGTCATCGCACACATACAGCCGGCCGTCGGCAACCAAGAGGCCCGCGGAGGACTCGGCGAACTGCCGGCGCATCGTGCTCGCACCCGCCACGTGCCGGGTCCACAACACACGCCCGCTGTCTGCCTCCACACAAGCGGCAAACGTATCCAGTGAGGTTCCCTTCACCCGGGCCAGCAGCGCATACACTCGGCCCCCTTCGGCCACAGGGGTTCCGATGAAGTCCGCGTCGTCGAGTTCTGCCACACCCAGGTCGCGTGGCGTCGCTGCCCACATCTCGTTCCCGGTGGCGAGTTCCAGCGAAACAAGCCTCGTCTGTGTCGAGGACCCGGCGTTAGCCATCTGCCCGAAGCGCGCAAGTATGGCGTTCGAGGTGCCTATGACTGCGTAGGCGCGCTGACCCGACACCGCGACGCCGCGGCTGCTGCCGCGCGCCATGTGCATGTTGTACACCCCGGCACGCATCAGATTGTCCTCAGCGCGTGTATTGGCATTCTCGGCTTCAGACGCCGGATTCTGCCGCCAGATTTCGCGGCCCGAATCCCGGTCCAGCGCCACCACACGCTCCACCGTATTGAGCAGCACGGTGGCCCCAGCAATCTGCGGTATCGGGCCGGGCATGTTCGCCATCGCCTGCCGTTGTTGCTGGGCAGCGGGGTTGTTCATGTCGAGCGCTGGCATTTCGCGGATCGTCACGCTCCACAATGGCGAATCACGCCTGGGCAACTCGGCTGCTGTGGCCACCGCCTCGTCCGTGCGATGGCGGTTGAGTAACGCTTGCAGGATGGGCGACAGCCGCGCCGCGTCGGCGGGGTCGATTTTTTCGATGGCAAGACGATGGGCTTCTGCCTGTGGACCATCACCCAGCATCGCGGCAATCATGGCCGACAAACGCTCGTAGTCGGCCGCGCGCTGCGACAGGTCCGGGTGATTGGCGACTTCGCGAAGCACACTGGCGGCAGAGGAAACGTCGGTCCGCTCCAGGTACAGCCCGCCGAGCATCAACGCCGCATCCAATCCGGATCGCGTGAGGTTGTATCGATACAGCACGCGCTCAAGCTCCGCGGCAGAAGGCCCGGCTTCAACCGCCAGCGCCAGAGCACGCTGGGCCGCGGCCCCGTTCTGCTCGCGGTACGAGGCGAGCAGCCGTTCATCCGAGGCGATCAGGCTGCGGATCCTAAGTTGCGTGTCAGCGAACGAGCCATCAGGGGTGGGCAGGAGCATCATCGTGTGCTCAGCCACAATGCGGTCCAAAGCGGTCACGGCATCGGCGACGCGATTCTCGCGGAGCAGCAGCACCGCCGACTCGATGCCCTCCTGAGCGGTCAGGGATTCGTTGAGATACCCACCTTGGGCCAGAGCAGGCATCGACAAAGCCACCCGGCTCAGCGACAGGGCAAACATTAAACCAAGCGTCTTTCTCATGCCCACGATTCTAGGCTCCTGTGTGGTCCTGCGCCTAACGCGGCGAGACCGCCACCTCAACCACGGCTGATGTGATACGCTTTATTCATGCCTGTACGCTACACACTGGTTGGAATCGGCGAGTCGCTGTTCGATGTGATCGGGGGTGAGTACCACCTCGGCGGTGCCCCACTCAATGCCGCGTTCCACGCGAATCAGCTCGCCGCGCCCCTCGGGGGCCGGGGCGTTGTGGTATCTCGCATCGGCCAGGACGCGCTGGGCACGCAGATGCTCTCCCAGCTCCGGGCCGCGGGCATGCCCACCGACCATCTTCAGACCGACCCGGACCGACCGACCGGGCGGGTCTTTGTGCGGAAAGGGCGCGACGGCGAGCCGAGCTACGACATCGTGCGGGACAGCGCCTGGGATGCGCTGTGGTTCGATCCGGAGGATGAGGACCTGGCCGCGGCTTGCGATGCGGTGTGCTTCGGCACGCTCGCGCAGCGGGACGCCCAGGCCCGGAGCAGCATCTACCGCTTCCTCGATACGGCCCGCCACGCGGTCAAGGTCTTTGATGTCAACCTGCGGCAGTCCTTTTACGACCAGCGCATCCTCGAGCGTAGCTGCGAGCGCGCGGATGTGGTGAAGCTCAACCGCGCCGAGTTGCCGATCGTCTGCGGGGCGCTTGGGCTTGATGACCCGGGGGGTGACCCAGGGGCAGGTCCGGGGGCGGGTCCGGGGGCGGGGGCGGGGG
>JBGTLW010000109.1:0-5785 GCA_041743835.1 Phycisphaeraceae bacterium | reverse complement strand
CATGTCGCTGGGAGCCACGATGTACGCCCCAGCCTTGGCGTGGCACAGCGCCTGCCGCACCAGCACGTCGATCGTCTGGTCATTGAGCACCACGCCAGCGTCACTGACCAGCCCGTCATGCCCGTCCGCGTTGTACGGGTCCAAGGCAATATCGGTGATGACGCAGACGCCTGCGCACTCGCGTTTGAGCCGTCGGATCGCTTCGGGGATCAGGCCATCGGGGTTGTGGGCCTCCTCCGCGCCAGAGCTTTTGAGGGCATCATCAATCTTCGGGAACAACACCACCTTGTCGATGCCCAGCGCCAGGCCGCGCGTCACTTCCCCGATCAGTCCAGCCAGCGACCACCGGGTTTGGCCGGGCATCGCATCGATCGGCTGGTCGTCGGCCCCCGCGTGGACGAACAGGGGATGGATCAACTGCCCCACATCGAACCGAGTCTGTCGGGTGGCACGTCGGATCGCCTCGCTCGCGCGGTTCCGCCGTGGCCGGTGGGATGGGGGGAGAAAGTTGGGCATGGGGTGGTCAGTGGCTTTTGCCGTACACCTTGTCGGGGTCGAAGGCCTTGTCCTGGATGACCGTGAGCTTGGCACCCCGGCCGTCGGGCGGGAGTTTGCCGGTCTGGACCTCGCGGTAGAAGCAGTTGGGGTATCCGGTGTGGCAGGAGGCCTGCACCCCGCCGGTGTGGGACTTGCCGATGCGGACCTTGGCGACAAGCGCCGACTGGTCGCAGTTGGTCAGCAACTGGTCGATCTGCTGGGTCATGCCGGACGACTCTCCCTTGAACCACAGCTTCCCACGGGTGCGCGACCAGTAATAGACGAAGCCCGTTTCGATGGTCTTGGCCAGCGCCACGTCATTCATATAGCCGAGCATGAGCACCTCCCCGGTGTCCGCGTGGGTGGAGATGCAGGGGACCATGCCCTGGTCGTTGAACTTGACCGAGAGCTGGTCGCCGAACTCGGTCTGCTCCTTATCGGTCTGGGGGACAAAAGGCTGCGGCATGGGTCTCCGTTTCTGTCGTGTGGTCGGATCGGGTTGCTTTGGTTATTGTAGTGGCATGGCAGTTTATTTTGGCTGGTGTCGAACCGGGGGCTTAGGCCCAGCGTAATGTGCGTGTATCGTTGCGCCGTCGGCCCGTACTCACTGGCCACTGGCGTTTGTGAGACCATCCAGCCGCGAGGCAACTCGCTATCATACTCAGCCCATGAAGCTCGACCAGCAGACGTTTGCCCGTGCCGCGACGACCGCCCTGATCGGGCTCGGTGCGCAGCTGATCCTCACCGCTATCGTCGGCCTGGTCGGACTCTACGCGCAGGCGCCGGGCCTGATCGCGGCGACCTGGCACCTGCTGGCTGGGCTCCCCCTCTGGTTCGTCCTCTGGATGCTGTTCAACCAGCACCGGCTTGAAAGGCTCGAAGCCCTCGAGGCCGAGCAGCTAGCCGAGGCTGATGCGCAGGCGGCAGCGCTGTTTCAAGAGGCTGGCGAGCAGTTGGCGATGGCGCGGCAGCGGCTGGATCGCCTCTACAAATTCGGCCTCAAGGCCGTGGGGCTGGCGGTCGCGCTGTACCTGACCATTCATGGCTCGCTGCTGTTTTACTTCAATCTCCAAGCCCTACGCCTGGAAAAATACAGCGAGTTAGGCATCCAGGATAACGCCTCGTGGGGCATCCTCGGCCTGGTGCTGTTTGGCGGGGCTTTGATCGCGTTCCTTGTCGCGCGGTACATCGCGGGGATGACGCAGTTTGAGGCATGGGCGGCGCTGCGCGGCGGTGCGTCGTACCTGATGGGTAACGTGCTGGCGCTGGCGCTGGCGTGTGCCGCGCTTGCGATGCACGCGGTCGGTTACCCGTGGGGGTTCCATTATCTTGCGGTGGTCGTGCCCGGCCTGATGGTGCTGATCGGGCTGGAGATCATGCTCGCGTTCATCCTCAGCCTGTACCGCCCGATGCGCAAGGGCGAGTACCCCCGACCGATCTTTGACAGCCGGCTGCTCGGCGTGCTCACGCAGCCGCAGTCCATCGGCCGCATCGTCACCGACACCATCAACTACCAGTTCGGCTTTGAGATCAGCAAGAGCTGGTTTTATCACCTGATGGCCCGGGCGACGCTGCCCCTGACGGTGATCTGTCTGCTGCTTGTGGTGGCTATGTCGTCGGTGGTCATTGTCGCGCCCCAGCAGCAGGGGATTGTGACCACGTTTGGTGTCATGGCTGAGGAACCGATCGGTCCCGGCCTGCACTTCAAGGCCCCCTGGCCCCTGGGCAGGGTCGAGAAGTACGACGTCAAACGCTTGCAGATGATCGTTGTCGGTTCGCGGCCCGGAGCGACCACGCCCATCACCGGCAAGGCTGTGCTCTGGACCAACCCGCACACCACCGGCGAGGCCCAGGAACAATTCATGGTCACCGCGTCGGAGTCCGGCGCCGGCGACGAGGGCAGCGAACTCATCGGCGGCGATGTGGTCATCATGTTCCGCATCACCAACGTCGTCGATTATGTCACAGCCGCCAGCGACCCGCGCAGGGCTCTCGAGGTGATCTGTGACCGCGTGGTCAGCCATTCCTTCCGCACGCAAACGGTCGATCGGTTGCTGCTGCGTGAGCGGCTTGTATTCGGGGAGGAGATCAGGCAAGCGGTGCAGGCGGACGTGACGCGCTGGGGCCTTGGCGTCGAGGTCATCAGTGTGTCGGTCATGGCTCTGCACCCGCCGCAGGAGTCCGAGGTGGCCGCAGCCTTCCACGAGCAGATCGGCGCGCTCCAGCAGAAGCAGTCGGAGATCGACAACGCGCGACGGGATGCGGTGTCGATCCTGGCCGGCGTCGCGGGTTCGCGGAGCAAGGCCGAAGCGGTCATCGATGCGATCGATCGCTACAACGCGCAGCCCGACGAAGCCGAGAAGCTCGCGCTGGCAATGGAGATCGATGAGCTCCTGCGCGACGCGGGGGGGCAGGCGGCCCAACGGCTGCTGTCCGCCCGAGCCCGCCGGTGGGAGCAGTCGGTCTCGCAGCAGGCGCGTGGCGAGCGGTTCCTCGCGGAGTACCTGGCCTACCAGAAGTCACCGATGTATTACCGCACCAGCACCTATCTGGACACGATGGCCAACGCACTGGCGACCCGCCGCAAAGTGATCCTTGATGCCGACGACGCGCCGCCGGAGATCCGTATCGAGCTCAAGGAAACCCGCACCGGGATCGAAGGCATTTTTGACACCACCAACTGAGGCCCCGAGCCCCCCCGCCCGGACGACATCCGGGCTGGGATGACCAGCCATGACCAAGATCACCACCCTCATCATCGCCGTCCTCATCGCCCTGATCCTGGGCTTCCACATGTTCAGTTTTCAGGTGCGGTACAACGAGGTTGCCGTTGTGACCACCTTCGGCTCTGCGCAGGCCCCGACAGCCGATGATCCCGGCAGCATGTATACCGAGCCCGGCCTGTACTTCAAGTGGCCCTGGCCTTTCCAACAAGTCAAGACCTACTCGACGCAGCTTCACGTCCTTGAGGATGAGTTGCAGGAGAACCAGACACTCGACGGCAAGAGCGTGATCATTAAGGCATTCGTGGCGTGGCGGATCGACGATCCGTATCAGTTTTGGAATGGATTGGAGTATGTCAGCGAAGCCGAACGCACCTTGCGTGCGGACCTTTCGGTGGTGAACTCGGTGATCGGCCTGCACAACTTCACCGACCTCGTGAGCACCAGCGCGACCGAGCAGAACCTCGCCACCATCGAAGCCAAAGCCGCAGACATGATGCGTGAGAAGATCGCGCCGTCGGGATACGGCATCACGATCGAGTCGGTAGGCATCCGCCGGCTGCTGCTGCCCGAGACCGTAACCGACAAGGTTTTTGAGCGGATGAAGAGCGACCGCAACCGCCTCGCCCAGGACCTTCTTTCGCAGGGCGAATCTGAGGCTGGTCGCATCGTGAAGGAAGCCGAATCCAAGCGTGACCGCATCCTCGCCTTTGCCGAGAGCCGTGCCCAGGTGATCGAGGCCAAGGGCACGATCGACGCGGTCGAGGCGTACGACGTGTTTGAGAAGGACCCGGAGTTCGCCATCTTCCTGCGTCAGATGCAGGCGCTGGAGCGGATGCTTGGCTACAACACGACCTTTGTCTTCAAGGCCGACGAATTGGACCTGCTGCGTATGTTCAAGCATGGCCCCGCGGTGACGACCGACCCGCAGACCGGCCGCCCCATCGTTGTGCCCGCGGGCGACCCGGCGAAGCCCGGCGCGGAGGGCCGTTAACCGATGGATAACCCGATCAAATCCCGCGCCAACGAGCCGATGGTCGGTGACCGGGAGCAGACCGACGCCGCGAACAAGTCGCTGGCCGATGCACTGAACGTCAGCTTCGCCTTCCTCAAGGTCGTCATGGTCGTGCTGCTGATCGTGTACCTCGGCTCTGGTGTCTTCCAAGTCGAGGAGCAGAATAAGGCGGTGAAGCTGGTCTTTGGCAAGGTGGCGACCGATGGCGACGGCAGGCCCGTGATCTTTGAATCGGGGCTTTATTTCAACTTCCCCTACCCGATCGGGCAGAACATCGAGGTGCCCGTCTCTTCGCAGACACTCAACATCAACCAGGCGTTCTGGGTGCAGGTGCAGCAGGCTGACATCGGGAAGGACATCTCCGAGTTGCCCGCACGCCCGCTGAACCCGGAACGCGACGGCTCGCTTCTCACCGGCGACGCGAACCTCGTCATGGGGCGGTTCACGGTGCGGTGGTTTGTGGCCAACCCCGCAGACTTTGTGGTGAATGTCGGCCTCGCCGAGCCCGGCGAATCCCTCAACCCGCTGGCCCGCGCCGAGACGCTGGTCCGCAATGCCGCCGAGCGTGGCATCGTCCACGCCGTCGCGCAGATCGAGGCCGAGTCGTTTATCAACGGCACGACCAACATGGGCACCGCCACACGGCTCGCCCAGGAGATGCTCGATCAATTGGGCACCGGCATCGACATCGAGGCGATCGGCTCGCCCAATCACAGCGCGCCGCGATCGGCTTACGACGCCTTCCAGGCCGTGTTCAATGCCGAGAGCGACAAGGCCCAGCAGATCAACAAGGCCCGGCAGGATGCCGCAAGAATCCTCAGCGGAGCTGCGGGTTTTGCGACCGATCCCCTCATCGACCTGATCGAGGCTTACGAGATCGCTTTTGACTCCGGTGACGTCGCGGCCGCCGAAGCACTCAAGCAACAGATCGACGACGCCTTGACAGCCGAGGCCGTCACCGTCGAGGGTGGCGTCATGCCGATCGGCGGATCGGTAGCGCAGCGCATCAACAGCGCCAAGGCCTACCGCGACAGCCTCAGTGAGCGGCTCAGCGCAGAAGCACCGGTTTTTGAATGGCTGTACGCCCGGGTGTACGGCGACCCCAACGCCCCGGTGTCTGAACGCCCGACCCCGGCGCAGCAGCGCGAATCCCTCTACATCCTCACCAACAGCCTGTGGCAGGACATGCGCGAGCGTGTCATGACAGCCCAGGGTGTGGAGACCCTCCGGGTCCCGACCGAGAAACTCCGGCTGGACATCACCGGCGACCCACGCATCCAACGCGAACGCGAAAAACAGCTACTCGAAGCAGAGACCGAAGCGGCCAGGAATCGTCCATCCACCCGGTAGCGTGTGGATGGTGATTGGATGTCCGCTCACCACTGACGAACGTTTGTAGAACCCCGCCCGAACCCGAACCGATCGCCAAGCATGGCCCACACACACGACCATCACGACCACGATCACGACCACCACGGGCACCATCACCACGCCCACGCCGGCGCGATCC
>JBGTLW010000108.1:0-12511 GCA_041743835.1 Phycisphaeraceae bacterium | reverse complement strand
CCTGCGGCTAATCTTTCACAAGATGAGGCACGATTTTCGACGGATTGTCGCTTTTTGCTTGACATCGCTCATTCGTCCTATATCTTATATAAGACTTTGGGCCAGAATCTCGCGGGTCAGCGGTTGGCCGGCGTGCCCTTAGGTGGATCGATCACTCCCATTCAAGGAGGCTACATGCCGCATCTCTTTCAAAGCACCTGTCGTTATCTTCATGGACTTGGCCTCGCTGCGGTGGCCGCGGCCGCAATGTGCTCTGGCAGCTCCGCGTCCGCGGCACTGCTGGCGCACGACCCATTCTTGATGGGCGGCAACCTCGCGCTGGGGCAGTACACCAACGGCCAGGACATCCGGAGCAAAGACACAGCCGTCACCGGATTCGCTGCCACCGGCTACACGGGCACAACCGCGAACTTCCAGGGCAACTCCGCCGGCCTCTCAACCGCGGCGGCGATCGATGAGGCGGGCGGCAGTATGAAATGGATCGGCGTCACCAGCGCGACGCCCTTCGACCGCAACGTCACACGCCAACTTTCAAACGCAGTCGCTACCACCAGTTCCAACCAGTGGTGGTTCAGCTCCATCGTCAGCCGGACGGCGACGGGTTGGGGCATCGCTGGGCAGACCTACGTCGTCGGCGGCGTCACCGCGGCGGATGGCAACGGCCTGCAAATCGGCTTTGACAACACCGCGCAGGACGCCAACCCCGATCTGGTGCTCCGGCTCAACGGCGTCAATACCGTGCTCGCCGCCAACATTGCCGCCAACAGCAGCCAGTACGTCGTCATCGGCCTCCAGGTGAACACCTCCGGCAACGACCTCATCAGCGTGTGGATCAACCCCGCATCCCTCACCGCAGCCACCCCCGCCGACCTGACCATCTCCACACTCAACATCACCGACTCGCTCACACCCTTCACACAGAGCAAGTACCAGTCGCCCGCCATCTCCGGCGAGGCATTCTTCGACGAGTTCCGCCTGGGGACCACGGCCACGGCTGTCACCGGTGTCGCGCTGCTGATCCCCGAGCCCGCGTCACTGGCGTTGCTGGGGCTTGGAGGCCTCTGCCTGCTCGCCGGCCGCCGTCAACACCGCTGAGGGTATGTCATGCCCCAGCGCCGCAGGCACACGACAACATCCTGCGATGCATCCCCGCGTCGCACCAAAGCCTGTACCCCAAAGCCGAGGGATCGCCATCCCTCGGCCTCCTCTGCCGCCCCCTCCGCATTTACCCTGATCGAGCTGCTGGTGGTGATCTCGATCATCGCGTTGCTGGTCGCTATCCTGCTGCCCGCGCTGACCGGGGCGCGGAAGGCTGCACGCACCATGCAGTGCCTCGCTCACACACGGCAGCTCGCGATCTCGCTGAGCAACTACGCGATCGACAACCGGCAGAAGTACCCGTCGAGCTTCCTGACCCCTTCGGATGAGCTGGACCCCTCGGAGTGGTACGACGATGACGTCATCGGTTATTACCTGCCCGACGGCGGCGGGGCCAGCGGCGACCGCATCGCCGGTGGCATCATGATCTGCCCGCAGGAGGCGGACATCTCGATGCGAACCTACGCGATGAACGCCCGCGCGAGCAGCGACTGGACCAATTCGGGCCAGCCGTCGAACCTTGGTGAGCCTTTCGACGCGAACGTGGCACGGGCGTCCCGGATCATCCTGTTCGGGGAGGCGTGGTCACGATTCGCGTCACCTACCGTGCCCGGCAAGCGGCTGACCATCTCCACCCTCGGGAAGGAGGACGACCCCGGCGATCGGTTTGGCGCGGGGACCAAGTCGTACCCCAGCGGGCCGAACTACGGCAACAACGCGCCCGCCTTCTACAACTTCCTGCTCCACGGCGACAACACCAGCCCCAGCGTCCGGCGAGGTAAAGCAAACTGGTCCTTTGCCGATGGCCACGCCGCCACCTACGACTTCGCCACCCTGATCAACGGGCCACTTAGCTCCTACGAGATTCTTTGGTCGCCCAACGACGAGGATGTGGACAGCCCGTGACCGGGTGCCAGACACCGAGGAATGGCGATCCCTCGGCTTTGGGGCCTCGATACTTGGGTTTGGGGGTGGGTGGGGAAACTCTAAACATTGCGGGGCAATCGGCCGATAACTCTAATCGACTCGGACATCATGCGCGCCCACTGTGCGCGCCCCCAGGGATGCAGCGTCAGGATGGCAGATCAAACGGCCGACAACTTCCAGGACGTGACCGAGCCGGCGCCGGTGGTGTATCCACCGATTACGTCGGATTCGCCATGGGCCGCGGTCTGGCAGTTGCCGGTGCTGCTGCTGGGGCTCGGCCTTTTTGCGATGGGTGTGTGGGCGGTGTTGCCCCGGCACGAGCCGCCCAACATGGAAGCGCTGCTCGACAGCGTCGGGCTGTACCTCGAAGCCGAGAACGACGTGGCCGCCCTGGAAAAGCTCGACATCGCCCGGCAGCACCACAAGCTGGCGACCCCGATGCAGATCGGGCGCACCTGGGCTTACTACGGGGACCTGAACTTCCTCCAGCTCAGCAAGCTGCTGGGCGGGCCGTCGCTTTCGCTCAACGAGAGCGAAGAGGTCCGGGCTGCGCGGCAGAAGATCATCTCATATTACCGCGAGGCCGAGAACGAGAACACCGGCTATCGCCTGAGCACCAAACAACTGGGCTGGCTGGCGCAGACGCTGGTGATGATGGACCGCGACGCCGAGGCCTTCGCCGCGATCGAACGCCTCAAGGACGGCCCGGCCGAGCACCGCTACCGCATCGTCCGCCAGATGATCGAGCGCAAGCTCGTCGCGCCCGGTGGTGTGGACTACGCGAAGATCGCGCCGCTGCTCGAGCGCTTCCGCCACGAGGTCCGCAGCGAACCGGACAACACCAAGGCGATGGAGCAGACCGTATGGGTCACGCAGAGGAACGCCGAGCTCTGGCTCGACGCGGACCCGAGCAAGGCCGAGGAATATCTGTGGGTCCACATCCAGCGGCTGCGTTCGCTCAAGGTGACTGACGAGTCGTTGGGGCCGCTTTTCGTGATCCTGGCCAAGGCCCAGTCGCGGCAGCAGGCGTTTGATGATGCGGAAGAAAACTTCGGTATCGCCGCGCGGATGCTGCCCCGTCATCACGCGCTGCAGGCCGAGGTGCTCGTCGGCGTCGCGCGGATCAGCCTCGCCCGTGGCTCCGAGGGCCACGCCCAGGAAAACGGCATGCGTCAGGCGCTGGAGCTATTCAAGCGCACGACCGAGCAGTTCCCGTCAGAGCCCGCGTACATCGACGCTCTCATCGGCCGGGCCGATGTCGAGTCCCGCCTGGATATGCACGGCGAAGCGCGGGAGCACTTCGCGATGGCGGTTGCGGCCCTGCTCAAGCACGCCCCCGCGTGGGACCCCCGCAGGCGCCTGCTCTCGGACACGATCCACGCCCACGCCCAGGTCGCCGCCGAGCAGAACGCGCTGGAACGCTCGTTGGAGTTGCTCACCCAGCTGCGCCCGCTGTACGAGCCGAACCTGCCGCAGGACCTGGTATTCAAGTTCGGCGTGACCCACGAGATGATCGCCCAGCACAACCACGACGCCGCCGCGGGTGTCAACGGCCAGGTCCCCTCGCCCGCCGCTCGCAAGATGTACAACCAGGAAGCGGCGATCCACTTCGGCAAGTCCGCGGCGTACTTCCGGGACTACGCCGTACTCGTCACCCAGACCGACGACCAGGCCCACGGCGACGCGCTGTGGCGTGCGGCCCGCAACTTCGACCGCGCCCAGTTGTGGACCGAAGCCATCGACACCTATCGCCAGTTCGTGAACACCCGCATGGAAGACAACCGCCTGCTCCAGGCCAAGCACCTGCTGGGCAAGGCACAGATCACCAACGGGGACTACGAGTCCGCGGCCGCGCTGTTCAACGAGCTCCGCCGCGACCACCCCAAGGGCCGGTGGACCTACGAGAGCCTGGTCCCGCTGGCGCGGGCCTACGCGGAGCTGGACCAGTTCGCCGCCGCACGCCGCATCCTGCTCGAAGCGACCAGCAACCACCCCAGCATCACCCCCGATTCGGATGTGTACCGCGATGCGCTGATCGAGCTTGGCCGGCTTTACTATGAATCCGGCCGCGAAGACCCCGCCCACTACGTCAACGCGATCCAGACGCTCACCGAAGCGGTGCTGCGTTACGGCAACACGGAGTTCGGCGCGTCGCTCCGCTACATGCTCGCCGACGCCAACCGCCGCTCCATCGTCACGCTCGACGCCAAGCTGCGTGACCAGCGTGCCCAGCGCGAGTTGATCGCGTTGCAGGCCGAGCGCCTGCGCCGCCTCGAAGAATCGCAGATCTATTACAACCAGGTCATCACCGAGCTTGAGTCCCGCGACCGGGAGACGCTCAGCCCGCTTGAGCTGACGTACTTCCGCAATGCGTACTTCTTCCAGGCCGACAGCGCGTTCGACCGTGGTCAGTACGAGCAGGCGATCGCGCTGTACGACGAGGCCGCGAAGCACTGGGAGTCCGACCCCGCGTCGCTGGTGGCTCACGTGCAGATCGTCAACGCCTACTGCGAGCTCGGCCGGTACGACGCAGCCAAACGCGCCAACGAGAAGGCGCTGTGGGCGTTGGAGCGTCTGCCCGATGAAGCGTTCAACGACCCGACACTGCCGATGACCCGGCAGCACTGGGAGGATTGGCTGCGCTGGACCAGCGAGATGGACCTGTTCGGTGCTCAGGCTCGCGTCCCCTGATTCATCCGCCGGACCACAAGATGTTGTGGTTCGCGTGAGATTGCGCAACAACCGGGAGTAGCATCATGTTTCTTGGTCGGCTGTTAATGAAACGCAGCGGCCCCGGCCGATAACGAGTCTGTCAGGGGCGCAAGGATTGCGCCCCGTGACCCGGTCGCCGCGCCGTTTTGGCCGGGACGCTAAAGAAAGGTTGGTCAGGATGACCGTCTCCACGATTCCCTTCCCCACGGGCGAGGCCGCAGAGTTGTTAGGGCTACTGACCCGGCAGCGCGACCTCTACACAGAACTCGGTGCCCTGGCTTCACAGCAGGCCAGCCTCATCGCCGACGGCAAGACCGAGGCGCTGCTCACGGTGCTCTCCAAGCGTCAGTGCCTCATCGAAGAGCTCGGCCAGATCAACGACAACATCGGGCCGTACCGCGGCCGCATCCCCGAGATCGCCGAGGCCCTGCCCGAAGCCAGCCGTGAGAAGCTCCGCGATCTGGTCGATCAGGTACAGGCGCTCCTCAAATCCATCATCGAGCAAGACGAGCAGGACCGCATGAAGCTTGAGCAGGCCAAGGCCCACGTCGGGGGGCAGCTCGCCAGCAACGCACGCACCGGCATGGCGATCAACGCCTACAAGCAGCGCCCCGTGGCTGCGGCTGCGCGGTTTACGGATAAGGCGGGGTGAAGCGTGGGGGGAGTGAGGGGGACCGAGGGATGGTAATCCCTCGGCTTTGGCACCGGTTGCATTGCGCATAATTCGGAACGTCAGGATGACGAGCACGATCAGGATGATCGCCGATACACCCACAAAACCTCAGCAGGCCACGCGCCTCGATGACCTCGCGCAGATGCTCGCGGCCTACAACCAGGTCACCGAGCGGATGCAGCACAGCCATCAGGTGCTCGAAGCCGAGGTTCTGCGCCTGCGCGAAGAGCTCGCCTCCACCAACGCCCAGCTCCACCGCTCCAAACGCCTCTCGGCGCTCGGCGAGATGGCCGCGGGCATCGCGCACGAGATCCGCAACCCGCTCGCCGCGATCCAGCTTTACGCGGGCATGGCGGTCGAAGACCTCGACGATGTCCGCCACGGCACCGCGACCGATGCCACCGCCGCCCCGCTGGATTCAGCCGCGGACGCGGTGCGAAAGATCGCCGCCGCGGTGCACGGGCTGTCCGCCATCGTCAACGATGTGCTCACCTTCGCGGGGCAGTCCCGGCCTGAGCCACGCGATCTGTCGGTGGTCGATGCGGTGGGCCGGGCGTTGGATGCCCACCTCCCCGCGATCGAGGCCGCAGCCGTCACCGTGATCCGCCACGACCTGCAAGGCCCAGCCCTCACGATCCACGCCGACCCGCTGCTGCTGCACCAGGCGCTGCTCAACCTCATCCGCAACGCGGTGGACGCGATGGCGGCTCAACCGGGCGACCGCACGCTGACCGTGGCCGCTGCCGTAGAGGACGGCGACGTCTGCCTCACGCTCTGCGACACCGGCCCCGGCATCGCCGAGCAGGATGTGGACCGCATCTTCAACCCGTTCTTCACCACGCGCAACACCGGCACCGGGCTCGGTCTGGCTATCGTCCACCGCATCGTCGATGCGCACGGCGGTGCGATCCGTGTGCGCAACGATGGCGGCGCGGTGTTCGAGCTGGTGTTGCCCGCGCATCCCCGCCTTGCCCCGCACCCCGCGCGATCGCAGGCCGCCGATCGCCCCTCACCCCTCCACGCCGGAGCCGCCGCATGAGCACCAAAGTCCTGGTCGTCGATGACAAGCCCATGATGCGCGACAGTGTCGGCCGGACGCTGCAGCGCGCGGGTTACACCGTCGTCGCCGCCAGTGATGGTGAAGCGGCGATGGGGCTGGTCGCCAAGCACCGCCCGGCCGCGGTCATCACCGATCTGAAGATGCCCGAGATGGACGGGCTTGAGCTGCTGGCCAAGCTGCGCACGGCCGACGTGGACCTGCCCGTCGTGCTGATGACGGCCTACGGCACGGTGAACGACGCGGTGGAAGCGATGAAGGTCGGCGCGTTCGACTTCATCCAGAAGCCCTTCGAGGGTGACCAACTGGTCATGGTGATCCGCCGTGCGGTCGAGCACCGCCGATTGCTGAATGAGAACGCCGCCCTCCGCACCACCACGCGCGAGGCAGACCGCCTCCCTGCGCTCATCGGCCGCAGCGCCGCCATGCGTCAGGTCGCGCAGCAGATCCACCAGATCGCCAACTCTCATGGCACGGTGCTGATCTCCGGTGAATCGGGCAGCGGCAAAGAGGTCGTCGCCCGCACGATCCACGCCCACTCCCCGCGTCACAACCACATCATGCTCTGCCTCAATTGCGCCGCGCTTTCCAGCAGCCTGCTGGAGTCGGAGCTGTTCGGGCACGAGAAGGGCGCGTTCACCGGCGCCGACCAGCTCCGCAAGGGCCGATTCGAGCTCGCCGACTCGGGCACGCTGTTCCTTGACGAGATCAGCGAGATCGGCCCGCAGCTCCAGGCCAAGCTGCTGCGCGTGTTGCAAGAGGGTCAGTTCGAGCGGGTCGGTTCGTCATTGACGATGCAGGTCGATGTCCGGGTCATCGCGACGACCAACCGCGACCTCTCGCGTGCGGTGGCCGATGGCACGTTCCGTCAGGACTTGTTCTACCGGCTCAACGTGCTGCCGATCCACTTGCCTCCGTTGCGTCAGCGTCTGGAGGATGTGCCTTTGCTGGCCGAGCACTTCCTGGCTCAGGTGTCGATGCGTGAGGGCCGCGAGCCCAAGCGTTTTTCGCCCGAGGCCCTGGAGGTGATGGGCCGCTATCCCTGGCCGGGCAACGTGCGTGAGCTGCAGAACATCTGCGAGCGTGCGAGTGTGCTCAGCCGTCAGCCGATCATCGACGCGGCACTGGTGCAGCCGTGGCTCTTGTCGCTGTGCCCGCCCGCACACGATCATGTGAGTGCTCCAGGGGTAGTTCCAGGGGGTGTTCCGGGGGCGGGGCTTCCGGGGGGTATGCGTGGGTCGTATAAGCAGCCGCCGTTGGCCTCGCAGCATTTCGAGCAGCAGGGCAGCCCGCCGTTGCAGGTTGCGAGTCTGCCCGCGAGTCACGCCGCGAGCCCCGTGCGCCCACTGGAGGAGATCGAGCGCGAGCAGGTCATCCGCACGCTGGGCCACTTCCAGGGCAACCGTCAGCGCTCGGCCGAGGCGCTGGGCATCGGCGTGCGGACCCTTGGACTCAAGCTCAAGAAGTGGAAGGAGCAGCAGCTTGTCGCGCAGACCCTCTAAACATCACGCCCGCGCTGCCACACGATCGTCCCCGCGCAGGTCTCGCGGATTCGGTGCGCAATTTTTGCGCCCGGCCGCGCCCGCGCGATCCTGCATGACCGCCCCTCACCGCCACGCAGACGCGATGGCCCCAGCCCGGACGCTGTGGCACAGCGATTGCCCCATGCCCGCCGACGGTCGGCCCCAGTGTGCCCGCCAAACCACGGAGATGGTCGCGTGATCAAAGGGATATTCGAACACGGAGCGATGCAATCCGTTGAACGCCTCGTGCAGTTCACGGGGGCGCGGCACCGTGTCATCGCCAACAACATCGCCAACATCTCCACGCCCAACTTCCGCCCACGCGACCTCAGTGTCGCCGGCTTCCAGAAGGAACTGGGACGCGCGATCGACCAGCGCCGCAGCGGAACCGGCGCGCAGGACGGCCCGCTCAGGCTGAGCCGCACACGCGAACTGGCTTTTCACGCCGACCGCACCGAGGCCAAGCCCGGCTTCGCCGACCAGAACATCATGTTCCACGACCGCAACAACCGCGATGTCGAGCGGATCATGCAGGACCTGGCTGAAAACACCATGGCCCACAACGCGGGGATCGAGATCCTCCGCAACCAGTTCGCGCTGCTCGAATCCGCCATCCAAGAGCGGGTCTGACCCAGGCCACATGAACCCGGGCCTTGGCCCGGTGGAGTAAACAATGTTTGGTGCTCTGGATATCTCGACCTCCGGCCTCGTCGCACAGCGGACACGCATGGACGTGATCTCCGCGAACCTGGCCAACCAGAACTCCATCTACGACGCGGACGGAAACTACAGCCCGTTCCAGCGCCGCATGGCGATCCTGGCGCCCGGCGACGCGGCGACAGGCAAGGGCGATGGCGTCCACGTCCGCGAGATCATGCTCGACCAGGCACCGTTCGTGAAGAAGTACGACCCCGGCCACCCCGAGGCCGACCAGGAAGGCTACGTGAACTACCCCAACATCAGCCCGGTGATCGAGCAGATCAACGCGCTGGAAGCCACGCGTGCCTACGAAGCCAACATCACAGCCGCCGAAGCCACCAAGACGATGCTCCAGAGCAGCCTGAGGCTGATCGCCTGACCCCGCTAGACCAGGACCCTTGACCCATGGCCGACCCATTAGGACTAATCCCCGGCAGCCTCAGCCCTCAGGGCATCGCGCCGCGCCCGCTCGGCACGCAGCCCGGCGGTGCGCCCGTGGGTGGCCCCGCGTTCAAAGACGTGCTGATGAAGCAGATCGAGCAGGTCAACCGGCTCCAGCAGGACGCGGAGATGGCGATTGAGGACGTCGCCGCGGGCCGGCGCGACGACGTGGACGCGGTGCTGATCGCCAAGCAGAAGTCCGACATCGCGTTCAAGATGCTGTTGCAGGTGCGCAACAAGATGATGGACGCCTACGAAGAAGTGAAACAGATCAGGGTGTGATGCCCGGTGAGCAGCGGGGGCCTGCGCCGGATGGTGCGGGGGCACGGGGGCGGCGGATGCCGCCCGGCGAATGAATAACGGCATGGAGGCCGACCGATGGATTTCTTGAAAAGGTCTTGGGCGCAGATCGGCGTGACGTTCGAGCGGATGTCCTTTGCCGAGAAGGGTCTGATCACCGCGATGGTGGTGATCGGCCTGCTCGTGGTGGGCATCGGGCTGTTCTTTGCCTCCTCGCCGCAGCGGGTGAGCATCCCCTCGGGCAGCGACATCAACGCGTCGGTCGCGCTGCTCCAGCGCCACGGGATCGACGCGAAGGTGCAGGGCAGCCAACTGCTTGTCCCGCTGTCGCGCCAGCACGATGCGTTATCCAAGCTGGCCGACCACGACCGGCTTGGCGGTGATGCGACCGAGGCGTTCGCCAAGCTGGTGCAGGCCGACCCCTGGGAGACCAACGCCCAGATGCGCAGCAAGTACATCGTCGCGCTGCAGAGCTACCTCTCGAAGGTGGTCAACCGGATGCAGGGCGTGCGCTCGGCGAGCGTGATGATCGCCATGCCCGAGCAGAAGGGCTTTGGCCGGACCAGCGCCAAGCCCTCGGCCTCGGTCATGATCGAGATGCGTGGCGGGGACGCGGTGAGCAAGGATATGGTCAAGGCGATCGCCTCGCTGGTCAGCGGCGCGGTGGCCGAGCTTTCGCCGCAGGCGGTCGAGGTGATCGACAGCAGCGGCCGGTCCTACAGCATCGACGACCCCGAGGAGCAGCTCCCGACCCGCGCGATCGAGCTGGCCCGCAGCGAAGAGAAGCACCACCAGAACAAGATCGAGAGCCTG
Organism: Phycisphaeraceae bacterium; assembly: GCA_041743835.1. Lineage (GTDB taxonomy): Bacteria > Planctomycetota > Phycisphaerae > Phycisphaerales > Phycisphaeraceae > JBGTLW01. Next base: position 2,268 of record JBGTLW010000108.1, on the reverse strand, counting down.
CTGATGATCCGCGGCGCGATCGTGGCGGTGTCGGTTGACCTGGACCCGATCCGCAGGGAGCTGCGCAACACCACCGAGTATCTGGACAACCCGCCCATCAAGGCCGAGCGCACGTCCGAGATCAGCACCCGCGACATCACGCAGGGCGGCGAGGCGGGGGTCCGCTCCAACAACGGGCTGGATATCGCTGGCGGCGGGGGGGTGTCGCGCGAGCACACCGAGGCCACCACCGAGACCGAGTTCAACACGCTGCTGCCCAAGGCCTCCATCCAGACCGAGCTGGCCGGGCATCAGGTGCAGCGGATCCATGTGACGATCAACGTGCCGCGCAATTATTTCGTCGGCATCTTCAAGGCCCGCAACCCCGACGCCGAGGCCCCCGACGACGCGGCCTTGCAGCCGATCGTGGATGAGCAACTCGCACGGATCACCGAAAAGGTCGAGCCGATCATCACCCGTGGTGAGACCAAAGGCGTCGTCGCGGCGTCGATGTACTTTGATGAACAGTACCTCGCGCCGGTCACGGCCGGGGTCGGCTCGGGCATGGGCGAGATGATGGGGAGCTGGTCGGGCACGGCCGCAGCCGCGGCGCTCGCGCTCATGGCCCTGGGCATGATGCTGTACATGGTGAAGCGCACGACACAGGAAGAGGCGATGCCGACCGTCGAGGAACTCGCGGGCATCCCGCAGAGCCTGCCCGCGGATGACGACCTGCTCGGCGAAGCGGAAGAAGTCGAGAGCACCATGGCTGGCGTGGAACTGGATGAAGGCCAGCTCCAGGCCCGCAAGGTGGCCGAGCAGATCAGCGAGATGATCAAGTCCAGCCCCGCCGAAGCCGGCAGCCTGCTGAGCAAGTGGGTGGCGGTTGATGATCGCTAACGCACGCGCATACACCACGACCCCACGACCCCCTGACCCCCGGAACCTGACCCCCGGAACCTGAACCCCGGAACCTGACCCCCGGAACCTGAACCCCGAACGCGAACACCCTTATGCCCGCCTCCGCATCACAAAGATCACCCTTGCTGGATGACCTGCCCGGCGTGCGGAAGGCGGCGATCCTGCTGCTGGCCCTGGAGACCGAGGCATCCTCCGCGATGCTCTCGCAGCTCTCGCAGCGCGCGGTTGAAGAGGTCACCCGCGAGATGGCGGGCCTCGGCGAGATCAGCAGCGCCCTGCGCAACGCGGTGCTCGATGACTTCTACGCGCTCGCGGTCTCGCAATCGTGGTCGCGTGAAGGCAACATCGATTACGCCCGGCAGTTGCTGTCGGCTGCGCTGTCGCCCGAGGACGCCAAGCGCATCGGCGAGCACATCAGCCGGCAGGTCCGCCGGACGCCTTTCTCCTTCCTGCAGAAGGCGGAGGCCTCCAACCTGCTGACCTTCATCCAGGATGAGCACCCCCAGACCATCGCGCTGATCGTCAGCCACCTGCCGTTCAACAAGGCGTCCGAGATCCTCGCCGGCCTCCCGACGCCCAAGCAGATCGAGGTCGTGAAGCGCGTGGCCAACATGGAGCAGACCAACCCCGAGGTTGTCAGTGAGGTCGAGCGCGGGCTTGAGACACGCCTGTCGTCCATGCTGACCCAGTCGTTCGAAAAGATCGGCGGGGTGCCCTCCGTCGCTGAGATGCTTAACCTCGTCGATCGCACCACCGAGAAGGGCATCATGGAAGGCCTGGAGTCCGAAGACCCCGATCTGGTCGAAGAGATACGTCGGCTCATGTTCGTCTTCGAGGACATCAACCTCGTCGATGGCAAGGGCATCCAGGCGGTGCTCAAGGAAGTGGAGAACGACGAGCTTTCGCTGGCGCTCAAGACCGCGTCGGAAGAACTCAAGGACAAGATCTTCGGCAACATGTCCGAGCGTGCCGCGGCCCTTATCAAGGAAGACATGCAGTTCATGGGCCCGGTCCGTGTCAGCGATGTCGAGGCCGCGCAGCAGCGCATCGTCGATATCGTCCGCCGGCTCGAAGACGCGGGCGAGATCATCATCTCCGGCCGCGGCGGTGACAGTGACGTGGTGGTGTAACCGTGGGTTGGCGTAGCGTCGGGCACAGGCCGGCGTCCAGGAAACTTGATGGCCGTACTTAAGAACCATTTCGCCCGTCCCGCGCTCAAGCACGCGGTTGTGCTGGACTTAGGCGACATCGCGGCGCAAGGTCAGAAGCTGCGTGCCGCGGCAGAGGCACGGGCCGAGGCGATCATCGCCGAGGCGCAGCGTGAGGCCGAGGCTTTGACCCTGGGCGCGGCGGAGCGTGGCGAGGCGG
>JBGTLW010000107.1:0-10839 GCA_041743835.1 Phycisphaeraceae bacterium | reverse complement strand
AACACCCGCAGCACCTGCTGCGCCTGCGTCCCATCCAGATCGACGCGCCCCTCGCTCGGCCAGCGCCCGATGACCAGCAGCGCGAGCCCGGCTGGCAACGCGACCATGATCGCCAGCGCCTTGCGCGTGCGGAGCATGCCGATGAGCTCGCGTTGGATGATGGGGTTGGTCATCGGGCCGCCTCCGCCGTGCGGGCGCCGGAGTCTTCCAGGCCGGTCTGCCGTGTGACTTCGAGGAACGCATCCTCCAGGTCGAGCGGGACCTCGCGGAACTGGACCATGTTGACCCCCGCGGTCGCCAGCAAACCAAGCAGTCCGGCCAGCTCCGCGTCGGTCTTCGCGGTGCTGAAGCGGACCTCTGCCTCGGCGGTGGATGCGGTGACTTCATCCTCCCCGGTCAGGTTGTCCCGCAGCAGTTGCTCCGTGCGTGGCACGTCGGCCGCGCTGACAAGGGCGACCTCCATCATCCGGCGTTGGCTGATCGACCGCATGATCTGATCCAGCGTGCCGAAAGCACGCAGCTTGCCGTGCGTGATGATCGCGACGGTGTCGCAGATGCGCGAGAGCTCGGGCAGGATGTGGCTCGTGACGATCAGCGTCTTGCCCATCTCCGCGAGGCGCAGGAGGATCTGCCGCATCTCGATGCGGGCGTTGGGGTCAAGCCCGTTGGCCGGCTCGTCCAGGATCAGCACCTGCGGGTCATGGAGCAGCGTGCGGGCGATCGCCACACGCTGCTTCATGCCGTGACTCAGGGCCTCGACGTACCGGTCCTGCATGTATGTGGACCCGGTGATCTCCATGCACTCTGCGATGCGCAAAGCCCGTTGCTTTCGCGGCAACCTGAACGCGGCCCCGAAGAAATCCAGATACTCCCGCACACGCATGTTGTCATACGCGCCAAACACGTCGGGCATGTAGCCGACCAGTTGCTTGATCTTGCGTGCGTCCTTCTCGCAGTCTGCCCCGGCGATGGTGGCGGAGCCGGACGTGGGCTTGGCGAGGCCGACCAGAATCTTGATGGTCGTGGTCTTCCCCGCTCCGTTGGGGCCGATGAACCCGAGGATGTGGCCGCGATCCAGCGAGATATCCAGCGCATCGAGCGCGACAAAGTCACCGTATCGCTTGGTGAGCTGACGGGTGACGACAACGGGTTCAGCAGCGGGCTTGCTTGGCATAGGGTTTGGCTCACTCAGGAAGCATACGACCGATGACATCGACATCCAGCCGCGACAGGGTCCACGCCCTGTTCTCCTGGGTGGCTGGCCCCGCCATGACCCGCACGCCGACCAACACCTCGCCATCGGGCGTGATCTCGAGCATGCTCGGGTCATCGATCTGGACTTCAAACTGACCAGACGCATCGCTCCCGGTGTAGGCAACGTGGAGTTTACCGCCGGCCACCGTCACGACCTCATACGGCCGACCCGGGCTCGTCAGCGTGATCCGCACGTCGATCCGCTGCGGCTGCATCGCGCGGAAGTTTGCGGGCAGGGTATAGCGCATCATCACCGTCTGTGGCCCCGAAAGGTTGGGGAGCCACACCCCATTCGCTGCATCGTATGCGGTGCTGCTGACGCCGAGCCTGGGGTTTCTGTAACTCGACATGCTCATGAGGGCAGAGGGGACGCGCAGCGTCTGCCCCGGCTCGGGCCGATCAAACTGGACAGGCACCATGAGCAAGTCGGCGTGGCGGGCCTCGGTGTCATCAAGCGCTTCCACGCGGATCGGGGCCTGGTCGCGCCAGCCGATCAACATCGGGCGCTCTATCTCACGGCCATCCTCAAGCAACTGGGCATAGACCGCGGCGTGTTCCATCTGCTGCTGGCTCAGCACACCCGACTGGATGAACTGCCCCGCGGGCAACACATCACTGAACGCTGCCCTTAGCTTTCCATCGCCCATGCTCCGAACCGCAAGCCGGCCACGCCCGGTCACGAAAAGCAGGTCCTCCAGCGTACCGCCGGGGTCGCCCATCCATCGCAGCTCGACCGCGTCTTCTGTGAGCGAGCCGACGACCCGAGCCGGCGTCACCTCCACAGCCCCGGCCACGGGGAAGGTGTGTGCCTCACCCGGCGCGAGATTAATGTTCTCCAGCGACCACACATCACGATCGATCTTGATGAGGCGTGCACCACCGGTGAAGAGTTTGCCCGACGGCACTGGCGGTGGGCCGTGATAGACCAGGGTGTCCGTTCGCGGGGAGCCCGGCCGGCGGTACGCGGTGAGCATTCCCGCGAGGCTTGCGGTGTCGGCCGCGGGTTCGAGGATGGTGCGTGTGGTCGATCCCATCACGCCGGGCGTCTGCCGCAGCACCACCCAGCCGAATGTCACCATCACCCCAGACGCCACGAAAGCCATGACCACGGCCAGAGGCGCGGTCCACTCCATCCTGCCGCGCGAGAGCATCCATAAGCCCGTGACCAACACCCCCATCAGAAATACAGCCAGCACACCACCGACCACGGCCCGGCTTGGCACGCGGTAACCGACCTGCGCACTGACCTGCGGCATGAGGTGGGCAATGTCCCGCTCCGCGCGTTCCGCTGAGGTGGTTCGACGCGCCTGCGGGTTGGGTACGAAAGGCTTGATGAACTCCATCGCCACGCTTGGAGCACCTTTGTCATCCAGCCAGCCCTGCGGTGCAAGCGTGGTGACCATCACCTGGCCTTCGCCGACCGCCCAACGCATCGCAGCGGGGTAACCCTCCGCTTCCATCAATACTTCGACACCCGGCCCGGCGTGAGTCATCACGAACTGGGTTGGGTAATCATGCTCCATCGCATGACTGTCGCCATGGCCACGAATCTCATACCGGGACAGCTCAACACGCCCCAGTGTGGTGACGCGCCAATCCTCCCCAAGAATGCTCGCGGGCAGCTCGGGGCCGGTCTCATCGAGCATGATCCACAGCCGCCCCCCCGCATTGACCCAATGCCTGATTGCCTTGGCCTGAGCCGCGGTAAAGCCCGCGGGGTCTGACAGGGTGATCATGTCGAGTGCGGCGATGGACGCCGCGTCGGCCGGGGCGGATCGCCTGCTCATCGTGAAACTGGTGCGCCCCGCTTCCGCCGCTTGGAGCATCGCCGCGTGAAACTGACGCGAATCATCATGGGTCATCACGCTGCTGAGCGCTGGACGCATACCCGGCTCACGGACCGAGAGGATGCCGATCTGCGAGGCCCGCTGCGTGCTCCTTCCGCCAGCCTCGTCGATGAGTTGGACCTGGGTTTCCTCGCCGGTCTTGCTCACCCCCTCGGGCAGGACGGAGGTGCTCAGGAGTGTGACGACATACCGCCGACTCTCTGCGGGGACCCAGGCTCGGCTGCCGAAGTAAATCCCGGGCGCATTGCGAAAGGAAACCAGGACTGTCGCCATCGCATCGGTGCTGGCGGGGTTTGCGACTTGCGAATGCACCGGCGCCCACTCACCCCGGTCATACAGCATGAGACCCGACATGCCACCGGCCGAGCCATCGAATCGCAAATGTTCTTCCTGCGCTGCGGCCGGGCACGCGCATATCCACGCCGAGAACCCCATCGCAAACACGAAGGCCCAACGCTGAAAAGAAAAGCGGCGGTTATGCAATCTGAAACTCCACTGGCCAAACGACACGGCTTTGGACCCATAGTAACCACTTCATCGCATGAGGATATACTATCCCCGCTTGAATGGCTCTGCGTCCTGAGGCGCAGGCGAGCAACCTGTATTCCCGTGTTGGCTCCACCCATGACTAAACCAATCCGTATCGCACTGGTCGGCTGTGGCGGCATTTCCACGAAGCACGCGCGCACCTTCCTCAAACGCTCCGACGCCAGCATCGTCGCGATGTGCGACATCGACGACAAGGCAATCGACAAGTTCATCCAACGGCTGGACCAGCCGAAGGAACTCGTCGGCCTACCCCGGTTTGCATCCGACAAACTCATGTATGAAGCCGTGCCCTGCGACGCCGTGGCGATCTGCACCCCACACACGCTGCACTTCGACCAGGCCATGCTCGCGCTGAGCCACGGCCTGCATGTGCTGCTGGAGAAGCCGATGGTCACGGCCGCGCCCGATGCGCACACCCTGGCTGCGGAGGTCGAGCGCACCGGCAAGGTGTTGATTGTCGGCTTTAATACCCCCTGCTCCACAGAGCTTGCGTACATCCGCGGGCTCATCCGCACCGAGGCGCTGGGCAAACTCGAGCTGGTCACCGGCCATCTGACCCAGGGTTGGATGAAGGGCACTACGGGCAAGTGGCGGCAGGACCCCGCACTCTCCGGCGGCGGGCAGGCATACGACTCGGGCGCGCACCCGATCTCATCGCTGGTATGGGCGGTGGAGTCGCCTGTTGAAGAGGTTTACGCGGTTGTCGATAACCACGGCACGCCGGTCGATATCAACAGCGCGTTTATCGTCCGCTTCGCCAACGGGGTCATCGCCTCCATGACCATCTCGGGCAACTGCCCAGCGGAGAGCGGTGGGATGACAATGATCTTTACCGACGGGCGGATCGACTTCAACGCGTGGAATGCCACCAACGTCCGCGTGTGGAAAGGCAAGGAAGAGCTCAAGGACCTGCCGATCACCGGCGACCCCGTCAGCCCCGCTGATAATTTCCTCGATGCCATCCAAGGCAAGGACTCGCCCCGCTCCACCGCAGCCACCGGCATCATCCACAGCGAACTCATGGACCTGATCTACGAGTCCGCCCGCACCCACGCCCCAGCAAGACCCAGGCGCTGAATCGCGCGTCGGAGTCGTTTCGCAGGTGCTTTCTGCCGCCCGACCAAGCCCCCCGCTCACGCCGCACACCGCCATCGCTCTCCGCTGTCACAGTTCCTTGCACGCCACCTCAACTCCCTGCTACCATCTGACGCAGATGCGGGCGTAACTCAATTGGTAGAGTGTCAGCCTTCCAAGCTGAATGTTGAGGGTTCGAGTCCCTTCGCCCGCTTTTGTAAGTCACGATAAAGCAAGAGTCTAAATGCAACGCGGCGGGGCAGTGTGGGCGGTGGTGATCTATTGGTTCACTGTGGGGCTATCTTTGCTTTGAGGCTTGGCATTCACGGCTGCTGCCGGGCGATGCCCCAGATGTTGACGCTTGAGCCGGCGGTGGAGAGCAGGAGGCTGCCGTCGTCGCTGAACACCAGGCCACGCACCGGCGAGGTATGCCCCTTGAGCGTCTGGAGGACCAGGCCATCGGCGGTGTTGAAGACGAGGATGTCTGAGCCGGGCTGATAGGCGACGGCGGCGCGGCGGCCGTCGGATGACAATGCGGCTGCGGTGAATTGCAGGTCGGGCGAGTCGCCCTCGGGCGCGGGTACGCGCAGGTGCGTAAGCGTTTGGTCCTGTGTGGTGTCGTAGATGCGTGCGCTGTTGGGGTTGAGGAGCAGCATCCGCTCGCCGTTGGCAGAGAGCCGTATGCCGACGACGGGGTTGGGCTCCATGAAGACGGTGTGTGCCTGAGCGATCACCGGGTCGGCCACCTGGATGTGGTTGACACCCTCGATGAGAGCGACGAGGGTGACCGACCTCAGTCTTGCGGGCCAGGCGAGGTGATACGCGCCGGGCGACTCGACGGCTGCCAGCGCGCGGTCCGCGTCGAGCAGCCAGAGCGTGGTTTGCGGGCCGGTGACACCGACGACGGGCCTGCCTTTGACGTATTCGGCGTTGGCGATTTTGCCGGGGAGCGAGGCGATGCGTGTCAGGGCGTTGCCGGTCTCGATAGACCATTCGCCGAAGACAGCTTCGCGGTCATCGGCATCGCCACCCGCGGTGACGCGCTGGCCGTCCGGCGAGATCGCGAGGCGGGTGATGTTCGCCGGCATGCGCTGGACACGGACGGGCAAACCCTCGTCGATATCAAAAAAGATCAGCGACCGTCTCCCCGACGCCACGCCCCACGCGCCTTGGGGTTGCAGCGCGACCCGGCCCAGCGGCTGGCCGAGGTCCATCGAGCGGATCAGCCCTTCGCGGTGCGCGAGGTTGCGGGTGTGCTTGAAGCGCGGCACGTAGTGCAGCCCCATCTCACGCATCCGGTCCCGCACAATCTGCAAGGAGAGCGTCGCGCGTGTCGCGGCGGCGCTGCCCTGGCCGGCGTCGGCATCCAGCACACGCTCATAAGCCCGGCGGAGGCCCGGCAGCACGCGCGGCTTCGCGGCGGTGGAAGAGCCGTCGTACTGGTTGCTCCACCATTCCGCTGAAGCCAAGGCGGTTTCCACGTCGGCGGCGGGCTGATCGAGTGTGAGTGCGTCGATCATACGGGCGCGGGTGGCCGGGTCGCCGATGGCCTTTGCGAGTGTTTGCGCGGCCGCGAGGTCGTCAAACTCTGTGGCCACCAGCCCCGCCAGCGCGAGCCGGGCCGCGTCGTCGCTCGGGGTCTGCTCGAGTTGTTGCTCCAGTTCGGCCCGCTTCTCGACCAGCAGTTCCTGCTCGCGGAGGTCTTTGATGCGGTTGTTGATCTGTTCGCCTTGCTCCGGGGCGACGATGCGGGCGACGCTCTGGGCCTTGCGGTACAGGGCCATGGCATCCGCTGACCGGCCCACCTGTGCCCGGTAGTCCGCGGCCCGGAGGATCGCCGCGAGGTACGCGGGGCCGACCTGCTGGCGTTCCAGCGTGGATACCCGGCGGTAGTGCATGTCGTAGGCTTGGATCAGCTTGTCCTCGACCTGCTGGCGATCATCTGAGTAAGCCCCTGAGAGGAGGGGCAAGGCCTCGCCGATCGCGGCAAAACCATCGGAATGCGTGAAGAGCAGTTCGCAGGCCAGCAGCGTCAGGGCGGCACGGAAATGGGGGTCGTCCGCGACCTCGGCTGCGGCCTGGGCCAGCTCCTGCCCTAGTTGAACGTCATCGATGTTGGCCCGTGTCGCCCGGACCTCGGCCACGCGGCTGCCAAACTGTGCGTTCACCTTGGCGGCCGCGGCCTGGCGTGCCTGCTCCCCCGCTGCGGCTGGTTCTTCAGCCTCCGCCGGCCCCGGTGACGCCGAGGCCCACAGGAGGAGCATGGCCAGCAGGAACAGCCAGCCGGGCCGTGTGGCGGGCGCTCGACCAAATGAGTTTACAGGAGTATCGAGTCTTAACATGCGGAAAATGGGTTCTCCCTATCGCTGATTGAGGGCATCGGCCAGTTGGTTTCGCCCAGTTTAACGCGGGCTGCCCGCCCCACGCGACTCGGGGCGGGCTGGAGAAATCAAACATTTTGCCCTGCTGTCGATAAGGATAAAAAATCTTATCGAATATTCACCGGTTGCCCACAAAGATATATACGTAAATACTTATTTTTGATGCGTTTACATTTGGCTATACGATTCCGAATCCTTTCATTGACAGGGGCCGAAACCAGCCGATACGATAGAGACCGAGGAAGCCGAGGCACCGCTTCCCGTCGTGGATAGACATCAAGATGTACCGTGGCGCGCCTCCGCCCACAGGATCGGAGCCCTGTGGCGGAGGTTTTTTTACGCATCGCGCCCGATGCAATCCGAGCATCAACAAGTGCAGCGCAGGTCATCCTGATCGCATCGTTGTGACACCCACGATTGCTTCGTCAGCACGCTCCTGGCGCGCTGCATCACGGCGATCAATCAACCACATGGCGCCTCATCGGATGCGTTGCCGCGTGCGCGCAGTGGCGTGCTGGCCATCGCGCAGCATGTCATCCGGATGGCTTGGCCTCGCGCCGCTGGTGTGTTGAATGAGCAGGCCCGCACACCACCACGCGCCGACCGCGAGCAAAGCGCCCGCGTAAACCCCGACCGTGTGGTGCCAACCCGCGATCAGCGTGGACAGCACCACAATGGCCGCGCCAACAGTCACCAGATGACGCGCCGGCCTGCTCGCCCGCCAACCAAACATGATGCAGACACCCACAGCCGCGGCTGGAAGACTCGGGAACCCCATCAACCCGTACCCAAAGACCAACGCGCCGTCCCGTTGCGGAAAAAGATGCTCGACCCAGTGGTGGAACATCGCCTGCTGCGTCTGATGCGTCGCGGTCATGCCCTGCGATGAAAAGACTTCCTGCTGCATGAGGAACGGCCCCGTCGTGGGCAACACCAATGCAACCAACGGGCACGCCAGCCAAACCGCCAAGAGCGCCACGAGGAAGCGGTCCGCCTGCGCACGGTGCGAGCTGGTGAGTGCGTACACCACCATCACGCCCGGCAGGATAAGCCAGTGCATCGCCACCTGATCCATGACACCCGTCATCCACCCCGGCCAGTTGAGCGACGCGAGAGACACCGGGATGTCCCAGCCGAAGTGGATCAGCTTCTCGAACCAAAGCACTTGCGAATCAAACACTTGCGGCAGGTCCGGCCGATGCGGCATGGCTCGGAACCACGGCAGCCGTTGGGTGAGCGTCGTCGCGGGCAATCGCACCAGCTCAAACACCACCGCGAAGCGCAACGCACGCAGGAGTGTCGGCGCTTGCAGGTAACGCGCGATGGCGACACGCAGGGCGTTGGCGGGCAACCGCTGATGCCGGACACGCATGACGACAAGGCAGCACGACAACAGCAGCACCAGGCAGACCGCGAAGAACCCGGCAGACAAAGCGATGTTCGGCAACATCCACGCCTGCGGCTCAATCAGTGGATAGCCCGACAAGACACCGACGGCCAGCGCGACCAGTCCGCCCGCGATGAGGACAAGGTCGTAGGGTTCGAGCAGCCCCCGCCGGGCATGGAGCCGCGGCAACACGGGGCGGGCCTGGATCGTCACGGTGCGCATGACTTGGGATATCGGCCTTTCGGTCCCAAGACTCTACACGCCCCATCGATTATCGGGTGTGCTATTTGAATAACCGCCAAGGTGCCGAGGACGCCAAGGAAGACCTTCCAAGACGCGGGATGGCAGTGAATACTGCTTCGGAGCTATTCAATGTGGACGAGCGTGATGCCACGCCATCACAGCCCGTACTCGCCCCATCGCTGCTCGACGCGGGTGGCGATGTCGGGCGACATCTTGAGGATGGCGGGCCAATCCCGCACCGGTTGCCCGCCGCACTCCTCGCCGCGCCACTTGCGTGTCGCATCGAACCCGATCTTGTGGCCGGCCCCGAGTCGTGGCGCGGCATGGTCGAGGATGTCCAGCGGGCCGTTGACGATCTCCAGGTCGCGTCCCGGATCGACGTTGGCGCAGATGTGGAACATCACCGCCTCGTGGTCGTGGACATCCACATCGTCATCGACCACGACGATCATCTTGGTCCACGCCATCTGCCCCGCGCCCCAGATCGCGTGCATGACCCGCCGGGCCTGCAGGGGGTACTCCTTCTTGATCTTGATGAAGGCGCAGTTGTGGAAGCAGCCGAACATGGGCAGGTCGTAGTCGATGATGTCCGGCACGAGCGTCTTGAGCAGCGGCAGGAAGATGCGCTCGGTGGCTTTGCCCAGATAGTAGTCTTCCTGCGGCGGGAGGCCGACGACCGTGGTCGGGTAGATCGCGTGCTTGCGGTGGGTGATCGCGGTGGCGGTGAAGACGGGGTAGCGGTCCGGCAGCGAGTAGAACCCTGTGTGGTCGCCGAACGGGCCCTCGAAGACTTCGTGCGCGTGGTTCAGCGGCTTTGCTTTTTTATCGCGTGGGTCATAACCGATCACCCCCGCTTCGGTGGACACGTAGCCTTCAATCACGATCTCGGCCTGCGCTGGCACCTGCATGTCGATCGTCTTGCAGTTCACCAGGTCGATCGATTTGCCGTTGAGGAACCCGGCAAACAGCAACTCGCTGATGCCCGGTGGGAGCGGGGCCGTCGCGCCATAGGGCAGGACGCTTTGGCCGCCGAGCACGATCGCGCAGGGCATGCCGCCGCTGTGGTCCCCGCGTGCCGCGTTGCGGTGCTTCCACGCGCGCCAGTGACGCGCGCCGTCGTGGTGCATGTGCCAGTGCATCGCGGTGTGCTGCTTGTCGATGAGCTGCGCACGGTACATGCCGACGTTGCGGCTGGTCCGTGGCTGGCCGGTCGGCTTGCCCGTGTCGTCGGGGTGGATCGTGTAGACCCCCGCCAGGGTGATGTACCGCCCAAGCCCGGCCGCGGTGCCCGCCTGCTCGGGTGACATGGGGTAGCCGCACTTGCGCGGGTCGCCGTCGTCCGGCCAACACTTGATGACCGGCAACTCGAACAGGTTGATCTCATCCCCCGTCTTTATCACCTCCTGACACAGCCCGGAACCCGAGCGCACCTTAGGCGGGAGCGACGCGAGCTTCGCCAGTTCCAGCCCCTTCTTGATCTTGTCCATCAACCGTGTCGGCGGCTCGGGCTTGACCAGTTCCCCCACTTTGGCCGCCAACCCTTCGAGGCCTTCTATCCCGCTGCCCGGCTCGCAGCCGAGCGCCATCTCAACGCGGCGGTAGCTGCCAAACGCGTTGATCAGCAGCGGGAAGGCCGAGCGGCCCTCGGGGGTCTGCACGTTCTCGAACAGCAGAGCCTTGCCGCCCAGCCCGGCATGGTGCGGGTCGAACGTGCGCGCATAGTCCGACACTTGCGTACAGGCGGACTTGCACACGCGGTCGGCGATCTGCGTGACCTCCAGCATCGAGGACACCGGCACAGTGACCCGGTGCAATTCGCCTGCCTTGTCCAGGGCATCCACAAACGATTGAAGGTCGGGGTACGGCATAGTCAGAGAGTTTAGGCACCCAGTTCCCGGCTGCGCCGCTCCGCTGCACGCAGCGCTTCGGTGATGTGGGTCATCACGTCGGCGTGGTCCATGTGCTCGCACGCGGCCTGGGTTGTCCCGCCGGGGCTTGTGACCTTGCGGCGGAGCGCTGCGGGGGATTCGCCGGACTCGGCGAGCAGCGTCGCGGCCCCGAGCAGCGTCTGTGCGACGACGGTGCGGGCGCGGTCATCCAGGCC
>JBGTLW010000106.1:0-4617 GCA_041743835.1 Phycisphaeraceae bacterium | reverse complement strand
CGCCGAAGGCGGGCTCCGGCTGATCCCCTCGGGCAACTGGGCCCCGCTCATCGACCTGACACAGGTCAGCCCGGAACTGGCATCCGCCGCAGCGTCCGAGCCGATCGATCTGGTGGTGATCGAGGGCATGGGCCGGGCCGTTGAGTCGAATCTCGAAGCAAAGCTCACCTGCGACTGCCTGAAACTCGCCATGGTCAAGGATGAGGGCGTCGCCGACACACTCGGCGAAGAGTTCGGCGGGTGCGAGTTGTTTGATCTGGTGATGAAGTTTGAACAGGCGGAGGGTGATTTCGTAAAGTAACCTGGTATGACTACCGACGCCGTCAATCCTGCCTTTTTCAGTTGGTATGCCGACACGAGCAAACGTCGGTTCGCTCGGGCGGTCAATGATCCACAGCTGCATGTCTCGCTAGTCAACGCGGATGATGGATCGGTCATCTGGGAACCGGAGCCACCGGCTGGTATGTTGGCAGTCGAGGGCGGCTCACAGTGGCCGGACGTGTTGGAAAATATATCGCTGACAGGTTTGTACGTCGCCGAGCGCGTGATCAAGGCGCTGGCATCGCATTGGCCGGACAGCTTTGCCGCAGAACGATTGTCGGGCGTTCAATCCAAGTGCCGCGCTAAGCCTGCAGAGGCTCCGACCTACTATCGGCTGTCGCCGAAGGGCTCTGTCGAGCTCGATCTGGACGCGAGCCATCTGTCGCATCTCGAACTCGACCCCGATACGGGCAAAATCCTCAAGGGCAACTTGCTCGGTTCGCGCGATATCATCGTCCCGCAGTCGTGGGATGGCCAGCCGTTGTGCCTGTCGCGCCGGCCATTACTCCCCCACCGCGTTTACTGCACGATCGACATAATTAAACTGGCCCGCGCCGAGCGCTGGACCAACGCTCGCTTCCGTCCAGCAGAACTACCGCCTCGGGAGAAGATCAGCTGGCAGATCGATTACCTCGGACGCCGCTGGCCGCCACAGTGGTATCCTGATTCCTTGGCGTAACTCGGGTGTTGTTGTAGCAGGCAATCCGATGATCCACTAAGCACACTTCATCCTCATCGCGATGGCGTGAATCGCCTACCCTATCGCTGGTGCGGCGCAGCTTCAAATGTCCGGGCCTGCCCGGATACCGGGGGCAGAACGGCATTAGCGGGCACGCCGGATCGCGTCTTGATATCCCAACACCTGCTAGTAGCCCTCAGGGGCGGACTCGGCGTCTTGCAATCGAAACGTATCCATGCAAAAGCAGAACAAGGCCCAGTACGAACTGTATAGCAGTCCCAACCCAGAAGTAATCAGTCACTGGCTTTGTTGCAATGCCGAATCCATAAACAACTAGATTAAACACGCTAGGTGCCAAGAGAAGGCATCCAACTACACACTCCGCAATCGCTAGATTTCGTGGAAGCAGCTTCATTCCCGGATCATCATAGGATATTGAGTGTCACAAGAATCCGCTGCGACAGGCAACGCAGTCATATGCCAAGCCATTGTCCGGGCAGGCCCGGACCTACGAGTTGGCCGCCCATGGGTGGTAGTTGCGTTTGACAATCGAAACGTATCCATGCAAAAGCAGAACCATCCCCCTCGCACTCCCCCTCACCCACCCATACTCTCCCTTACTCCCACCCCATCGGCCAGCCGACCCGCCCGCTTAGCCGGCCAGCCGTCACAACCCCGACTTTCACCCGCCGCCCCACACCGCCCCCCAGCCGCACACCCTGTTTCCAAGGTCCCCACCCAAAGAAACCCCGCGCAAACCCCAGATTCCGCCGTCGCATCGGCTGGTTATGCGCCTCCCACGCCTGTTCACGCACCTCCAACAAGTATTCCGCGGTTCCGGACCCGGGTCCGGAACTTGCGAACAGGTGTGTGAGCCAAGGAAACACACATTTCCTTCTTCCGGACCCGGGTCCAGACCCCCGGAATGGATGTTTCCTAGATGCGGACCCGGGCCCGGAAGTTTAAAACAGATGTTTCCTGGATGCGGACCCGGGTCCGCAAGTTCTAAACAGATGTTTCCGGGGGTCGGACCCGGGTCCGCAAGTTCCAAACAGATGCTTCCGGGGTCCGGACCCGGGTGCGGAAGTTCTACATAGACGTTTCCGGGGGGCGAATATGGGGCCGGAGGTATGGAACAGGTAGTTCCAGGGGTCGCATAGGGGACTGATCGTTCCAAACAGATGTTGCCGTGGGTGGATAGGGGGCCGGAGGTGTGGAACAGGTCCTTCCGGGGGATGGATTCTTGGATGGAGGTTTGAACCAGATCATTCCGGGGGCGGATAATTCCCGGGGCGGGTGCCACACCTCAGCCGCAGGCTGATGTAAGTTGGCGTGTAAGCCCCCATCGGCTGCGCCGAGGTGTGGCACGCGGCCTTTCAAGCAGTTTCATTCTGTTAGGATTATGGTTTAGGCAATCCGTGTTGTCAATATGCAAGTTTGGGTTTTGTTCAAGTCTTGCCGCCGCCCGGCTTTACTGTAGAGCGCCGAGCGAAATGGCCAGAGTGCAGGCGAAATGGCCAAGCGGATCGGCGCATATTGTCTCTGTGGTTCATCCTCCCATCGAACGCGAAATGAACGCCTCTCAAGGCCCCTTCGAGCCTCGGGGTTACTGTGGTGCGCCCTCGTGCCTGTCGGCAGTCAGCGGGTCGTCGCGGTGGTAGCTTGGGCCGGAGTTGTGAATGTAGTAGTTCACGATCGGGCGTTGGCTGTTGAAACCACCGCCTGGCGAATCCCCTATCGTGAGTTCGTCCGGTGCAAGTCGACCGGCGCCACCCGGCCTTGCTTCGGCAGGGGCGGCGTCGGGAGCAGACTTTTCGAGCATTGGAATACGCGCATCGAACACCGGCCCCTTGCTCTTCGAAGGGTCGGAACCTGTTCTGTCCAGCACTTCACGTTTGATTCGCTCCAGTAGCGTCTGGTCAAAGAATGGCCTCAACTCATCAGTGATGATTCCATCTGACGTGTCAGCATCGCGAGCAATTTGCTCAAGGAAGGCCAGATCACCTTGAAGCAAGCGGTTGAATGATCGGCTGGAATCCTGGGCGAATGTGAACGTCCGGCTCGCGCCGGTGGTATAGCCTGCACGCAACCGTGCGCTGCGCAACTCCGTCTGTGCAGCGTTGGCCAGGTTCTCCAACTCTGCTGAGTTTTTTGCAATTTCGTTCTCTTCCTGCAGCTTCGCGATGCGGGCACGGTTGGCAGCGTCAAGGCGATCGTCGGTGGCGGGCATCTGAATCTTGCGGCGAGTGGCGTTCGTTGCCTGCGCATCGTCTATGTCAACAAGCACCTGATTAAACAGAGCGCTTTGCTTGGTGAGCAACCCAAAACCTTCGAGAGCTTCCTGACGTCCAAAGAAATTAGTGAGTTCTTCAGTGTTTTGGCCTTTAGCAAGAATCTCCGCCAAAGAGTCTTGGAGCGGTCGATCTTGGAAGCCACCGCGTTCGTCAAGACTCTGAAGCAAGCTTCTAACGATGGTGCCCGCCTGCTCTGCGCTGTCTGTGGCTTTCGCAATCACTGTAGTGGCCGCCAGCACTTCTTCATCGCTAATCCCCAGCCGCCCGGCTGCAACGCCAGCGCGTGCAGCGCCCTTCAGCAATTCGGTGACACTCGACGGAGCGGACTTTGAGGCACCAAAACCCTTGGAGATAATGTCTTCAGCCGACCCTGTTTCGTTCTCGCCGATGGCAGTGATCAACGCTTCGACAGAGGATGCGAGTTGCGCAGTGTCTTCCACAATGCCCTGCGATCTCAGTTTCGCAAAAAGCTCGATGTTCTTGAGTTGGCCAGCAGAGGCTAAACTAAAGACAACCCGTGCCGCCTCCGAGCGACTATCAGCCCCGCCTGATCCGAGAAGTTGATCTGTTGCATCGACAAGCTTTTTGAACTCTTCGGGTGTGTCCGCTATCTGGGCAAGAGAAGACACGTCCCGACGTGATTCAATGTCACGGTTTGCCGCTTCGGCTTCCTCCTGCTGCAAATCCATCAGCGCTTTTCTTGCGGCGGTGATCGCCCCCGCAAGCGACAAGTAGCCTCCAGTGATGGATGCCACAGCCACCAAGGCACGCCCGCTTGTTGCAATGCTACCGTCCTGCTCATCATTGAGCCGCCGGTGAGCGTTGACCGATTCGCGGAGCTCACGGCTGAGCGCTTCACGCCGGTCCTTTTCACCAGCCAGCGCACGGCTGATGCGCTCGATCCGCTGCTGTAGCTCGGCCTTCTCGCGGGTCTCACGCTCGGTGAGCTGCGTGCTTTCCCGCGTCTCATACTGCTCGGCCTGCTTGCGGGCGATCAGCGCAACCAACTGGGCTTCGAGCCGCTGGGTCTGCTGGGCCTTGTCCCGCACCGCACGCGTGGACTGCTCCTCGGCTGCTCTCGCCTGCGTGTTGCCCTCGATCGACTCACGGATCACGGCGTTGACCTTGGCCTGCTGCTCGCCTTGCTCGCGGAGGGCGGTGCCCAAGCCTCGCATCTGCTGCTGACGCTGGGCAGACTCCTGCGCCTCTTGCTGCGTGACCTCCGCCCCAGCTTCGACCTTGGCCTGGTACGCGACCTCGGCCTCGGCCAGCTCGCGCAGCACACGCTGCACGCTCTGCTGAGCCTCGGCGAGCTGCCCCGCC
>JBGTLW010000105.1:0-10777 GCA_041743835.1 Phycisphaeraceae bacterium | reverse complement strand
GTAACCCGGCGCGGTGTCGATGAGGTTGAGGCCCGCGTCGAGCGCCCGGCGGGCGGTGGCGATGCAATCGTCGAGCGGCACGGCCCGGTCCGCGAGGTCGCCGATGCCCAGGGCCGTGGCGACGAAGCCGGTGCGGCCCAGTTCGCGTCGCGGTGAAAAGAGCTTTTCCATGCGTGCATTGTAGGGCGTTTGGTCACAAGCCAGCCCGTGCGTCGGACCCCGCCTATCATGCGGGCATGGAAGCAGCCCCGACTTTTTTGGACCCGCAGACGACCGGGATCGTGATCGTGGACCACGGCAGCCGCCGGGCCGAGTCCAACGCGATGTTGGAGGATTTTGTCGCCCGGTTCGCGCCCGGCTCGGGCTTCGCGATCGTGGAGCCGGCGCACATGGAGCTGGCTGAGCCATCGATCGCCACCGCGTTCGAGCGCTGCGTCAGCCGGGGGGCGCAGCGGGTGGTGGTGTGCCCGTATTTCCTGCTGCCGGGCAAGCACTGGCACCAGGACATCCCGGACCTCACGCGGGCGGCGGCGGGCAGGCACCCCGGCGTGGCGTACCTGATCACCGCGCCGATCGGGCTCCACCCCGCCATGCGCGAGGTGATCTCGCAGACCATCAGCCACTGCCTGTCACACACCGCCGGGGTCGCGGAAGAATGCGCAAGCTGCCGGGGCTCGGGGCGTTGCCGGTTTGAATCCGTGGGGTGAATGATGCGGGGTTGCCCGGAACGCGGGGGCGGACGCCCCGCGCTAAACGGTGACAACCAATGCGACGCGTGTCCCAAGTTTAGCGCCGGGCGTACGCCCGCGCGTTTGCAACGGTGCGGTATCGGAATGCGGGTGGTTGCGGCGTGGCACGAAACACGGAGCGCGGGTGGTTGCGCGGCGCCCGGAACGCGGGGGCGTACGCCCCGCGCTAAACCATACAACGCATTCCCACGTTTAGCGCCGGGCGTAAGCCCGCGTGTTTTTTTAACAACGCGTTACAACAACACGGATTCGCCCGCGTTAATCTGTGCGGGGGTCTTGATGTCCTGCAAATCCTGCGGGTAGATCGCGGTGGTTTGCTTGATCTCGATCACGGCCAACGGCTCGCCCTCGGCCCCGCGCGCGACCTTGCAGCCCTTGGCTTCCAACCAGGCCGCGGCTCGGGCGGTCTGGATGGCTTTGCTGGTCTGCGGGGAATCCGCCACGCCGGGCGCAGATGCGTTCTTGATCGGGGCGAACTCGTCCTGCCGATCCGTCTCGTACAACACCGAGCTCCGCGTCATCGGCAGCGCGTCGAACACGAACGTCTCGAGCTTCACCGCGTTGGGCGTGGCGGGGTCGATGGGTTTGGCGGTCACAGGGTCGATGCAGGCCACCTTCTTCTCTGCACGGTTCCACGGCAGCGCAAAGCCGTCCGCGCTTGTGTTGAGCGACGCGACAAAATCCACACGGATCGCGTGGATCGCGATCGATCCGGCCCGGAAGCGCAGCTCGCCATCCGGCGTGCGCTGGTGGGCCAGCTCCTCGGGCAGGTTGGAATACTCGATGACGGTCATCTTGCCATCCACGGTGCAGAAGTTGCCCAGCTTTTCCATCGGTTCGCACTTGGGCAGCATCTTGGAGGACATTTGTGCATCGTCCATCGCGTGAAGGCCGAGGAACAGTGGGTCGATCATGCGGACGATGGGGTTATCGACCTGGGTGTAGCTGATGTGTTCGACGCCGCGCTTCTGCATGTCTGCGATGGCTCCGCTGGCGTAGAGGGCCTTGAGCGATCCGCCGTGGCCGTTGGGCGACAGCGCGAGCGAGTGTTTCGCGGCCAGCAGCACCTTGCCGGTGTGCATGTCGATCGCGGGGAACATCGCCTGCGGGAAAATCATGATGTGCGCGGGGTCCAGCCCGAAGTGCTTCTGCTCGGCGAAGAAGTCGCGCGTCGGCTGGTCGTTGATCGGGCTGGTCATCACGTACCACGGCACGATGCACTTAAACCGCTTCTGGATGTTGTGCAGGTACTCGGCAAAGCACGCGAACAGCGGCAACTCGCGGATCGGCGTCGCGGGGTAGCAACCCTTCGGCCCTTCGTACCCGAGGCGCGAGCCCTGCCCGCCGGCGACGGTGAACGCCGCGACCTTGCCCGAGCGGATCAGTTGCTCGCCCAGCGCCCGGGCCTTGTCGTACTTCTCGTGCAAGCTGCTGTCGCGCGGCGGGGCATACGGATACCACGGCGCGGGCTGGACGTTGCCCGGCATCGTCCACATCGGTTTCTGTTTGACGTGCGTCCGGATCAGCCTCTTCACCTCCGGCCAATCCACACCCTCGATCTCGGCAAGGAGCTGCGCACGGGCCGCGTCGTCCAGCTCCGCGTAAAAGTTCAGGGCGTGCGATTGGTCCACAGCATCGAGCTGCTGCCTGGCACGGGCGTAGCGTTCGGCAAGGGTGGGGGTGGGCATGGTGCGGGCTTCCTCGGGGTGCGAGCGAAAGGGTTGCAAACCTGGGCGTCAGTTTAATGCAGGAAGCGGGCGCGGTCCTGCGGGGTCGGCAAGCGGCAGGCGTCGGCCTTGCCACAGAGGCGATACCGGTGACGGGCGATGAAGTTGTACACCGGGTCGCGCAGCACGGCCGGGACCACGCGAAACACCCCCAGCACTCTGACGGGGCCGGCCAGTTGGCGGGCGATGCGTAGCGCCGCGGTGGACCGCTGATACGCCCGGCCATCTTCAATCAGGACGATCGATTCGAGCTTGCCCGTGTCGATGTGGTGCTCCCGCGCGAGCTCGGCCCCGGCTGCGGACTGGAGCGGGGCGAAGCGGAAGCGGCAGGCCGGGTCGTGGTCGATGATGTAGTTGATGGACGCGTTGCAGAAGTTGCAGACGCCATCAAAGAGGATGACCGGGTGATCGCTTGCCATGGGGTTGCCACGATGTGTGCGTGTGGTGGCGGGGGCGGGTATTCACGCCGACTGCCAGGCTTTGTGTCCCACGAAGAATGGGCCGAGCTTTTCGAGGTACTGCGCGGTCTGGGTTGTTTTGCGCATGGCCTCGACGATCTTGGAGAGCGGGGTGAGTTCCTTGCCCGTGAGGCCGATGACAAAGTCGTTGTCGTGCGGGTCCAGCCCGTGACAGGCGAGGCGGACATCGTGGGCGAGGTCGGCCGCGCCGAAGCTGTAGCCGATGGTCCCGTGCTCCATCAGGATCTCGCGTTGCCTGGCGGGGTCGAGTTGCTGGAACGCGCCCGCGCGTCGCAGGGGGTACCAGATGGACCACGGCCAGTTCCGCTCGAACACGTGCCGGCGCGGGCGCTCGATCAGCGTCTCGTCGAGGTCCGGCTCGTAGCCCAGCGTGTAGGTTCGGCCGAGCATCGTCAACTCGGGGCGGGGCGTGAGCGTGGCGAATGGGCCGCGCTGCAGGATGCCACGCAGACTGGCGGTGAAGCTGGCGGGGTCCTGCGTCACGGTGAGTAGCGCGACGCCCAGCGGGTCATTGACATCTTCATAGAGCACCGCGTCGAGCGTGGCGGCTGAGAGGTCGTCGATGAGCGGGGCGGTGGATCGGCAGCCGGTCCACACCAGCAGTTGCATGTACAGCCGGCGGTCGGAGCGTGCGTCGTTAGCGCCCGCCTCGCGGAGGTCCAGCGGCTCGGCCTGTGGGCGTTGCGGTCGGTTCATGCGATGCAGTTTACACCCTGATCCAAACAGAGCCGCGACCGTGAGGGAGCGGTGGGTCGTCACAACGCGCCAGTGAGACCTACCGCTCCCTTACGGTCGCGGCTCTGTTAAGCGGTTGTGGCTGGGTTTCAGGGTTTCGGGTCGGTTTCGGGTTTACGCATGCCGCCGGAGTTTTCCTGGACTTTGCCCAGGACGCTGGGCAGGTCGATGCCGGCCTGCTGCGCCAGTTCGTGCATCGGGGGCAGCGAGCCGATGAGCCCGCGGAGGAAGTTGCCGGTGGACCCCGTCGAGCCGTCGCCCGTGCCGTTTGCGCCAGAATCCCACACGGTGATCTTGTCGATCTTAAGGTTCTGGATGGCCTTGACCTGCTCGGCGATAAGCTCGGGCAGCTTCTCGATGATGAGCAGGCTGGGCGCGAGGTCGCCCCGGTCGCCGCAGGCCTTCATCAGTTGCGCGTAACCCAGGGCCTTGGCTTCGAGCACCTTCTGCTGGCCCTCGGCCTCCGCGAGGTAACGCGCGAGGATCGCGTCGGCTTCGCCCTTGGCGATCCGGCGGATGCGCTCGGCCTCGGCGTCGGCGTTGATCTGCACCTGCTTCTGCTCGATCATCTCCTTGGCGATGACATCCTTCTCCATCCGCGCCAGCTCTTCTTCCTTCTCGGCCATCAAAATGTCACGCGAAGAGTTCGCCAACGCCACGTCGCCCCGGCGACGCGCATCGGCGCGGGCCTCGGCCAGCGTCGCGTCCGAAGACGCAACCTTGGCCTTGGACAGGTTCTCGCCGTCCACCGCCCCGGCTTCAAGGTCCGCCACGCGGATACGCTGCCGGGCCTCCGCCTCCTTCTTGCCCTGGATCGCCAAGGCGTTCTGCTCCGCGATCGCGATCTCCTGCGCACGCTGGGCCTCGGCCTCACCCGCGACGCCCGCGGCCTCAAGCTCCGCCACCTTGATACGCTGGTCACGCTCCGCCTGCTTCTGACCCATCGTGCCCTGGGCCGCCTGCTCCGACACACGCACTTCCATCTCACGCCGGGCCGTCGCCTGCCCGATCTGACCCGAACGCTCCGCCTGCGCGACTTCGACCTTCGCCTGGTTGATCGCCTCGCTCGCCGCCTTCTGGCCCAGGGCCGCGATGTACCCGCTCTCGTCCGTGATGTCGCGGACGTTCACGTTGATCATGTACAGCCCGACCTTGTTCAACTCGAAGTTGACGTTCTTATCCACCAGGTCCAGGAACCGCTCGCGGTCGGTGTTGATCTCCTCGATGGTGAGGGTGGCGATGACCAGGCGCATCTGCCCGAGGATGATGTCGCGGGCCTGCGTGGCGATCTCGGTGTCGCGGAGGCCAAGCAGGCGCTGGGCCGCGTTCTGCATGATCGACGGCTCGGTCGAGATGCCGACGGTGAACGTCGAGGGCACCGCCACGCGGATGTTCTTCTTCGATAGTGCGCTGGCGAGGTCGATGTCGATGGTGATCGGTTCCAGCGACAGGTACGCGTAGTCTTGCAGCACCGGGACGACGAACGTGGCCCCGCCGTGGTACGTGCGTGACGACGCTTCGCCGCCCGCCTTGCCGTACTTGACGAGGATGCGGTTGGGCGGGCAACGCTTGTATCGCTGCGCCCCGTAGATGAGCGCGACGACCAGCAGCAGGACCGGGATGGTGATGAGGATGAAGGTCAGGCCCGGCCCGCTGAGCAGTTGGGCCAGTGTCAGCGATAGATCGGTCATGGTCGGTACCCCCTAGGGTGGTGAGAAAAGAAGGCGAAGGCGACGTGGGCACAGTGTAATGGGTCGTCGGGTCGCGGGTTTGCGAGTCGGGGCGGATGTTTTGTCAATCCCGTGAGGCT
This sequence comes from Phycisphaeraceae bacterium, assembly GCA_041743835.1. Classification (GTDB taxonomy): domain Bacteria; phylum Planctomycetota; class Phycisphaerae; order Phycisphaerales; family Phycisphaeraceae; genus JBGTLW01. The sequence goes on along the minus strand of JBGTLW010000105.1, from coordinate 5,277 downwards.
GGCGTGAGGCCGGGGCCTTGCCGCGGGTCGTGCGGCCGCAACCCGCGCGGCTCAGCCATCACCCGTGGGTTCGACGACCAGGGTGTTGTCATCGCGGACTTCGAGGACGCGGACCGAGGCAAAGCTCGCGATGGCGTCGCCGGTGCTGACAGCCGGGAGGATCATGGACTGCGACGAGACGACGACGCGGACCTTGCCGACGCCCTTGCCCCTGGCTGGGATGTTCTGGTAGGCGGTGCCGGTGCGTCCGACGGCCGTGCGGTGGTCGATCTTGACGACGTGGACCGCGCGTTGGAGGACGAACATCATGGTGGACGCGAGGACCATGAGCGTGAAGCCGATGCCCGCTGAAGAAAACGCGGCGGGGACCGGGCCCAGCCCCCACTCCAGCCGGGCGGCCAGCCCCGCCCACCCCGCGCCCATGATGAAGGCGGTGATGGAGAACAGGGAGAGCAGCCCGAAGCCCGCGCCGTGGCCGACATCGATATCGCCCCCGAAGTCCATATCCACATCGCCATCCGCGCCGAGGAACAGCGTCAACGCCAGGCGGAAGATAAAGATCAGGCTGCCGACGACGGCAAACGCGAGATACACCACGACGTCCGCCCCGATGTCGAACAGGGCGGGGAGGTCGATCAGCAGGGACCAGAGCTTGGGGTCCAGCGAGAAGGCCAGCCACGCGGCATCGATGCTGTGTTGGGCGTGCATGAGGGCTGGCATGAGGCGGCTCTCCCGAATGGTGTGCGTGCAGTGTAACAACGCTTGCTGCCGCAAGTCATATGCATCACCACGAAGGCTCGGAGTGAGGGCATCTGTCTTTGGTTGGGATGGGGTGGCGGGGATACAAAATCCCCCCGATCGGCGGGCGGTTGTCTCTCGCGTGAACCCCCGGACCGGCGCGTGTTGGCCGTGGGTTTCGAGACAACCCCCGTCGTCATCGGAGGGCCGTGTTTCTCACCCTCTCATTGGCGCTTGTGCTCATCCATGCTGCATGAGCCGACGGCTCGCGTCATGCGACGTTGCCGTAGATGTACTCGTGGAGGTACTGGATCTCCACTTCCTGGCCGTTGAGCTCCCACGCGTTGAGATCGCCGATGGAGATGAGTCCTTCAAGCCCGCCGTGTTCATCGACCACTGGCAGGTGGCGGATGCGTCGGGTCTGGAAGGTCCGCCGGGCCTCGTCGAGGGTAGCCTCGGGCTGGCAGGTGATGACGGGCCGGGTCATGACTTCGTGGACCGGGACCGCCTCGGGGTCTTTCCGCTCCGCGACGACCCGCCGCATCATGTCCCGCTCGGAGATGATGCCGACGATCTGGCCGACATCGAGCACGACCAGCGCGCCGATCTTGTGCTCGTTCATGAGCAGGGCCGCATCAATCGCGCGGGCGTCTGGGCCGATGGTCATCACGGCGGAGCCTTTGTGCCGTAGGACGTCAACAACTCGGGGCATGTGTTTTTCCTTTCTTTAGGCAGCGATGACAATGCGTCAAGCCGATCCTGATCCGTTCGGGCGATCGCCCGGGGCGGTTGAGATGATGCTCGCCCGCGTTAAGGATAACGCGCCGCCCGCGCGGAGGGAAGCTTTTTTTTGCATGGTATATACCCCCACACCCCGGTTTTCCGGGCCACGCCCCGCAAGCGTGTGGAATTAACGAGCCGCGACCGTGAGGGAGCGTGTTTCCCTTGCCTTCACAGAGCCGCCGCGTCCCCGCGGCGGACCGCCTCGGGGACGAGGCGGCTCTGCTGAATTGGGGGGAAACCGCTCCCTCGCGGTCGCGGCTCTGTTGGGGCGTGTCAGCCCAGCCGGGGTTGGCCGTCGAGCGTGCGGAGGCGACAGAAGACCGAGCCGATGTACATGAAAAACATCAGCGCGATGTAGCACTCGTTGAGTTCCGAGTGCCGCCACAGCGAGGTGACCTCGGTGGGGATGTCGCCACCGGCCCAGATGCGGATGCGCCGCGGCCAGGTGATCAGCAGCACGCCCAGCGCCGCGACAAAGCACGCGGGCGTCGGCCAGAACCAGTAGCCGGGGTTCTCCGGCCCCAGCCGCTCGCCCCGCCGACGCAGATAAAACGGGTTGAGCACACACCCCACAAGCGTCGCAGCCATCACCGCGTAGGTCGGCAACTGATCCAGCGCGTTGGACATGTTGTGGAAGTTGGTCTCCTGCTGGTCGTTAAGATCGCCCAGCAGAGCCACCGCCTTATCGTGATCCCACAGGCCCAGGTGCTGGCCCCAACTCATCTCCTCACCCGCCAGCACGAACATGCCAAAGGTCATGAACGCGAACCAGCCCACCAGCCACTTGGCGGGCAGGAGCTTGCTGTAGCGGAACACGATCACCAGCCCCGCAGCCACGCCCATCAGCAGGAACTGCACGCCGAACCACTCGACCCCGCCCTCCTTGCGGATCATGAAGTGGTACGCCGGCCGAAGCCCGGGAACCATCGCACCGATCATCATCAGCGGCCACAGAATCCCCGGCAGCACCACCGTCCACAACCAGTGCAGGTCGAAAACCCCAGCGGGGTGCAGGTGAGTCCGAAAGAAGCCCGATCGTTGAGGCTGATTGTCCATCACGATATCTTAACGATCCCAAGGCTCGATGACAGGCCCGGCAAACGAATCCGCATACTCCGGCCGATCCGAAGACAGCCAGTTTTTCACCACCTCACGGTTCAGAAAAAACAACACACAGATCGGGTACGCCAACCCAAGGAACGACCCGCACACACCCCCCAACGTCCCGCCCAACTCGCCCGCGTTCTCGGGGGTCAGCGGCCCGTCAAGCGCCTCAAACGCGGGCAGTACCAGCACCACCATGTTGACCCCCACCGACACCACCGTCAACACGATGACGTACCACGCATAGAAGTTAGAGAGCGGGCGAGACCAGGGCTTGTTGTTCAGCAGCCCGATCCCGGCCGCGAGCAGCGCCGCCGTCGCAATCACACCCAGCGGGATCGACGCGATGAGGTAGAGACGATAGGGCTCCGACTCGTGCATCGCCGTGATGACGGGGTCGGCCCCATCATTGGGGATTGCGAAGACCGCGGCACTGATGACCGTGCCACAAAGCCCCAGCACACCGAAGACGATGTGCAGGATGCCGAACACAAGGATCGATGTCGGCCGCTTTTGCATGAATCCCAACCCTCGGGGTTTGCCCAGCTCACGCCGGGTCGATGAAGTCCACCACGCCGTCGCCCGGCAAGGCGGGGATGATACCGGCCGCGACACCCTCCGCCAACAACTGCTGCACCGCGGCCCGGCCGGTGTCGCCGTAGTCCAGCGTCCAATCGTTCACGTACATCCCCACAAAGCGGTCCGCCAAATCCACCTCCATATCACGCGCGTAATTGAGCGCAAACGCCACCGCCTCCTCGCGGTGGTCCAGCGCGTGGCGGATGGAGTTGAGCAGGATGCGGCAGATCGCCCCCGCCTCGCCGGCCTGGATGAAGTCGCGGCGGATGCAGTTCCCGCCCAACGGCAGGGGCAGCTTCCGCGAAGCCGTCCACCACGAGCCGAGGTCGGCCAGCACCGTCAGGCCCTGGTTCTGATAGGTGATCTGGCCCTCGTGGATGATCAGCCCCGCGTCGTACTGGCCCGACTCCACGACATTGAGGATGTCGTCGAACATCACAAACGACCAGTCCACATCGTCCTTGGAAAGGCCATGCTCAGCCAGCAAAATCTGACACGCCAGCCACGCGGTGGTGCGTTCGCCGGGGATGGCGAGCTTCTTGCCCTTGAGGCAGCCGGGGCAGTGCATCGTGCCGGGCTTGGCGACGATCATCGGGCCGTAGTTATCGCCCATCGACGAGCCACAGGAAGTCAGCGCGTACTTGTCCGCCACGTAGGGGTACTGGTGGATCGAGATCGCGGTGATCTCCAACTCGCCCTTGAGCGAGCGGACGTTGAGCGACTGGATGTCCTCCAGAATATGCTCGAAGTCATACGGCCCGGTGTCGATCTGCGGCGCAAGCTGCGTGCCGTCCGGCGCCACGAAGTTGGCGAGCGGCCACCACATGAACGCGTCGTCGGGGTCCGGGCTGTGCCCGATGCGGAGTGTCTGCCGGTCGGTGGAGGCTGTAGTCATAAGAAGATTCTAGGCGATCGCAGCGACCACGTGGCGGGGCAGTGACCCAAGGCTGTGGCTTGCAATAGCCGGCGAGCTACGCCCGCCGGCCCGCCTCGGGGACGAGGCGGCTCTGATGGCGGAGGGAACCGCTTACTTACGTGCGCGGCTCGTTCAAGGCGTACCCACGAGCCGCGACCGTAAGGGAGCGGGTGCCTTTGTTGCCTTCAAAGAGCCGCGCACGTAAGTAAGCGGTTGCCTTTCTCGGGTGTGCCGATGTGCGCCTTCACAGAGCCGCCGCGTCCCCGCGCCGGTCCGCCTCGGGGACGAGGCGGCTCTGACAAAACATACCCGCGGTTACTGAGGCACCACGCGGTTAAGGATCTCCCGCGCGATTTGTTGTTCGAGTGCGGGGTCGCGGCCGATGGGTTGCCAGTAGTCGCCGGGGATGCCCCTGCGCTGCAACTCGATCGGCGTGCGGGTCAGCGATGTGAACACCTGGCCCCGCACCCCGCCACCGACGCGGCGGTTGGGCGATTGCCGGCGTTCAATCTGCACCTCGACACCCAGCCGATACGCCGCGGCCGGGGACGTGCCCTGCGTTGCGACATCTAACTCCTGGGCTGATTCCCGGGCTTCCGAGGGAACTTCCGGGGGGGATTCCGGGGGGGATTCCGGGTCCAGTGCGCTGAGCAACTCCAGCACGGGCTCCGAGGCGTCCAGCGGTTCGAGCGTGACGGTGACTGTCCGGCGGTGGTCGTTGAGTGTGCTGTCGAGCGCGGCACCCAGCGTCACGTTATTGGGACGCCAGACCTCCGCAAGCGTTGCGGCTCCCTGTGGCCGGGACTGCACCACGCCGAAGCGGTAGTCCCGCCGGTCTCGCTTGAACCCGCGGTCGCGCAGCACGGCTTCTGCCGCGTCGTACACCGCGTCGTAGTCGGACGCGGCCACCAGCCGCTCCGACGGGGTCACCGGCTGTGGCGACGCGCAGCCGACAGCGCCCAGGCACGCCAGGGCAACCCAAAGACAAGGCAGGTGGAAAGGCCAACGCATGATCGGCAGAGTGTACCGTCTTAGCCGGGTTTGGGCCGGTTAACGGGGTAGGCGATTGTGCCGATGACATCACGAAGGCCCGTGCGCGGCCGCTACCGACATTGGACCCCGGAAGCCGAACCCGGAAGCCGGACCCCGGAGGGGGT
>JBGTLW010000104.1:0-4055 GCA_041743835.1 Phycisphaeraceae bacterium | reverse complement strand
CGTTCACCGTCCGCATCGCCGAGGTGGACCTGGGCCGGCGACAGATGGAGCTGGTCGTCGTGGAGGACGGCAAGGTCAAGCCCCGCAAACCCGCGGGCACCAAGCCAAAAGACTCCCGCCCCCCAAAGCCCGCCGCGAAACAAGCCGCCCACCCCGCGAAGGCGTCAAAAAGCAAGGGCCGCCGCAGGCGGCGGTAACGCGGTGCGCTCACCGGGGAACATGCGGGGACCGGGGGAACGCGCGGGCGTCCGCCCGGCGCTAAACAGGGTCGGGGTTACAATGATGTTTAGCGCGGGGCGTCCGCCCCCGCGTTCCGACGAGCGCCCCCCCGCGCTACGTTGCACCCGCGCCCCCGCGTTCACCCCGCATCCCAAACAACCCCCGCCACGTCACCCCCCATACGGCACCACAAACCGCCAGCGCTGCGCTCGGAGCCCGGCCTTGGTGGGGTTGGCCTCGACATAGGCGATCGCACGCGCGATGTCCTCTGCCGAATCCAGAAACACGTGCCAACCCTTGCGCGCCCAAGGCGATGGGGTGCCCGGGTGCTGGGCCAGCGGGTGGAGCCCTTGGGTGTTGAGTTCGCGTGTGGCTCTGCTCTTGAGGTGGTCGCGGATTTGTTCGATGGTGCGTGTGTGTCGGGCGACGACGAGGTGGACGTGGTCGGGCAGGATCGCGCAGGCGTGGACGCGGTAGGCGTATTCTTGAATCGCATGACTGAAACCCTTCGCGATCACGCGCGCTTGCTGGCCGGTGAACTGGACGGGCGGGTACTGGAGCGCATCCTTGGCAAGCCGACGCGCGGCCGGGTCATGCGGTGCAGCGGCAAGCGACTTGCGCGTGTCCGCCTTGGTCGCCCGGCCGCCCGCGAGATACAGCTCGTAGTTCCTGACGAATGTGGACCACGATCCCCGCGGATCATTGGGCAGCCAGAAGCCGTAGGCGCTGAGGATCAGGTGATACGCCAGGACCATGACGTGCGTGATGGTAATGCGCGTGGGGCGTTTTGGGAACGCGGGGGGCACGCGGGAGCGCGGGTGTGATGTAGCGCGTGTCCGAGCGCGGCAGCGTTCGTCGGAGCGCTGGGGCGGACGCCCCGCGCTAAACGGGGTCGGGGTTGCATGGATGTTTAGCGCCGGGCGTCAGCCCGCGCGTTCCCCCGGTCCCCATGCGCGCCCCCGGTTTCCCCGGTTCCACGCGCTCGCGCGCGCTCCGATACGCCGACGTACCCCCACAAGCGCCGCGCCGCTACACTGCTTGCATGCCGTGGCTGCATGACCTTGATCCTTTTCTTATCCAGTTCCCCTCAGGTTGGCGGGCGATCCCGCTGATCCCCCATGGGATCCGGTGGTACGGGCTTTCGTACCTCGCGGGGTTTGCGGTGGGGTGGTTGCTGATCCGTCGGGTGTTCGCGGTCACCGCACAGCAGTTGCCCGGCCAGGCGCTGGACCCGAAACGCGCGGCGGACCTGGTGTTTGCGGTGGCGATCGGCGTCGTGGTCGGGGGGCGGCTGGGGTATGTGCTGTTCTACCGCCCCGACCTCCTGGTCAGCTTCACCAGCCACCCGCCCTTCTGGGGCGCGCTGGCGATGAACGAGGGCGGCATGGCGAGCCACGGCGGGATGATCGGCGCCGCCATCGGCTGCTGGTACTTCGCCTGGCGGAACAAGCAGCCGTTGCTCCGCCTCGGCGATGCGTGCGCCCTGGCGACGCCGCTGGGCCTGTTCTTCGGGCGCATCGCGAACTTCATCAATGGCGAGTTGTATGGCAGACAGTGCGCTGCGGACTTCCCCCTCGCGGTGAGGTTCCCGCAGGAGTTGTACGAGCGGCCCCTGCCGGAGCTGCAGGCGATCATGCACGGTGCGCCCGCAGCGTTGCGTGGGTCTGCGGATCAGCCTTACGCGTTTGTCGGTGTGCTGGTGGAGAAGGTGCAGGCGGGTTGGCCCGTCGCGCGGGAGTATGTGGAGCCGTTGCTCACCCCGCGTCACCCGTCGCAGTTGTATGCCGCGGTTCTGGAGGGTCTGGTGGTGTTCGCGGTGCTGGCGTGGTTGTACCGCAGGCCCGTGAAGCCGGGGCTGGTGGCCGGGGCGTTTTTCATGACCTACGCGGTGATGCGTGTGGTCAACGAGTTTTTCCGCATGCCGGACGAGCACCTGCGCGACGCGGAGTTCGCGGCCATCGGCATCACGCGGGGGCAATGGCTCAGCGTGCTGCTGTTCGTCGGCGGGCTGGCGATCGCGGTGATCGCGATGAAACGCAAGGCCGAACCGGTGGGCGGGTGGCGACGGGTGGGGTGAGCGGCTTCGTGGATGGGTGGGGATGGATGGGGATGGATGGGGATGGATGGCCACGAAGACACGAAGGACGCGAAGGTTGGGAGTGAGGGGTTTTGGACAGGATGACAGGTTGAGGAGTATTATTTTCAGAAGAATGACCCTCCGCTCCTGTCTTTGTCATTTCTTGTTTTCCTTCGTGCCTTCGTGTCTTCGTGGTTAAACCCCATCTTCCATTAGAATCCCCCCATGGCCGCGTTGATCCTCCGTCGCTTGTTGCAGTTGCCGTTGATCCTGGCGGTGGTGTTTGTGGTGACACTGACGCTGGCGTGGGTCGTGCCGGGCGATCCCTTGGCGCGGACCGACGGTGTTCGGCCGGACCCCGCGGTGGCCGAGGCGATGCGCCGCGAGTACAACCTCGACAACCCCGTGACCTTTGGCCTGACGTATGTCCGCAACCTGCTGCGGGGCGACTTCGGCCCATCACTCCAATACCAGGACCAGCGCGTCGGCGACATCATCGCGCGGAACCTGCCCGTCAGCGCACGCCTCGGCGTCGCGGCGCTGTGCCTTGCGATCCTCATCGGCACGGCGGCGGGCGTTGTCGGGGCGCTGCGGCCCGGCTCGCCGTGGGACCTCACATCACTGGCCATCGCGCTCATCGGCATCTCGCTGCCCAACTTCGTCACGGGCTCGGCCCTGCTCTTCATCTTCGCGGCCTGGCTGGGGTGGTTCCCCGTCGGCGGGTGGGGGTCGCCCACGCAAGTCATCCTCCCAGCCATCACGCTCTCGCTCATCCCCGCAGCCTACATCGCAAGACTCGTCCGCCTCGGCCTGGCCGATGTCATGTCCAGCGACTTTGTCCGCACCGCACGCGCCAAGGGCCTGACCCGTCACCGCGCGCTGTTCGACCACGCGCTCAAGGTGGCGTACCTGCCGGTGCTGTCGTATCTCGGGCCCGCGGCCGCGTCGGCGATGACCGGCTCGTTCGTCGTCGAGAAGGTCTTCAACGTGCCGGGCCTGGGCACGCACTTCGTCGATGGCGTGCTCAACAAAGACCAGTTCCTCATCCTCGGCATTGTGCTGGTGTATGCCACGATGCTCGTGGTGTTCAACCTCATGGTCGATCTGGCGTACGCGTGGTTTGACCCGCGGATTGAGGTGGGGTGAAGGATGCGTGGCGTGCGGGCGCGCGGGGGGAACCGGGGTTTCCGGGGGGACGCGCGGGCGGACGCCCGGCGCTAAACGGGGAGAGGTAAACGAAATGAGTAATGTGACACCGCAACTTGAACATGAATGGGTGCTTGCGAATGGGACCGGGGCGTACAGCGCGGGGACCGCGCTGGGCATCAACACCCGGCGGTACCACGGGCTGCTCATCGCCACGACCCACCCGCCCGTCGGGCGCGTCGCGGTGGTCAACCAGTGCTTCGAGCAGCTCGCGCTTAGCGCGCACCACGCCACGGGCGAGCCGGTGGAACAGAGCATCGACCTGAGCACCCTGCTGTTCACCGGGAAGGATGGCCAGCCGCTGCGCGCACCGGAGGGTCACCGCCATCTCGCGCGGTTTGAGAAGGGGCTTAGCGCGAGCTGGGTGTATGCGTGGGCGGGCATCACGGTGACACGCGAGCTATGCCTGCACTGGAAAGCGCAGGCGGCGACGCTGCGGTACACGGTGCGCGGGCTGGATTCGCTCCCGGCCGGGGCCCGCGAGCGCGTGACGCTGCGTGTGTCGCCGATGCTCACGCTGCGCGACTTCCACGGCACGCTGAAGAAAGACTGG
>JBGTLW010000103.1:0-4879 GCA_041743835.1 Phycisphaeraceae bacterium | reverse complement strand
GCGTCCCGCGTGGACGACTTCGCACGCCCCGGCCACGTCCAGCCGCTGCGCGCGAGAGAGGGCGGCACGCTGGTGCGCGCGGGGCAGACCGAGGGCAGCGTCGATCTCTGCCGACTCGCGGGCCTCCGCGAAGCGGGCGTCATCATCGAAGTCATGAACGATGACGGCACGATGGCGCGGCAGGACGACCTCGTCGCGCTGTGCCAGAAGCACAACCTCAAGATGTGCTCGGTCGCGGACATCATCCATTACCGCCTCGAACGCGAGCACCTGGTCGAGCGGATCGCGGAGCACCCGTTTGAGAACGATCTGGGCGGCTTCAAGCTGATCGCTTACCGCAGCCGGGTCGATCCGTTCCCGCACGTCGCGCTGGTGACCGGCTCGGTGGGCCGGCTGGACCCCACGGGCGTGCCGATCGACCACGATGAGCCGGTGCTGGTGCGGATGCACAGCCAGAACCTGCTGGGCGATGTGTTTGGCGACCAGACCCAGCCGTCGGGCCAGACCCTGCGTGCCGCGATGAAGATGATCCAGCGGCAGGGCCACGGCGCGATCGTGTACCTGCGTCACGAGGGCATCGGCCGGGGGCTGCTCAAGCAGCTCCAGACGCCCGCCCCGATGCACGGCCAACGCGAAGATGAAGACCGACCACGCATCGGCGGGTCGCACGAGATGCCCGGCCCCACACCCGCGCCCAACCACATGGACTACGGCATCGGCTCGCAGATCCTCCGCGACCTCGGCGTCCGCAAGCTCCGACTCATCACCCGGCACCCCATGACACCCGCCGCCCTCTCGGGATTCGGGCTGGAGATCACCGAGTTTGTGGACCCAGGCCTGTGAAGCCTGCGCTCGGCTTCACAAGCGTGGCTCCCAGCGTCATACTGCCTCACATGACGCTGCCGCCACCCGCTGAAACGCCGCTGGACCTGCGCGATCCCGATGTGGTGATCGCGACGCTGCGTGGTGCGGCTGCCGCATCGCTGTCGGACCCCAGCCGACGCGGGGCGGTCACCCAGCTGCCCGCCGCCGGCCGTCTGGTCATCACCGGCGACCTCCACGACAACAGCCTCAACCTGCAACGGGCGCTACGCCTGGCGGACCTCGAAGCGGGAGACGATCGGCACATCATCCTCCACGAAGTGATCCACGGCCCGGACCTGGTCAACGGATACGACCTGTCCATCCGCACACTCATCCGCATCGCGGCGCTCAAGGTGGCCCGGCCCATGCAGGTCCACCTGCTCCAGTCCAACCACGAACTCGCCCAACGCAACGATGAGGGCATCCTCAAGGACGGCGCAAGCGTCGTGAAACAGTTCGAGGAGGGCGTCGGGTTCCTGTACCACGCGCGGGCAGATGATGTCATGGCGGCGGTGTCGGCTTACGTCGAGGCGTTGCTGCTCGGCGTCCGCTGTGATAATGGGCTGTTTATCGCCCACTCGCTGCCCGGGCCACGCAAGCTCGATGCGTTTGACCCCACGGTGATCGACCGCGTGCCCAGCGATGCCGACCTCTCCGATGGCGGGTCGGCCCACCTCATGGTCTGGGGCCGGCACCACACGCAGGAACTGGCCGAGACCCTGGCCGCGGCCTGGGGTGTCGAGCTGTTCGTGCTCGGGCATCAGCCGGTCGATATGGGCTACGACACCATCGGCAGCCGGATACTCATCATCAATTCCGACGACGGGCACGGCGTCGCGCTCACGGTGGACCTGGCCAAGCAATACGACCTGGACAGCCTCTGCGAGATCATCCTGCCCCTGGCGGCGGTCACGCTGGGGTAGCCCGACGCCCGGCGCTGTATGATGCGGCGGGTTCGGGTTGTCGTTTCTTACACAAGGGAGTCTTTCATGGCCCGCCAATGTTTCAGCTACCGCCTGGGGTGTGTGGTTCTGGGGTTCGGGTTTGCCATGCTTTGGCCGGGGTTGCCGGGTGTGGCGGAAGAACTGGACCCCGACTCGCTCGATGCCCGCCCGTCGTTCACCGAGCGGATCCAGCAGCAGATGGAAGCGGGTCAACCCGCCACGCCCCCGCCCCCGGAAGCGGCCCCGGGAGAAGCATCGCCGGGCGATGACATGTCGCCGGGGATTGGTTCGGAAGAACCTGTCGCGGCCCCGCCTGTGGAAGCCGCGCCCGACCCGGTGGATGATTCGGCCGCGATCGCGCCGCCGGTGTCCGCCCCGCCCGTGACCCAGCCCGCGTCGCCGAAGGCTACGCCTTTGGATGCCGAGGCCCGCAACCGTCAGACGCTGATTATTTTCGTGGTGGTGGTGCTGGTGCTGGTGGTGCTGTCGGTGCTCGCGCGGGTTTTGTTTGAGGCCAACCGCCGGCAGCGTCTCCGCCGCAAGCACCGCCTGGCGCTGGTCCACGCCCACGACCAGCACCCCGTGGGCAAGCCCGATCCGGATGCGGAGGCCCTGGACAGGCTGCTCAAAGGCCCGCCGCAGCGGTAGAGTGACTGGCACGCCCGCTTTCCTCACAATAGCCCGCAGACAACGTATGCCCGGCCCCGGGAACGGCCACGCACGCGTGGCGGGCGGGCTCGTGGCCTGAGCATTTTTATTGCGCATTGACGTTCTGTGAAGCTGTAACAGCCCAAGTCTGGCCGACGTATCGCTTGTGTGCCGATGTGCAATACATGCATGTCGTGGCCGTTTGGCCATGAAGGGTTCAACGCCCGGCCGTCATCATGGATACCTCACTCTCCCCCATCCCCAGCCGCGACTTCGGGCCACGCCAGGCCAGGCACCTGCTGCTGCGTGCGGGCTTTGGCGCAACCCCCGCACAGGTCCTTGAGGCATCGCGTCGGGGGCTGGATGCGACGGTCGATGCGCTGGTGCGGTACGAGCGTGTCGATGACTCAGCCCTACCTAAGCCGGAGGCAGACCCCGATGTGGTGCGCCCGCCGACACCCGAGGAGCGACAGGCCCAGGCAGAGGCCCGCCGGTCCGGGGATCAGGCGGCCCAGGACGCGATCCGCCGGGCCCAACTCAATTCACAGCGCATGGACCGCGCGATGATCGGCCAACTCCGCGACTGGTGGATCGCACGCCTCATCGCCACGCCCCGCCCGATGCAGGAGAAACTCACGCTGCTCTGGCACGACCACTTCGCCTCAAGCCAGCGACAGGTCCGAGATGCCTACCTCATGCTCCAGCAGAACCAGATGTTCCGCGAGCACGCCAACGGCTCATTCGCCGACCTGCTCCGCAACATCGTCCGCGACCCCGCGATGCTCCGCTACCTCAACAACGACCGAAACAACAAGCGTAAACCCAACGAGAACTTCGCCCGCGAGCTGATGGAACTCTTCGCGTTAGGCGAGGGCAATTACACCGAAGACGACATCCGGGCCGGGGCGCGGGCGCTCACGGGCTACACCGTCAACGACAACGACTTCCACTTCCGCAACGCCGCCTACGACGACACACGCAAGCGGATCCTCAGCGAGCTTGGGCCGTGGAACGGCGACCACTTCGTGAGCATCCTGCTCAAGCAGGCGGCCTGCGCCCGCTTCGCGGCCCTAAAGCTCTACCGCCACTTCGTTGCGGATGTCAGCGTGTACCCCGCGCAGATCGCCGCCGACCACCTCGCGGTGATCGACGCGCTGGCGGATCGCTTGCGGGCCGATGAGTACGCGTTGGCCCCGGCCCTGGGTGTGCTGCTGCGCAGCCGGCACTTCTACGACGACGCGATCGTCGGCCAGAAGATCAAAAGCCCTGCGGAATTGCTGGTGGGGACGATCAGGCAGTTGGGTACGCCCACGCGCCAGAAGCGAGCCCTCGCGCAGAGCATGGAGGGCATGGGTCAGACGCTGTTTGAACCGACATCCGTCGCGGGTTGGCCGGTCGGGCAGGAGTGGATCAACACCTCGACGCTGTTTGTCCGGCAAAACACCTGCACGTATCTGCTCACCGGCAAGCTGCCCAATCAGCGGTGGGAGCCGGGCCAGGTGGCTTACGACCCAGAGCCCCTGCTCGTCGGCCTTGAAGACCGTAGCCCCGAGGTGGTCGCCAATCATTTGATTGATGTGTTGCTCGGCGACAAGACGCCCGCCGCCCGGCGTGAGCCGATCGTCAAGTTCATGAAGCAGCGCGACAAGGGTGTGACCAAGGAATCGCTCGTGGCATTGCTCATGCTCCTGACCGCGACGCCCGAGTACCAGTTGTGTTGAGTTCGCTCCGTGCAGCCGCTTAGAAGCAGCCGCCTGTTTGCCTTGCGACGTTTCGGTGTTCCACGAAGAAAGGCCCCGCCATGCCGCACACCCCGACCCCATACACCCGTCGGCAGTTCCTGACCACCGGGCTGGGGATGGTCTCGACACTTGCGACGGTGCCGACCTTCCTGATGAGTTCCACGCGTGCGCTGGCGCGGACGGAGCCGGGGCTTTCATCGCTGCCGGGTGTGCCGGACGACCGCGTGCTGGTGGTGGTGCAGTTGTCGGGCGGGAACGACGGGCTTAGCGCGGTGGTGCCTTATGGCATGCCGGAGTATTACCGCTCGCGTCAGGCGCTTGGCATCGCCGAGTCGCGGGTCATCAAGCTCGCGGGGGGCGACGGCGTGGGGCTGCACCCGAACCTGGGCCCGATCGTGGACCTCGTGGAGGGCGGCCGGGGCGCGATTGTGCAGGGCGTGGGCTACCCCAACCCCAACCGCTCGCACTTCGCTTCGATGGACATCTGGCACACCGGGGACACGCTTGAGGCGGGGGGCGGGCGGGGTGTCGGCTGGCTTGGCCGGGCCATGGACCACAGCCTCGACCCCAAGCACCCCGACGCGGGCATCGAGTGCATCACCATCGGCCGGACCGCGCCCATGGCCACGCAGGGCCAGCGCATCAAGCCCGTGGCGTTCGAGCGTGCGGACCTGTTCCGCT
>JBGTLW010000102.1:0-2061 GCA_041743835.1 Phycisphaeraceae bacterium | reverse complement strand
GCGCTTTACCCCGATGGTCGTACAGCGTACGATCCGGGCATGAAACAGATTTTGCGGATCGGTGCGCTGGGGATCGCGGGCGGGGTGGCGTTTGGCTGCGGGAGCCCGATGGACCGCTCGCCCGAGCAGGCCATGCGCGAGCAGTTGATCGCCGAGTACAAGCAGCGTCTGGCGCAGACCGCCGACGGCGGGATCGTCGTGCTAAGCCGGGAGCCCGGCGACGTGGAACGCAAGCTCACCCCCGCGCGCCAAGAAGAACTGGACCGCCTCTCCGGGGCGACTGCCTACGCGAACGACCCGCTGGTGCTCGGCCGAGACTTGCAGGGGCGTGAGCTGGTGGATGTGGTCGAGTTGTCCCGCGCTGATGCCGTCCGGCGGGCGGTGGACAACAACCTTGATGTGCGCGTGGCTCGGCTTGGCCCGGCGATCGGGGAGCAGGACCTCCTCGCAGCCGAGGCCGCATTCGACGCGACGTTCTTCACCACCGCGTCCTGGGGCAAGCTCGACACCCCCCAGCCCCCGGGCATCATCCCCGGGCTCTCCGGCGACACGCAATCCGAAACCTTCCAACTCACCACCGGCATCACCCAGCCGCTCAAGTCCGGCGGGGCGATCACCATTTCCGACACCATCACCCGCGACGAGCGGACACCCTCGGTCATCGGTGTGCGTGCGTTCTATGACAACGATGTGGCGCTGTCCGTGTCCCAGCCCCTGCTCCGCGGCTTCGGGCGCGATGTCAACACCGCGCAGATCAGCCTCGCGGACAACGCGCAGCAACGCGACATCGAGGCGCTGCGGCAGAACCTGCTCGACACCGTGCAGCGGACCGAGGCCGCGTACTGGGACCTGGCTTTCGCGCGGGAGCTGCTGCTCATCCGCACGCGGCTGCTTGAGCGCACCGTGGTGGACCGCGATCGGTTGGAGCAACGCGCAGAGTTCGATGCCGCGCCTGTGCAGGTGACCGAGGCGAACAGCTTCGTGGAGCTGCGGCGGGGCGAGGTGATCCGTGCGCGCCAAGCGGTGCGCGACGCGTCAGACACACTCAAGCAGCTCATCAACAGCGACACGATCTCTGTGGTCGGCGAGACGCTGCTGGTCCCGACGGACAGGCCCGGCACCGAGACGGTCGATCTGTCGCTGCTCGATGCGGTGACCACCGCGATGCGTCGTCGGCCGGAGCTGCAGGTGGCGTTGCTGGCGATCAGCGATGCCGGGGTGCGGCAGCGTGTCGCGGACAACGCAAGGCTGCCGGTGCTGGATGTGGGCGCGTCGGTGGTTTACAACGGCATCGATGTGGACCGGGCCGATGAGGCTTTTAGTGAGTCGTTGGAAGGCGATTACATAGACTACCTGCTGTCCGCCAACTTCGAGCTGCCGCTGGGCAACCGGGCGGCGAAGGCGGCTGCCACCGCGGCGCAGCTCCAGCGTCAGCAGGCGGTGCTCGCGTACCAGAGCCAGGCCCAGGCTGTGGTGCTGGAGGTGAAACGGGCGATGCGGAATGTGCAGACGGCCTACGAGCTCATCGGCTCAACCCGTGCCGCGCGCCTGGCTGCGGCCGACAACCTCCGGACGCTCCAGGCCCAGGAAGACGAAGGGGCTGCGCTCACCCCCGACTTCATCAACCTCAAGCTCCAGAGTCAGGAACGCCTCGCCATCGCGGAGACCCAGGAAGCCCAGGCCTTGCTTGACTACGCCAACGCCTTGTCCGCCTACGACCGCGCGACCGGGTCGCTCCTGGACCGCAACCAGATCGTCTTTGAGGCCGACCGCAAGTAGCACATACCTCGTCAGAGCCGCGACCGTGAGCGGTTGCCATTCTCATGCGTGACGATTGTGCGCTTCCACCGAGCCGCCTCGTCCCGGCAGCGGACCGCCTCGGGGACGAGGCGGCTCGGATGGTGGCGGGGGGCATAATTGGTCGTCCCTGAAAAACCCGCGTCCTCACGCCGCCAAGCGTGGCCATGCCCATGATCGGGGATGAAGCGGTCGGCGAGCACCGAGTTCGGTCCACGGCGTCGGGGGTCGATACGGTGCTGGCCGAGCCTGGAGCAGCCAGCG
>JBGTLW010000101.1:0-27303 GCA_041743835.1 Phycisphaeraceae bacterium | reverse complement strand
GCGTCTGCGGCGACGCGGCTGGGCGTGGCACGGGCTGGGGCGCTGCGGGGGGGTTGAGGTGGCGATACCCCACGACCCCAGCCACGCTGAGGCATACCACCGCGATCGATAGCTTGACCACCGTCGCGATTGGCGAAGACTTTGGACGACCCGGTTGCTTGTCAGACATCTGTAGATCACTCCGGAGTGTGAGATTCGGTCCCGCCGGTTGGGAAGACCTGTTGATGGGATAATGTACCACGGGACCCCGGCCTGTCTCCACTTGGCCTAAGCGAGTCCTAAGTCGGGGCGGTGGTCGCTCATCGCTGCGACAGGCACGCTACAATGACGTGGTCGAGATAACCGGGAGTCTCCTGTTGACTGCAAAACGCCCCCTCCGCATCACTTTAATCAGCCCAAAGGGGCCTCTCTATCGACACCGCGGCGGGATCTTTGGCCGTGGGCTTCGGTACATGCCGCTGACCTTCCCGGTCCTGGCATCGCTGATCCCCGAGGAACTCGATGTCGAGTTGACCTGTGTGGATGAGGGGATTGAGGAAGCGCCTCAGCGGCTTGACGCCGACATGGTGGGCATGACGGTCATCACCGGCAGTGCGATGCGGGCGTACGAACTGGCCGCGCGGTATCGGGCGCAGGGCATCCCCGTGGTGCTCGGTGGGCCACACATCACGCTGACGCCCGACGATGCCCAGCCCCACGCGGACGCGATTGTGGTGGGGTACGCGGAAGACACCTGGCCACAATTGCTGCGCGACTTCGCGGCCGATCGCCTACAACCCCGATACAACCAACATCCCGAACTGGATTTGAGCAACCGCCCACCGCCCGACCGCTCGGTTCTGCGCAGGCGCAAGTATCTGACGTCACACGTGTATGAGGCAACGCGGGGCTGCGTACACGATTGCGACTTCTGTGTCGTACCCGCGGCATGGGGCCGTAAGCCGCTGCAGCACCCGGTGCAGGACATCGTCGATGACCTGCGCCGTAACCGCACCCGCCGGGCTGTGTTTATCGATCTCAATCTGATCGCCGACCGGAGCTACGCCAGAGAGTTGTTCACCGCGTTGATCCCGCTGAATATCCAGTGGTACGGCCTGGCAACGACGCTTCTCTGTGAGGACCAGCCCCTCCTGGACCTCGCGGCCAAGAGCGGTTGCCGCGGGTTGTTGATGGGGCTTGAGTCGATCTCGCCGAGCAACCTGCGGGATTCGAAGAAGGGGTTCAACCGGCCGGAGCGGTACGCGGAGGTCGTTGCGAAGCTGCACGACCGGGGCATCGGATTACAGGGTTGCTTTGTGTTCGGCCTGGACCACGACACGCCGAACGTTTTCGAGCAGACGGCTCGTTTCGCGGTGGATGTGGGGATCGACCTGCCACGCTTTGCCATCGTGACGCCTTTCCCCGGCACGCAGCTTTACCGCCGGCTCGAAACCGAGGGCCGCATCCTGACCCGCACCTGGGACCTTTACGACGGTCAGCACGCGGTATTTAAGCCAATCGGCATGTCGCCCCAGGAACTGGAGCAGGGCACCGAGCAGGCGTGGTTGACCGCGTACAGTTGGCGCGGCATCCGCAAAAGGTTGCGCGTGGCCGCGGCTCCCTTGCCGATTGCGATGATTACCAACCTGGGCTACAGACGCTACGCCAAACGCCTGCACAAGTTCTACAACTGTGGCGGCATGCTGGCCCCGGATTGGCTTGAGGCGGTTGCCCGCCGGGGGCAGACGGTGCCGCTCACCGTTGATCGAGATTCGAGGCGATCAGCATGAGGCAAACACTCCCCGGTTCAGTCCAACCTCTAGGCACATCCGCTGCGGGAGCGTTTTGCGATCCTGGGCGGATCGTGCGGTCGTGGTACGTGGTCATGCCCGGCCGTAAACTCAAACGCGGGACGGTCGCGGGTGTTGATATGCTCGGCCGACGCTTTGCGGTGTGGCGCGACGCCGAAGGCACAGTCCATGCGATGGATGCGGTGTGCCCGCACCTTGGTGCCGACCTATCCTTAGGTCATGTCGTTGACCGCACGCTACGTTGCGCGTTCCACCATTGGCGATTCGACGGAGAAGGTCGGTGTGTGGAAGCACCTTGCGAAAGCACCACACCAAACCGCCGCGCACGAAGTTACACCGTGGCCGAGAAGTTTGGTTTAATCTGGATTTACAACGGCTTGAAGCCCGCGTTTGAACTGCCCGACTTCGACACCGGAGATTCGGCCGGGCGTTACCGCCGCATCCGGGTTCCTCCCCTGCATCTGAACTGCCATCCACACTTGGCCATTGCAAACGGCTTGGATATCACTCACCTCGACAAGTTGCATGGCTTAGCGTTTACGGATGCAGCGACCCTCGAACAGATCGACACGCATAGCTTGCAACTAACGATTAAGGGTCGGCCACGTTCAAAATGGGTCCGCTGGATCACCGCGACCCGACGGGCTGATGTCGAAGCCCGGTTTACGACACATGGTTCGAGCATTGCCTGGCTGACCTTCTTACGCCCGGTGAGATTCCACACCGTGTTCACAGCCCGGCCGGATGCCACCGGACAAACGCAGACGCAGACAATTGTATTTGTACCCAAGGGATTTGGACTACAACCATTGCGGTGTGCCGCGACATTGGTGAGTGTGCTGCACGCCGACCGGGCGATCCTTAATAGCATTCAGTTCCGCCCCGCATTTGCCCATTCAGACGATGCGCTTCGCGCGTTTGCGAAGCTTATCAATCAGATGGAGGTGGAGGCGTGATCGCATCACCGTCCGCCATAGCCCGATCCTTCCGCGTCACCATCATCCACCCGTGTGTCGGCCGGACCGCCTCGATGAGGCGGTACATCCGCACCTGGAAGATGCAGCCGCTGCCGGCGGCGACGATCGCGGGCCTTTTGCCTGGCGACGTGGAGCGCCGATTCCATGATGACCGCTTGGAGAAGATACCTTACAACGAGCCGACAGACCTGGTTTTGATCAGCGTGGAGACTTACACAGCGCGGCGGAGCTATCAGATCGCCAGCGAGTATCGGAAGCGCGGTATCCCGGTTGTGATGGGCGGGTTCCACGCGACGCTGTGTACTGATGAGGTCTGCCGGTATGCCGAGTCTGTAGTTGTTGGTGAGGCGGAGGGGTTGCTGCCACGGGTGATCGATGATTACCGCCACGGCAGGCCGCAGAAGCTCTACCGCCAGGAATCACGGCCGAGCCTTGAGCGCGTCAAGCCCGACCGCTCGATCTTCCGCGGCAAGCGTTACCTGCCGATGGGTCTGGTTGAGTTTGCGCGCGGCTGCCGGTTCAAGTGCGACTTCTGCGCGATCCAGAGCTATTTCAGCGCGACACAGGCCCACCGCCCGATCGACGCGGTGCTCGAAGAGGTGAGGCAGGTCAAACGCCCGGGGCAGATGATCTTCTTTGTGGATGACAACATCTGCTCGGACCTTGAGGCTGCCAAGGATTTCATGCGCGCGCTGATCCCCCTGAAGGTGCGGTGGGTCAGCCAGTCCTCGATTACCGCGGCGTGGGATGAGGAGGCTTTGGACCTGCTCAAGCGGAGTGGGTGCCAGGGGCTGCTCATCGGGTTGGAGAGCCTGGATGAATCGCGGCTGCGGGTGATGAATAAGGGCTTTAACCTGATGCGCGGCGGCCCGGCTGAGGCGCTGGCGAACTTCCGTCGGTACGGCCTGCGCATCTACGGCACGTTCGTCTTCGGCTACGACGGCGACGGCCCGGAGACCATGCAAAGCTCGGTGCGGTTTGCTCAGGAGCAGGGACTATTTATCGCGGCGTTCAATCACATCACACCATTCCCGGGAACGCCGCTGTACGACAGGCTTCGCGGGCAGGGGCGACTGATCTACGAAGACTGGTGGCTTAACCCGGCCTACCGATACAACATGGTGCCGTTCACGCCGGTGGGCATGACAGCCAACGAGCTTGAAACACTCTGCCTCCATGCGAGGCGGGCGTTCTACAGTTGGGCGAGCATACGCCAACGCGCGACTGCCAAGGTCAACCGCCAGAGTTTATACATGCTGGCAAATTATCTGGTGATCAATGCCATGCACCAGCGCGACGTGGAGGGACGCAGCGGTATGCCCCTGGGCGACGAGACCCACGACATAGCGTTAATCGAAGCATGACGACCCTCGCTTCACAACCCGCGACCGCCGAGCGACTGAGATGCGGGCCAGCGCAGCGCGGCGACGATTCGGCGATCCGCCGACTGCTGCGGCTGCCCATGCCGGGCCGCATCGCGATCGCCACACCCCATGAGCCGGATCACAGGCAGGCCATGCGAATAGCTGGCGACTTGATCCATGAGGTGGTGGTGCGAGACACTCAGCGGGATGATGCAGTGATCGGGTACGGCTACCGTGCGGTACAAGACCTGATGGTCAACGGCAGTTCGAGCCGCGTGGGCTATCTGGGCGGGCTTCGATGTGACACGCCCCTACGCACAGCGATCAAGGTGCTCGGCCAGTGCTTTGCGGTTCTTGACAAGACCCGCACATCGGACCAGGCCCCCTACGATCTCACCAGCATCATGGCTGACAACACGGTGGTCCGGCGGGGGCTGGAGAAGGGGCTGCCGGGCTTGCCCACATACATCCCAGTCGGACGAATCACTACGCTAACTTTGCGAACCGAGCGGGCTGGGCATCTGTCGAAAGCGGGAAACACAGCGATCATTGACACGACCACCGCGCAGGAGATCTATACAAACTACAACACACGCTTTCATGGCAGGCCGACAAGTTTTCCCGCCAGTGACTTCGCCAGGCCGACACCTCCAACGGTTGGAAGCGTGACGCACCTCGCGCATGGCAACCACACGAACCCTACTGGCTGCCTCACACTTTGGGACCAGCGTGCGGCTCGGCAACTTGTGGTCACTGGCTATGCCCTTTCTATCCAGCGCGCGCGCGCCGCCATCAACCTAGGCTTGACGCTTGCTGGAAAACCCACACTGCCCCGGCCCGGCAGCAGGCTTGAGATGGCCTACGCAAGTCACGCGGCTTTTAATCTGGACGACGCCGACACCGCGATTGCACTGCTAAATGCCGCTTGTTTGTTAGCTGCGTCGCGCGGGATTCCATTGCTCTCCTTCGGGCTGCCCGCAAACACCCCATTGCTGAAGCTACTCATGAAGCGCTACCGCCCATGGATCACCCAGAGCGTGATTTACGCTGTCACCAAGACGCCGGACACGATCGATCTTGACGATCGCCCGGTCTGGATGGAGATCGCAACGCTATGAGATCGTCACTCAGTACTATTGACTCGCTCACGGCGCACGAACGCGATGCGATGTTCGTGTTGCTTGCGAAGCATTTTATCGGCACAACACGGCGATGCTTCGAAGCGGACCTCTCGCAGAAGTCACACGCGATCTTGCTGATGGATAACCGGGAGAAGCTGGCAGGCTTCTCGACTTTTGCGTTATATTCGGATATTGGCCCAACCGGCGAACCGGCCACGGTCATCTGCTCCGGCGACACCATCGTCGCCCCACACGCTTGGGGAACGAGCCAACTGCCCCGTACATGGGTCCGTGCAGTGCATCAACTACACCACCAGACTGGCAACTGCGGCCTCTACTGGCTGCTCATCACGTCTGGCTACAGGACGTATCGCTTCCTGCCCGTCTTCGTTCGGCGGTTCTACCCGTCGATCGACGCAGACCCCGACCCCGCGGCTGTCGCTTGCATGAATCGCCTGGCTGCTGCGCGATGGGGTGATCAGTTCGACCCCGCATCGGGTATTGTGCAACTCGATCACCCCCAGCGGCTTAGCGAAAAACTCGGCGGTATCCCGCCTCATCGATTGGCCGACCCGCACGTCGCCTACTTCTGCAAACGAAATCCCCACCACTCTGTGGGCGATGAGCTGGTGTCATTTGCCTCGCTTGATACTGATAACCTCACGCCCGCCGGGCAGCGCATGCTTGGCCCCGGACGCCGCAATGTAGCGCGCAGCTAGGGGATGCAATGCTCTGTCGGGCCCTCAATAGCATCTGGAGCGCGGGCTATCGCAAGAAGGAGCAACGTTTCAGCGATGCGCTTCACGATCCCCTTGCCGCGCAACAGCGGGTACTCTCTCGAATCCTGAGTGAGAACCACGCCACCGCTTTCGGCAAGCGGCATCGCCTCAATCCCGACTGGGGAATCAATGGCTTCCGCGATCAAGTGCCGCTAGGCGATTACACATCCCACGAGGCCGACATCGAAGCCATCCGTCGGGGCACACAGGGCATCCTCACCACCGACCGCGTCACCCACCTCATCCCCACAAGTGGCTCAACCGGGCCACGCAAGCTCATCCCATACACCAAGGCCCTGAAGCAATCGTTCGACTCAGCCCTCGCCCCTTGGGTCCGCTCGTTGTTTCGCGAACATATTGGCGCAGCCAAGGGTCGGGCCTACTGGTCGATCTCGCCCGCCATCACTGAAGACCAAGATGCAGCCGTTCCGATAGGGTTTGAAGACGACACCGCCTACCTCGGCCCGCTCGGCCGTATGCTTGTCGGCCGTTTGCTTGCGGTGCCATCAAGTGTGCGGCAGATCACCGACATTTCCGCGTTCCGTCAGGCCACACTCACCCATCTTCTGCGCGCACGCAACCTCTCGCTCGTCTCAATTTGGCACCCATCGTTCCTCACCTTACTACTCGATGATCTCACGCAACACTGGCCAGACCTGCTGCAACGCCTGCCACGCCAGCGGGCGCGCGAGCTTGACCGGCTCAGCCCCACCGACATCCCACACATCTGGCCACAACTTACCGTAGTCAGCGCCTGGGCAGATGCGGCGGCCGCACTGCCATTTGACCGGCTACGCCAGCGTCTCAACGGCGTGGCCATTCAACCCAAGGGCATACTGGCGTCCGAATGCTGGACCACAATCCCGTATCAAGGTGCGTACCCGCTGGCACTGACATCTCACTTCTTCGAGTTTCTCGATGCCCGCGGAAACACCAAAACGGCCGTCGAGCTCACCGAAGGCGAAACCTACGAAACCGTGGTGACCACCGTGGGCGGCCTCTACCGTTACCGAACCGCAGACCAGGTCCGCGTCACCGGCTATCTCCACGCAGCACCCACCCTCCAGTTTGTCGGCCGCGACCGCAACACTTCCGACACCTGTGGCGAGAAACTCCACGAGAGCCACGCGATTAACGCCATCTGGCAGGCCCGCGACCAGACGGGATATCAACCCTACGCCGTGGTGCTCGGCCCTGAATCCAGCCAAGCCCCCACACGCTACATCCTAGCGCTAACCGGCCCGCACCCACCACCCGCAACTTTCGCCGCAGTTCTAGACGCAGCCCTCCGAGCCAATCCGCATTACGACCTTTGTCGCCGGTTGAATCAACTCGATGATCTAGCCGTGGTGTGGCTAGGCCAAACCGAGACGATTCGCAATACCCAAACGATCGGCAATACAGCGCTCGGAGCAGCGAAACCCCCCGTGCTGGTCGACGCAACCGCCTTGCGACCCATCATCGCCTTGTCCATCACGCGATCAGCAGAGTCGCCCGCACCAGTGGAAACACAATGATGCCGAGCAGACTGCCTGCCGCGACATAGCCCGTGCCTTGGGCTTTGTCACCGATGCGGGTGGTGAGCACAGCCGTGCCTAAAGCTATGGCCGTACCACGAGATCGCGCGATTACGACCGTGTGTTGCAGTCATAGGATTTGACACCTTCTCTCTTGCCTCCCGATTTTTGTCGCGCTAAAGTGCAGGTATCAGTGTAGCAAGTGCATACAAAACGCATAGCTGACGGATGACAAGTTAACGAGCATGTCACACAGGTGGCCGGCTTGTGAAGAGTAAGCCGACGTGGTTTCGCCCCCCTTTCGAGGGGAAATGAACCACGTCGGTTTATTTTTGTTTACACGAGACTTGGGCGCAGCGTATGACGGAGAAAAGCTCGCAGAATAGTGAATGTCGTGTGTTCTTGACTGATATCACCTGAGTAGGAGAAACCATGAAAGCTGTAACCTGGCACGGCCGCAACGACTTGTGGGCGGACGACGTTCCCGACCCCGTCATCGAAAACGATGGCGATGTGATCGTGCGCATCACCGCCTCGGGCATATGCGGGACGGACCTGCACCTGATGGTTGGGGCGGCACCCGCGATGGAGGCCGGCGACATCATCGGCCACGAACCGATGGGTGAGGTCATTGAGTTCGGCAAGTTAGTGAGAAACCTAGCTAAGGGTGACTGCGTCGTGGTGCCATTTACGCTGGCGTGCGGGTCGTGTTTCTTCTGCGACCGCACTTTGTTCAGCCTCTGCGACAACTCGAACCGCAACGCCGAGATGGCTCGCAAGCAGATGGGTCACTCGCCCGCCGGTCTGTTCGGCTTCACGCAGATGCTTGGGGGTACGCTGGCGGGCATGCGGAGTACCTGCGCGTGCCGTTCGCCGACAACGGGCCGATCAAAGTACCCGAGGGTCTGGCCGACGATCAGGTGGTTTTCCTATCCGACGTTTTCCCGACCGGTTACATGGCTGCGGAGAACTGCGACATTCAGCCGGGCGAAACGGTGGCGGTCTGGGGCTGTGGGCCGGTGGCCCAGTTCGCGATCAAGAGTGCGTGGATGCTCGGGGCGGGTCGGGTCATCGCGATTGATTGTGTGGCCGAACGGCTTGGGATGGCGCGGACGCACGGCAAGGCGGAGGTGATCAACTTCGAGGATCAGGACGTTTACGCAGCGCTGCAGAGCATGACCGACGGACGTGGCCCGGACTGGTGCATCGACGCGGTGGGGGCGGAGAACCACGCGGCGGGCGGTCTGATGGACGCGATCGAACGCGCCAAGACCGCGATGCACATGGGCAGCTACCGCCCGCTTGTCCCGAACGAAATCATCCGTGCTGCCGAAAGGGCGGCAAGGTCTCGGTTCCGGGCGATTATTTCAGCAGCGTGTCGCTGACCTGGGGCCCGGGGATGAATAAGGGGTTGCAGTGCAAGATGGGTCAGACGCACGTGGAGCGCTACCTTGCGCCCTTGCTGGAAAAGGTGCAGAGCGGGGAGATCGATCCATCGTTCGTCATCACGCATAAGGTGAAACTGGAGGACGCCCCGGCGGCCTACGAGAAGTTCCGCGATAAACAAGACGGCTGTATCAAGGTCGTCCTGATCCCGTGAAGCCACACAGCCGATGCGATACTGCAGTAGTCACCATCCTACCGGAGGTGGTCGCGTAGCGGGAGTTGGAGGCGGTGCGAGCGATGCATGGTTGGACGGATGATGTGTTAAATGGGATGGTCTGATGTGATGAGCCGCTCCAGTGTGTCTGCTTCAACGGCTTTGCTCCACAGCCAGCCCTGAGCGGCGTCGACGCCGACGGCTCGCAGGAAGAAGGCCTGCTCGCGGGATTCGACACCTTCGGCTATGACTTTCACGCGCAACGCGGAGGCCAAAGCGACCAACCCGCGCATGAGCCGGTCTGCTGAGGGGTCTTTCAGCAGGGGGTCCACTTCAGATTTATCGATCTTCAGGATGTCCAGCGGCAGGCCGATCAATTGCTTGAGGCCGCTGGCACCTGTGCCGAAGTCATCCACAGCAATGCGCAGCCCCAGCGGGCGAACGATGGCGAGTGCGTCGCGTCCCGCATCGGTCAGCACCTGGCGTTCGGTGATTTCGCAGACCAGCCGGTCGGTGTATCTGTCTAAACGGGATTCTTCAAATATCCGCTTCAGGTTGGGTGAGCCGAGGATGACCGGCGGCATGTTGACGCTGATGTAAAAGCCCCGGTGCCTGTCGAGCAGTGGCCCCGCTTGCTCCGCAACACATCGGAACAACTTGTGAGTGAAGGCCTCAAGGTCATCCATGCTTCCTTCGATCCGTTCGATGATTCCGGCAGGCAAACGCACCGTGCCATCGCGCTCGACAAACCGTGCGAGCGCTTCGGCGCCGAGCACCAGCCCGGTGTTAAGGTCCACGATGGGCTGATAGTACGCGGTCGTTGCCGGCACGTTGCTCGGCGCTCTTCTTTAGTGCTGCCATCAGGTCGAATGTCGGCAGGATGTCTTCGTCATCTTCATCGGCCACCTCGCGTGCGGCGCCGCCCTCAGCTTTGGTTTCGATCAGCTCGCGCATCTGCTCGCGGTACTCGTCCTTGTACTGTGTTGTATCAAACTCGCCACTCATAGACTTGATCAATTGCTCGGCCGTAGCCACCTCTTTGGTGTTGGTCTTCACACCTTTGGGCAGGTCATCCCGGATCTCTTCGATGCCCTGAACCTCATCCGCGTCATGCATGGTGTGCAACAGCAGCGCCTCATCATCAAGGGCTTGGATCGCAACCAGGTACTGCTTCTGCCGCATCACCATCCTCGACAACATCATGCGGGCGTAGACATGTGAAGTTAGCTACAACTTAGCCCTGTGTCAGGCTAGGCTCGAATCCGTGAATGCCGACGAGATCACACACCAAGGCTCGCTTGCTTTCTGAATATGGGCAATGCCAGGACATCCCTGTGTTTGGGTAGGTTCGTCAGCGGCAGGGGCACGAGTCCCGAGCGGCACACACGACGCTGGTGCAGCACCGCACTTACCACGCGGCATCACGCAGCAGTGCCGATACCTTGCGTTGGCGGGCGAGTACATCGGCGGTGCGTTCAACGTTTTTCAGCGCGTTGCGACTCGAGCGCGCTTTGCCCTCGCTCGTTCTTGGGCCAGTGGCGTGCTTCCACGGCTGGTTTCGGCGTGCATTCTCCTGTAGCGATCGTCGGCCAGCTTGCGTCAACTGGTAGTCCTTGGGCTGGGACTGGGTAAGGCTGTGGTCATGCTCGCATCCTTGTTCGTTGTGCTGTATCGAGTTCTGAGAAGCATGCGCCATGACATCTTGTTTCAAAATGGCAAGAAACCTGGTCAAGCGGGAGTGGCGACGCTGGCGAGGCACTGATCGGGAATTAAGGCCGTGCCATGTCGTCAGCTTCCACGCATCAACGCCCTGAGTCAAACCACAATCTGAAGCTCCCTAAGCTTAAGGCCATGCCGCGTCATCGGCTTTGCGGGGTTACGGCAAGAACCATACGCTTTGCGTCAATTCCCGGCATCGCTCGTAATGGCGGTGACGGCGGCGTACTCGACGCGGCCTTCGGTGGCATCGTCACCAGGCCGGGGCACACTGAGCGCGAGTTGCGTGATGGGGAAGTGGATCTTCCCGTCGTTGGCGCCGCCCCAATGTTCCATGCGTCGCTTCAGCGTGATGTTGACCGTCTGCCACTGATTCGAGCCGTCGGTCTTAGCCCTGGCCTGATGCGTCTGGCCGGTGCTGTCGATCAGGCGGAAGGTCAGCGGCTGCTCGATCGCCGAGCGAACCTCCAGTCGCAACTCGCGTGCCGACTCGGGTATCTGCACCGTTGTGCTTGCCAGCACGTATGGGTGGGGCTGTGGCTTGGATTGCGTGAAGTCGTAGCGCACGATGCCGATGGCTCGGCCGTCGGCGTCTCTATCCACGGTGAATGCACCCTTCCCGGTATTTTCATTAAACGTCCAGCCGTCCGCGTTCGCAAACACCTTCAGGTCCTGCCGCGACGACTGATTCGCTTGCTCGGCGTCGGGGGTGGTCCATTCGCCCAGGGTCGCGTTGGCGGGCACGGTGACATACTGCGGCGCGCCGCCGAGGTTCAGCGCCAGACGGCCGTCCTCTGCGTTGATCGTTTTTGATTCGCCGAACAGGTTGGTCACGACGAAGGCGTCAGAGGTGCCCACGGCGATAGTCAGCGCAAGTTCCTCCACGGCATCTGGCGCGGCACCCGCCGGCGGCGCGGTCCACACCACCAGTTTGCGTGCACCCTCCGCATTGGTGAACAGAATGGCGTAGTCCAAGGCACGCGCCGTGCGGAGCCGCCGATCAAAGCGGTAGCCGTCGAGTTGTTGCATCATGACCGTCGCCGCCCGGCCGGACGGATGCGGCTTGCCGTCGTCATCGACCAGCGCGAAGGCGTCGTATTGGGGATTGGGGCCCCATTCATACCAGACGGTCAGGCGGACATCATGAAGTTGATCGATCATGAACTGGCGGACGAAGTGCCAGGCCTGAAACTCGCGGGCGCGTTCTTTGGACCCACCGGACCACCCTTCGTTGTTGGGCAGTTCCTTGACGGCGAAGCCGCGCTCGGTGTTGAGGATCGGCATCTCCGCAGCCCCATACTGCTTAAGCAGCGCCCGTGTGCGTTTGTGGCCGATGGCGAACTCCTCGGGCGTCTTCACACCATAGGGATGCACCGACCACGCCTGGATGCCACTCTCCAGAATTCCCTTCTGGAAACAGTACTCGGTCCACTCGTAACTCGGCCCCCAATAGTTGGAGACAGAACCTGCCATGACATAGGCCTCCGGATCGGCACCATGGATAGCAGGTGCCACGGCTTTCACCAGCGCGGTGTATTGCTCCGCGAACGCCTCGGAGTTTCCCTTGCCGTGCTTCCCCCAGAACGTCATGGTGTTTGGCTCGTTCCAGATTTCCCAGAGTACTTCGTGGTCCTTGTAATGTTTGGCTGCGGCGGCGGCGAATGCCGCGAAGCCCTCTCGGGAGGCCTGAGTCTGGAAGCCGCCTTTCGCCCCTTCTTAAAGATCGTTGTGCGAGAACAGCACGAGGATCACCCGCAAGCCCAACGCCCGAGCCTTGTCCATCTGCGGGTCCCACTTGCTGAAGTCGTACACACCCTTCTCACTCTCCACGCTGTTCCAATAGATGCCGCGCCGAACGATCCGAAACCCCATCGCGTGAGCCGCTTCGAGCGTTTCGACATCGAAGTTGTGCGTTTTCAGGTTAACGGCCACGCAGTCGGGAACCTGCTTGTCAGGCAGTTGCGTCGCCTGCGCGTGTGCCATGGCCGCCGGTAGCGATAAAGCCAGGATGCATATCAACACGCTCGACACAACTAATACGGCACTTGTCATGTAAATCTCCATATTCGAATCGGCTAGGTCTGATGCAATTTCACTCAACAGAATCGTTAGCCTGAGTATATGCCTCGCATCCTGACTCCACCACCCGTGAACTGCGTCAAGCTGTATCGGGAGTTCGTCATGCCTTGGGAGCTGATCGAGCCAGGCGGTGCGTCGGACGCCGACGCACACTTCGTCCGTCGGCATGGATTGCGTGTTGGCTAGGACACGCTCTATGCGTCGTATTGTGACGCAATTGTGATGCCTGATGCCGCATAATTGCGATGCGAGGTTCGCACTCACGCCGTATATTGGCCTGGACGTGGGGGCGCATTCGCCCGCTGTTGAACATTGACGTAGAGCATTGGCATGACGCAGTTCGAACACGCTATGCAGCGGGTGTGGGGTGTGATCGTCGTGGGCGGCACGCCAAGCGGGATCATGACGGCCATCGCGGCGGCGCGATCGGGCGCCAGCGTCCTCCTGCTGGAGCGAACGAACCACATCGGCGGGCTGCCCGCAAATGGATTGGGCGTCACCGACATCGCCACGCGCGGAGCAACCGGCGGGCTGTTCACCGAGTTTATCAATCGTGTCCACCTCCACTACGTGACGGTTTACGGCAAGGATTCGGAACAGGCTCGCGCCTGCGACGGCGGGCATTACTTTGAGCCCTCGGTCGCGGAGCGAATCTTCGAGGCCATGCTTGCCGACCACGCCGATGCCGTCGCCGTGCTCAAAGAGCGCCAGTTCGATGCGAGGCCGGATCGCGTGCGATGCCGCGCAGGCCGGGTGGAAGCGATCGACGTGCAACACCGCGTCACGGGTCAGCTTGAATCGTATCGCGGCTGTGTGTTTGTGGACGCTACGTATGAAGGCGACCTCGCGGTCGCGGCGGGCGCGGCGTTTCGCATCGGCCGCGAGGCGGCGCATGAGTACCATGAGCCGCTGGCGGGCAAGCTCTATAAGCAATGGAAAGGCGATGTGGACCCGGGCTCGTCCGGCGAAGGCGACGAGACGATCCAGGCTTACAATTATCGCGTTTGTCTGAGCGACCGCCCCGAACAACAGACCCCCATCCCCCGGCCGACGCATTACAACCGCGAAGAGTACATCTCACTGATCGACGATCTGAAGTCGGGATGCATGGCGGGCAAACGTGACGGCGAACCACACCTCGACGGGATTGGCCGCGTCGTCAACATCTTCCCGCTGCCCAACGGCAAAACCGACAGCAACAACCAGCACCTCGCCCTGATCTCAACCGATCTGCCGGAGGAAAACTACCCCTGGCCAACGGCGGACTGGGCGTGGCGCGACCGCTTCGCTCAGCGGCTTCGTGACTACACGCTCGGGCTTTTGTGGTTCGCGCAGAATGATGCCGCGTTGCCCGCCGCATTCCGTGCCGACTGCCGGCGGTGGGGGTTGGCCCGCGACGAATACCAGAACAACGGGTGCTTTCCACGCCAGGTCTATGTGCGGGAAGGGCGGCGCATCGAGGGCGAGCATCTTTTTGTGGCTTCCGATGCACTGCCCGTCGCGCCCGGTGAGCGCCCGCCGATCTATGTTTCGAGCGTCACGGCCAGCCACTACCCGCTGGATTCTCATGCGGTGCGCAAGCGGGAGCCGGGGCGTACGAGTCTGGACGGGTTCTTGAGCCATCCGACCCAACCTTACACGGTGCCTTGGGGCGTCATGGTCCCGCGCGGGCTTGACAACGTGCTGACGCCGGTGCCGGTGTCGGGCACGCACATCGGTTTCAGCACGCTTAGGATGGAGCCGTGCTGGATGGCGCTGGGTCATGCGGCTGGTGTTATGGCTGCGATGGCGGCAGGTTCCGGGCGGGCGATACGAGAACTCGACATCCCGGCAGTTCAGCGTCGGCTGCTCGATCAGGGCGCGGTGCTGATCTATTATCGCGATATCCAGCCGGATCACCCCGCGTTCAAAGCGATCCAGTTCTTTGGCCTCCGAGGCGCAATTCCCGAGTGGGAGGCAAGGCCCGATGATCCAGCGACCACCGACGACCTTGCGCACTGGGCTTCACTGATGGCTCACCCTCTCGACGGCATCCAGCCCAACATGACGCGGGGCCAAGTGCTGCTTCACCTCTATGTCAAGCACCCATCCGCCGTCCAGGGCGGGGTAGCCACACTATGACGCCAACCGATCCATACACGACACAACGACGTGCCCGGCGAATACTCAACGACGTGCTCCGCCCCGCGGTTTTCACCGACCGGGTCCCGCTGGCGGCGAGCGTGTACCAGTGCGCCGAGCCGGTCAGCTACGATCATGCCATCGGGCAGTCGTTCACGCCTGTGAATCTGGGCTGGAGTTGGGGGCCGGTCTGGTCAACAGCCTGGTTCCGGCTGTCCGGCCGCGTGCCCGAGGCGTTCGGCGAGTCGTTCCGCGTGCTTTTCGACACGCGCACCGAAGCGCTGTGCTGGTGGGACGGCAAGCCTTACCAGGGCGTCGAATTGCACCGGCAGGACATCAAGCTGCCCGAGCGTGTGCGTGCGGGTGACGAACTCGAGTTGCACATCGAGGCGGCCTGCAATCACATGCTGGGCGTCGGCGAGAAGTATGGTGATGTGGCTCGCATGGGGGAGTTGCCGCGTACGCAATCTGGCGTGCTATGCCTTGCGCACGTGGCGAGGTATCACGCCGACCGGGCGGCGGCCGTGGTCGAGTTGGAGTTGCTGCTTGACCTTGCGGACACCCTGCCTGCGAACACGCCGCGGCACCGCCGGGTGAATGATCAACTTTGCGATGTGGTGAACATCCTGTACGCGGATCGACTGGATGAGACGCTTCCGGCTGCACGCGAGCTGATCCGCGCCGCACTGACCGTGCCCAACGCCGGGGATGCGAACACCGCCTGCTGTGTCGGCAACGCGCACATCGACTTGGCTTGGATGTGGCCGATCCGCGAGACCAAACGCAAAGCATCGCGCACCTTCTCGACGGTACTGCGCTACATGGAGCGCCACCCGGACTACACCTTCATGCAGAGCCAGGCGCAGTTGTACGAGTGGGTGCGCCTTCAGTACCCGGCGATGTTTGAGCAGATCCGGCATCGCGTCAAGGAAGGCCGCTGGGAGGTTGGCGGCGGCGCGTGGGTGGAGCCGGACTGCAACGTGCCTTCCGGCGAATCCCTGGTGCGGCAATTCCTAATAGGCATCAGCTACTTCGCCGAGCACTTCGGCGTGAAGCAGACGTACTTCTGGCAGCCGGACGTGTTCGGTTACTCCGCCGCCTTGCCGCAGATCCTCAAGCTGGTGGGCCTCGACGTTTTCTTTTCACAAAAGATCAGCTGGAATCAATACAACAAGTTCCCGCACCATTCGTTCCGCTGGGTCGGCATCGATGGCTCGTCGGTGGTCAGCCACTTCTTCCCCGCCGACACATACATCGGCAACAATCGGCCGCAGGAGCTGCACCACGGCGACACCAACTACCGGGATGCCGGCCGCTGTCCGACGTGGCTGCAAGCCTACGGCTGGGGCGACGGCGGAGGCGGGCCCACCGAAGCGATGATCACCCGCATCGATCGCCTGGGCGATTGCGCCGGATTGCCCAAAGCCCGCCACAGCCGCGTGGACGACTTCGCCGCCGAGCTTCTTAAGCACAAGGACCACTTGCCGCGGTGGGTGGGCGAGTTGTACCTCGAACTGCACCGCGGCACCTACACCACACAGGCGTTCGTCAAGCAGGGCAACCGGGCTGGCGAACGGCTGCTGCAGGATGTCGAGGTCGCCCAGAGCGTGCGCATCCTCGCGGGCCAGCGGCCTACCGCTGAACAGGCCACCCGACGCGATGAGCTGTGGAAGCTGCTGCTGCTCAACCAGTTCCACGACATCCTGCCAGGCTCGTCGATCGGGTGGGTCTATGACGACGCGCGGCGGGACTACGACGCGATTATGGCCGACGGTTCACAATTGCTGCGCAGTGCCATCTCCCCAACGGACCCAACCGATCACGCCCACCACGAAACGGCTATCGCGGTGCTCAACACCTCCGGCAGCACGCGGGCCGAAGTCGTGGAATTGCCCGAAGGCTTCACCGCAGCCGCGTTGCAGCACGGCCGGTCGATCGTGCCCACACAACAGGTCGCCACCCTCACCGGCGACACGCGACGCATCGCACGGCTGCCCGACCTGCCCGGCATGAGCCTGACGCCGCTGACGCCCTGCGGCACGCCGGCGTCCCCTCCCCCCCCAGCCCTCGCGGTGGACGATCTGATGCTGGAGAACGAACATCTGCGCGTCGAACTCAATGAACAAGGCCAGGTCATCTCGCTGCTTCACAAGGCCACCAACCGCGAGGCGATCGCGCGAGATCAGGTGGCGAATCAGCTCGTGCTTTATGAAGACCTGCCCGGCGACCACGACGCGTGGGATGTGGACCTCGGGTACCAGGACAAGGGCACGGTGGTGTCGGACCCCGCCTCGCATCGCATCGTCGAGCGTGGCCCCGTGCGGGTGGCGATCGAGTTTCGTCGGCCCCTGGGCGAAGCCAGCACGATGGTGCAGCGCGTGCAACTGGCGGCGGGCAGCCGCTACGTTGAGTTCGCCACGCGTGTGGACTGGCATGAATCGCACAGCTTCCTTCGGGCGTTGCATACGATAGATGCCCACGCCGACCACGCGACGTATGAAATCCAGTTCGGCCACCTCCGTCGGCCGAACCACTTCAACACATCATGGGACTATGCCCGATTCGAAGTGCCAGCCCAGCAGTGGATGGACCTGAGCGAGCCGGGCTTCGGCGTGACCCTGTTGAACGATTGCAAGTACGGCCACTCGTGCATCGGCAATGTGATGGGCCTTTCGCTGTTGCGTTCGCCCAAGTCGCCGGACCCCGAGGCGGACATGGGCGAGCACGTGTTCCGCTACGCGCTGATGCCCCACGCCGGCTTTGACGCCGCCGCCGCCGTCGCCGCCGCCGAGTCGATCAACCAGCCCCCACGTGTGATGGAAAACGTGGCGAACCTAGACGCCACGCCCATCGCCCAACTCCCCGCGCGATGCGGCGTCGTGTTAAGCGCGGTCAAGCCCGCCGAAGACGGCGAAGGCCTGATCGCACGGCTATACGAGTGCAGGGGGGCGCGGACCGCGTGCGACTTGCAGTTGCACCCCGCCGTGATAGCGATCGAAGAGACAAACCTGCTTGAGCAACCGCTGGGCGAGCGACCGTTCAATCGCGACCTGGGGCTCGCACGCCTCGAATTGCGGCCGTTCCAGATTCTGACCCTGCGGCTGAAGGTCAACATGCCCGGCTGATCCCCGGCGCGGCCAAGGTGGCCGCGGTCGCGGCGCATACGGCGGCAGAAGCTTACGCCGAAGCGGTGGACCGGCGAACCACCAGTGTGGCGGGCAAGGTGATCTTGCATGGCGGGAACGCGGGCTCGGAGAGCCGTCTAAGCATGGTCTGCACCGCGATTGTCCCCAGCGATTGGCATGGATACCGCATCGTCGTCAGCGGGACGGAAAGCAGTGTTGCGTAGCGCACGTCATCAAAGCCGGCGACCGCCAAGTCCCTCGGCACGCGGACGCCCATATCGCCAAGCGTCTGCATCAACATAGCGGCCGTGAGGTCATTGGAGCAGATGATGCCGTCCGGCATCGGCCGTGAAAGCACCGCGTTGACCGTCGCCGGGTCGGTCGGATCGCCGAAGCGTGCCCACGGCGACAACACCTTCACCCCATGCCGTGCCATCGCCTCGCGGCAGCCCGCCATGCGCAGGTCGGTCGTGGCGGGGTACGACGGCCGGGCAAAGAACCGCAGGTTCCGCCGGCCAGCGTCCAGCAGGCACGTGGCCAGGTCGAAGCCGGCCGCGAAGTTGTCGATGCCGACGAGGTCGAACTGACTGCGCTGCGGGAACTCAAGCAGGTCCCGGTCCAGCAGCACGACCGCGATCCCCGCATCGTGGAGTGTTGCGGCGATGCGCTGATTGATCGCCGCGCGATCCTCCGGCTTTTCCAGCGGCGCGAAAAAGACGCCATCGACACCACGGTCAATGAACTGCCGACACAGCGACTCGGCCTGCTGCGGCGAGAAGTCTTCCCCGGTCGGCAGGTCGCCGGGCACGCCCCGCACCACGACGTGACGGT
This sequence comes from Phycisphaeraceae bacterium, assembly GCA_041743835.1. GTDB lineage: Bacteria > Planctomycetota > Phycisphaerae > Phycisphaerales > Phycisphaeraceae > JBGTLW01. The sequence goes on along the minus strand of JBGTLW010000101.1, from coordinate 8,283 downwards.
GCGCCTCCGCGGCCCGCGTGATATGCGAGCAGATGGGATCAAGTATCTCGGTGTTACCCAGGCCCGAGACGAGCAGCCCGAGCGTGACGGTCCGATCAGCAGTGCGCCCGCCGCTCGTACGCAGGTATGTGCCAGAGCCGACGCGGCGTTCCACCAGGCCGAGGCTTTGCAGTTCCTGCATCGCTCGGACGGCGGTGGGTCGGGATACACCGAACTTCCGCGCCAACTCCATCTCACTTGGCAGCCTGGCACCGGTTTCAAAGCGTCTGGTTCGGATGCCCTCGCGCAGGTGGTCCAGGATCAGCCGATACTTGGGGGATTCGCTCATGCTGCAGCTCCTGTTGACGCGACATAATGATAATACAACTTTTCGAGGTATCTGGTGAATTTTGGAGTTTTATTGCGTGATTTATTGTTGCTTTGTGATAGCATCCGGCGTTAAACGACCTGCGTAGAACCCTTTAAATGACAAGTCAACTTGACATCCCACACTGCGGAGCCGACACGGGGCCGACATGGCTGGACGTCGGCCTCGCCGATCTTGCCAAGGCGCGTGTGGCGGTGTTCGGGGACTTTTGCCTCGATGCGTATTGGCTGCTTGACCCGGACTCGGACGGGCGGTCGCTCGAGACCGGGCTGCCCGTCAAGCATGTGCATGAGCAGCGTTACAGCGCGGGCGGCGCGGGCAACGTGGCGGTCAATCTTGCGGCGCTTGGCGTGGCCGAGGTCCGTGCCATCGGGATGGTTGGCGATGACCTGTTTGGCCACGCGCTCAAGGGCCTCCTCCATGATGCCGGAGTCGACCTGACGCACCTGCTCAACGACCAGCCCGACTGGCAGACCCCCGTGTACGCCAAGCCCTGCATGGCGGAGCGGGAGCTAAGCCGCCTGGACTTCGGCGGCAACAACGCGATCACGGAGACACGCGTGGAGAAACTGGCCGACCAGCTCGATGCGGTCGCTGCGGAGGTCAACGCGGTCGTGCTGAACCAACAGGTCGCAGCCGGCATCACGACGCCGGACATGATCGAACGCATCAACGATGTGATCGCGCGACATCCGCGCTGCCGCTTCCTGGTTGATGCGCGCGATCACGCGGGGCTGTACCGTGGCGCGATGCTAAAGCTCAACGCCCGCGAAGCGGCCCGCCTGCTGGGCGGGGCGATTCCGCCCGACGAACTCCTCGCGCACGCCACGGTCGCCGATCACGCCAGGCGCTTGGCGCATCGCACCGGGCAGCCGGTGTTTGTGACGCGCGGCGAGCGCGGCATCGTGGCAGTGGCGAATGACCAAGTGCACAGCGTCGATGGCATTGCAATTAACGATCCGACCGACCCCGTGGGTGCGGGCGACACCGTGGTCGCGGTGCTGGCGGCCTCGCTCGGCGGTGGGGGCGAGGTTCCGGTTGCCATTCGCCTGGCCAACCTGGCCGCATCCATTACGGTGCGCAAGCTGCAAACCGCCGGGACCGCCTCGCCAGATCAGATGCGCGAGGTCGGCCCTCACCCGGCCTATATCTATCTGCCCGAACTGGCGGAAGATGTACGCAAAGCGCGATACCTCGCATCGACGGATATCGAACGGGTACGCACCTGGCCCACCGGCCACGCGATCCGCCACGCCATCTTCGATCACGACGGCACACTCTCGGTCCTGCGCCAAGGCTGGGAAGCGATCATGGAGCCAATGATGGTCCGCGCGATCCTCGGCATTCGTCACAACGACGCGGACCCGGCGTTTTACCGCAAGGTCGTCGAAGCGGTTCGCCGGTACATCGATGACACCACAGGCATCCAGACGCTCGTGCAGATGCAGGGGCTGGTCAAGCTGGTCCGGCAGTTCGGCTGCGTCCCCGACGATCATGTCCTCGACATGCACGGCTACAAGCAGGTGTATAACGACGCACTGCTGGCGATGGTGAACCTGCGAATGGCCAGGCTTCGCGCTGGCGAGCTTTGCCCCGAAGACTTTCAGATGAAGAACGCTTTGGCACTGCTGCGGTCCCTGCACGGGGCAGGGATCAAGCTCTACCTCGCCAGCGGCACCGATGAGATGGATGTCAAAGCTGAAGCAGAGGCGATGGGTTACGCCGGGCTGTTTGAAGGCCGCATCTTCGGTGCCGTTGGCGATGTGGCAGTGGAGGCGAAGCAGGTGGTGCTCACGCGGCTGATCCGCGAGCATCGGCTTGAGGGTCCCGAACTGGTCACCTTCGGCGATGGGCCGGTCGAAATCCGTCTGACCCACCAGGCCGGCGGCATCGCGGTCGGTGTCGCAAGCGATGAAGTGCGTCGTTTCGGCCTGAATCCTGTCAAGCGGACGCGACTGATCCGCGCCGGTGCGGACCTGATCGTGCCGGACTTCAGCCAACTGCCCCAGTTGCTCGAAGCGCTTGGGGTGCAACAGGAAGCGAGCGTTCCGCAGCGCGCACCAGTTGCGCACCATGGAGGCTGTTCATGAACGTGGGCTTGAATCGCAATCTGCGGGAACTGACCGAGCTGCTCCCGAAGCTGGCCGTGCTCGAAGCGCCGCTGTATGACCTTGGGCGAGCGATGTTGGCGTGCTGGGCGCGGCGGGGCAAGGTGTTGATCGCGGGCAATGGCGGGTCGGCGGCCGATGCGATGCACTTCGCCGAAGAGCTTGTCGTCCGCTTTAAAGCTAATCGCAGGGCCCTGGCCGCGATCGCGCTGTGTGACCCCACGGCCATCACCTGCGCCGGCAATGATTTTAGCTTTGACCAGGTTTTCGCCCGGCAGGTCGAGGCGCTGGGCAATGCCGAAGACATCCTGATTGTGTTAAGCACCAGCGGCAACAGCGAGAACATCATCCGTGCCGTCGCCTGCGCGAAGGAACAGAAGATGACCACCGCCGCCCTCACCGGCGCAAGCGGCGGGCGCATCCGCGGCATGTGCGACATTGAGCTGATGATCCCGACCGATGTGACGCATCATGTGCAGGAAGGCCACAAAATCCTTTACCACACGCTGTGCCAGTGGATTGACGAACAGGTTGTTCAAAACGTGGGAAATGAGGAGCCATCGTGCAAGTAGCCGAACCAACCATTCTGACGGCCCAAGACATGCGCATCGAGCGCGACCGGCTTCATGCGGAAGGCAAGACACTCGCCTTTACCAACGGGTGTTTTGACATCCTTCACCGAGGCCACGTGACCTACCTCGCGTTCGCCCGTGCGCAAGGCGATGCGTTGTGCGTGGGCCTGAACAGCGACGCCTCGGTCCGCCGCAGCAAGGGCGAGAGCCGGCCGATCAACCCCGAGCAGGACCGCGCTTATGTGCTTGGTGCGCTGAAGGTGGTTGATTACGTTGTCGTTTTCGACGAAGACGAGCCACGCGACCTCATCGCCGCCGTGCTGCCCGACGTGCTGATCAAGGGCAAGGACTGGGCCCATTACGTCAGCGGCCGGGATGTGGTCGAGGCGCACGGCGGACGCGTCGCGCTCGCGGAGATGGTGGAAGGGCGATCAACGACCGGCACCATCGAGCGCGTTCTCCAGGCCTATCGAACGAAAGGTGACTGACACATGACCAAGCCGATCATAGTGACGGGCGCGGCGGGGTTCATCGGCCGCAACACCGTCGCGGTGTTGAACGCGCGCGGCCGGGACGACCTGCTGCTGGTGGACAAGCTGGGCACGGATGATAAGTGGCGTAATCTCGTCGGGCTGCGATATGACGACCTGCTGGAGCCGGACGCTTTCCTGCATCAGGTCAAGCAAGGCCGGGTCGCTACGCCCGAAGCGGTCATCCACCTCGGCGCGTGCAGCGCCACTACCGAGCGTGATGCCGACTACCTGGCGCGGAACAACTACCACTACACGCGCACCCTGTGCGAGTGGTGCCTTGCCCACGGCAGCCGATTCATCTATGCCTCCAGCGCAGCCACATACGGCGACGGCTCACAAGGATACGACGATGACGATGCCGTGACCCCGACGCTGCGGCCTCTGAACATGTATGGCTATTCCAAGCACATGTTCGATCTGTGGGCCCTGCGGAGCAAGCTGTTCGATCGCATCGTCGGGCTCAAATACTTCAACTTGTACGGCCCGGGCGAGGGCCACAAGGGCGACATGCGCTCCGTGGTACACAAGTCGTATCACCAGATCGAAGAGGCGGGAGAAGTCACGCTTTTCAAGAGCCAAAGGCCGGAGTATGCGGACGGCGAGCAGAAACGGGACTTCATCTATGTCAATGATGCTGTCGATGTCACCTTGTGGTTCCTGCAACACCCGGTCGGCGGCTTGTTCAACTGCGGAACGGGGCAGGCCCGGACGTGGAAGGACCTGGCGACGGCTGTATTCGCGGCGATGGATCGCCCGCCGAACATCCGGTTCATCACGATGCCCGAAGCGTTGCAGGCAAAGTACCAGTACTTCACGCAGGCGAAGATAAGCAAGCTCCGTGCGGCGGGCTACGACAGCCCGTTCACCTCGATCGAGAACGGTGTGCGGGACTACGTGCACACCACTCTGATGCGATAAGGTGCCGGCGACCACGATGCATACACGCCGTGTCATCCTCTTGATCGAATCGTCATCCGCCTACGGGAGGGGATGCCTGATGGGCATCGCGCGGTACGCCCGCCTGCACGGCCACTGGACGTTCTGGCAGAAGCCGGGCTTTTCGCCCAGCCGCTTGAATACGACGGAACTGTCGCAGTGGCAGGGCACGGGAATCATCAGCCGCATCGAGAGCACGCAGGTGCTCAAGGCCGTCCGCAGCCTGAATCTGCCCACGGTCGATGCACGCGGGACAAGGCAGTTCCCCGGCATGCCGTGCGTCACAACCGACTCCTCTGAAGTCGTTCGGCTCGCGATGGAGCATCTGCGGTCCAAGGGGTATCGGCGTATCGCTTTCTGCGGCGTCCCCGGCCTGGATTTTTCTGATGCGCGGCAGGAGGCCTTCCTTCGGCTGTATGAGGTGCCTCAAACGTCCGACGTGTGCTACCACGGCCCACGCGGAAGCCGGAAGGGCCCCGCCGGGATTGACGAGGGCGAGCGGTACCAGTCGCTAGAGCAGCGTGCCCTCCAGCGCTGGTTGCGCGATCTGCCCAAACCCGTGGGCGTCATCGCGTGCAGCGATCGGCGGGGGAGGCAGGTGCTTGAAGCGTGCGCTGCGGTGGGGCTGCGCGTGCCTTACGATGTCGGCGTGCTGGGGGTGGATAATGATGAGGTCATCTGCGAGTTGTCCGACCCGCCGCTGACCTCCGTCGCCCCGCATGTGGAGGCGGTGGGATATGAAGCCGCCCGACTGCTCGACGCCATGATGGATGGCCAAAGCGTGGAGACAGGCGAGCACCCCATCGCGCCCGCGGGCGTGCAACTGCGTGCCTCAACCGACACCACCGTCGTTTCGGATGGGGAGCTTGCGTTGGTCATCAAGTACATCGACGCTCACTTGGGTGAGAGCATTAACGTCGCGGAACTGGCGCACCACGCCGCGCTCTCCCGCTCCAGTCTCGAACGCCGTTTCAGAGAGCATCTGGGGTGTACGCCGCGGGCGTATCTCATCAGGCGTCGGGTCGGCCGCATCCAGCAGTTCCTGAGGAACCCGGAGATCAAACTCAGCGAGGTGGCCCACCGCTGCGGCTTCAAGACGACCAGCCACATGGCGTCCCTGTTTCGCGCGCACACGGGCCAGACTCCCAGTGACTATCGCCGCGCCATCACCTGATCCCTGGGTAGCACTGAGATAACCATGCAAAAGGTCACGCCCGGCAAGGTCTAAAGCTGGGATGGATGCGTACACGCTGACTGCGCCGGATTCTGTATCACCCGGTTCGGAAAGTGATGGTTCTCCGCAGTATTTGTGGGGTTGTTCAAGTCTCACCCCCGTAATTATCACCCACACGCGGTCATTGCGCGGAGCCGGTTCGGTCTGCTGCATTGCGATGCTCACGCTTCACCGGATTCCGTGAGCGAGATGAATGTGAAGCGCTCATTCTGATCGATGAGTTTGCGTATGCGATCGAGTTCGCCGGCGCCTTGGTAAAGCACGCGCCCGCTGACCCTGAAGGGAGGGTCATGGGTGGTTTTTTCCACGCCCAGTTGCCTCACAGTGAATCCTGCTTCGTTAAGGAGATGACGGAACTCGTTGATCAGTGACGGGTGATCGTTGGCGGCCACAGTAAGCAGCCGCTGCTGGCGCTGTTCGATCAGGATGTCGGCAATGTTAAGCGTCGTGAGCGTGAACAGGACAAGCAGCACGGCCGAGAAGGCGATGATGTACAGGCCCATTCCCGCCGCGAGTCCGATGGCTGCGACGGCCCAGATGCTCGCGGCGGTTGTGAGGCCGTGCACAGACATGGGGCGTTGTATGATCGCCCCCGCCCCGAGGAAGCCGATGCCCGCCATCACGCCGTAGGCGATGCGTCCGGGGTCGATCTGCAGTACGTCATCACCCGGTACGCCCGACCACTGCTTGTATGCAAAAGACAGGGATACGATCATCGCCAACGCCGCACCTAAGCAGACGAGCAGGTGCGTGCGAAACCCCGCGTCTCTACCCCGCCATTCCCGCTCAATACCGACCAGACCGCCCAACAGTGCCGCGATACCCATGCGACACAGCGCCTCGCTGGTCCACCCGAACCCTGCAAACCAGGCATCCAAATGATCGCTCATCACTGTGATCCACGACATGCATTCATCATAATCCCGGCGGCCACATATTCCGAGTGTTTCGCAGAAAAAGTTGATCCCGTGCGGGTAGGCGTCAACGCGTTGTCCGCCTGCTGTGAATCCATAACCAGCAGACGACGCGTCGTGTGTTTGCGCCTATATTTGCAGCAAACAAGTACACTATCGCACGTAGCGTTGAAGATATTGGTCAATCATGAATGACTACGTCATCGGCATTTCAATTCTGGGGATGGCGATGCTGGCCACAGCGATACTTCCGCAGTGGTTCAAACCGCTGCCGGTTTCGATGCCAATCCTGCTGGTCGGCGCTGGGGCAGCATTGCCTTGGCTCTGGCCAGGATCGCCACGCGTGGACCCGATGGAGAATGGCACTTTCACCGAGCACCTTGCGGAACTTGCGGTCATCATCTCGCTGCTAAGCGCGGGGTTAAAACTGGACCGCCCATTCGGTTGGCAGCGGTGGCGATCAACATGGGGATTGTTGGCTATCACCATGCCGCTATGCATCGCGGCGTTGGCGCTGGGCGGGGTATTTGTTTTAGGCTTGCCGCTTGCGGGGGCGATCCTGCTGGGGGCGGTGGCCGCGCCGACCGACCCGGTGCTTGCTTCGGAAGTACAGGTCGGTCCGCCGGGTGAAGGGCACGAGCGGGAGGTTCGATTCGCCTTAACAAGTGAGGCGGGGTTGAATGACGGCCTGGCGTTTCCGTTTGTGAATCTGGCGGGCGTTGTCGCCGTGACCGGCCTGGCCATGGGGGGGCTCACGCAGTGGCTGGCGGTGGACGTGATATGGAAAGTCGTGGCCGGCGTCACCGCGGGTGCGGCGGTGGGACACGTCATAGCAATGATCACCTTCCGCTACGCCAAGCCCAATGCCGTGAGCGACGGACTCATGGCCATGGCGCTCACGCTGGTAGCCTACGGCGGCACCGAGTTGATCCACGGCTACGGATTCATCGGTGTATTCGTCGCGGCCATGATGTTTCGCCGCTACGAAGCCAACCACGAGTATCACAAGCACGTCCACGACTTTGCCGAGCAGATTGAACAGCACTTGATGGTGGCACTGCTGCTGCTATTTGGCATGGCGATTTCGCACGGCCTGTTCGCGGCTTTGACGTGGCCGGGTGCGTTGCTGGCCTTGGCGTTCCTGTTGTTGATCCGACCCGCGGCTGGCGTGCTTGGTCTTGTCCGCACCAAGGCACACTACGGGGAGCGGCTCGTGATCGCCACCCTGGGCATACGCGGTATCGGAACGTTCTATTACCTTGCGTACGGTCTGAATGCGGGTGGCTTCGACGGCCATCACGCAGACATGCTGTGGGCGGTAGCGGGGTTTATCGTTTTGCTCTCCATCGTGCTGCACGGCACTGTGACGCCCATGTTGATGCGCCGGAATGCGTAAGAGCGCGTACAAGTACCCGCTTACCCCTAGTCGAATTACGCGGGCCGAGCATGTGCTGACTTATACGCATCCCATTTAATTCGTCGTCCCTGAAAAACCCGCGTCCTCACGCCGCCAAGCGTGGCCATGCCCATGATCGGGGATGAAGCGGTCGGCGAGCACCGAGTTCGGTCCACGGCGTCGGGGGTCGATACGGTGCTGGCCGAGCCTGGAGCAGCCAGCG
>JBGTLW010000100.1:0-3807 GCA_041743835.1 Phycisphaeraceae bacterium | reverse complement strand
TGCGCAAGCTGGCGGAGGAGCATGGCGTGGACGTGGCTGCGGTGAAGGGCACCGGGCCCGACGGCCGAATCATCAAGCGTGACATCCTCAAGGCCGCGGAGGCCGGCAGCCAGGCCCCCGCTTCTGGCAAGCAGTCCGGCCAAGCGATGACCCCCGCGACCACAGCCGCCGCCAACGAGCGGGCCGTCGCCCGTGCCGCGAGTTCAGGCGCAAGCTACGGGGCAGTTGCCGGGGGAACTTCCGGGGGCGGGGGAAGTTCCGGGGGCGGGGTGTTGGAGGCTCGGTCGGTCAAGCTTTCGCAGATGCGTAAGACCATCGCCAAACGGCTGGTCGAGTCCAAGACCACCGTGCCCCATTTCCAGGTGAGCATCGCGGTGAATGTGGACCCGCTGATGGACCTGCGTCAGACGCTCAACACCCAGCTCGAATCGCAGGGCATCAAGCTCAGCGTCAACGACTTCGTCACCCGCGCGATCGCTGTCGCCACCGCCCAGCACCCCCAGATCAACAGCTCGTGGGGCGGCGACGTCATCCACTACCACGGCACGGTGAATGTCGGCATCGCCATCTCCCTGCCCCCGGAAAATGGGGGTGGCCTGGTGGTCGCCACCGTACGCGATGCGCACCTCAAGGGCCTGCGCCAGCTCTCCCACGAGATCAAAGACCTCGCGGGCAAGGCCCGGGCCGGGAAGCTGGGCCTGGAGGAGATGGCCGACTCAACCATCACCCTTTCCAACCTCGGCATGCCGCAGTACGGCGTGACGCAGTTCAACGCGATCATCAACCCGCCCAACGCCGCCATCGTCGCGATCGGCGGCGCCATCCACAAGCCCGTGGTCCGCGATGGGCAACTCGCCCTGGGTCACGAGATGAACATCACGCTCTCGGGCGACCACCGCGTCATCGACGGCGCCTCGGGTGCCGAGTTCCTGGTCACCGTCCGCAACCTGATCGAGAACCCCGCGTCGCTGCTGGTGTAAACCATGACGTGCCTGCGATAACCAGCACACCCGGAGCCCGCCATGCCCTACCGCCGTCTGGACCTGGTGGCGTCGGACCTGTCGCTGGACGCGGCCAGGGACCTGATCGAAGACGACCGCATCATCGACTCCTACCGCGTCGCCACCGAGAACGGCCGGGACCGCGTGTCGCTGGTCGTCGATGACATGGTCACCGAAGAGACCATCAACGACATCAAGGCCCACTTCGAAAACGACGAGAAGTTCCGACTCTACATCTACCCGATCGCGGCGGTCTGGCCCCGCGAGGAGGAGGCCGAGCTCAAGCAGCGCCGCAAAAATGCGAGCCTGCTCTCGCGCGACCGCATCAGCAAGGATGAGTTGCTCGACGACCTGGACCCCGGCAGCCGGGTCACCACGATCTACCTGGTGCAGGTGGTGATCTCGTGCCTGGTCGCGGCCTCGGGCATGATCCTCGACGACGTGGCCATGGTGATCGCGGCCATGGTCATCGCCCCGCTGTTGATCCCCAACATGTCGCTGGCGCTTGGGACCACGCTGGGCGACCTGGCGATGGTGCGACGCTCGGCCTTCACCGCCGCCGTCGGGCTGGTGGTGGGCCTCCTGGTCGCCATCGGGATCGGGCTGGTCTTCGAGTTTGATCCAACGGTAAACCAGATCGCTGGGCGTTCGCAGATCACGTTGGCGCACGTGGTGGTCGCGGCTTCGGCCGGCGCGGCCGGGGCGATCGCGGTGACCACCGGCGTGTCTGCTGCGATGGTGGGGGTGATGGTGGCGGTCGCGCTGGTCCCGCCCCTGGTCGCGGTGGGTCTGCTGCTGGGGGCTGGGGAGTACGCCGCCGCCAGCGCCGCGGGCCTGATGCTGGTGACCAACATCGTGTGTGTGAATCTCGCGGCCGTGGTGGTGATGCTGCTGCAAGGCATCCTGCCCAGCCGGTGGTACGAGGCCGACCGCGCCAAGCGGGCGATCTGGGTCGCGCTGGTCATGTGGACCACGCTGACGCTCATCCTCGCGGGGCTGATCTGGTACGCGGGTGACGGCCTGAGTCTCAAGTCCCGTTGATCGCGCGTCGCAGCTTAGCGCGTCACGCTGTATGCCGCGGTCACCGCGTGGTCCGCGGCTGTGCCCGCGTCGGTGAAGGTCAGGCGCAGGGCCACGCTTGATTCCCCCGCAGGAAGGCCCTCGCCCAGCGGGAGTTCGAGCGTGTAGTGGACGCCGGTGAACCCGCTGCGGTAAGCCGCGCGCATGGCTGCGGGGTCGTAGGTGGTTTCAAGCAGGGTTGCCGGCTCCGCGCCGTCCGCCAGCAGCACCATCGTCAGCTTCGCGGCCCCCTCGATCGGGATCACCCGGCCGTGCTGGTCCATTGGCTTGAGGTAGAGGCGGATGACATCGTCGGCCCCGTCGCCATCGGTATCCACCGGGCCGGAGTAGCGATCAAGCTTGAGCTGGGCGAGCGACGGCGGCGTAACCCCGGGCATAGGCGCAGCCGCCTCATCGCGCTGTCGCAGCGCCTCAAGCTCGCTGTCCCGCCGGGCCAGGGTCTCTTGCAATTGTTCGACGGTGCGGTTGAGTTCGAGGTTGTCCGCCCGCAGCCGATCGTTGTCGTTGACAAAGTTCCGTGGCCCACGCGAACAACCCGCCACCACACATAGCACCAGCACCAACCAAACCGGGATGACTCGCAAATACCACATAGCGCTACCGTTCAAAGTTCCACGCGCTCCCCGCGCCAACGCCCGTTTCCCCCCCGCCTCCCCGTTTAGCGCGGGCCGTCAGGCCCCGTGTTCCCCGTGTTCCCCACAACCGCGCGTGCCGCCGCATACGTCAACCGCATTCATCCACACGCACCGCGGACAGCGCGGGCGCACGCCCGCCGCTAAACGGGGAGGGGCGCGGGGCGTTCGCGGCGGGCACCTGTGGCCGCGATCGAGGGGGTTTAGTCGTCATCCGACGTGCCCTGGCCGGAGAGGGAGTCGGGGATGTGCTGGAGCACCTGGTCTGCACAGCCGTACGCCACCGATTCCTCGGCATCGAGCCACTTGTCGCGCTCGCAATCGCGGGCGATGGTGTCCTTGTCCTTGCCGGTGTGGTGCTGCATGATCTTGTACAGCCGTTCGCGGGTCCGCAGCATCTCCTTGGCCTGGATGGACAGGTCCGTGGCCTGGCCCTGCATGCCGCCCATCAGCGGCTGGTGCAGCAGCACCCGGCTGTTGGGCAGCATGTAACGCTCGCCCTTTTCCCCAGCCATGAACAGCACCGCGCCCATCGACGCCGCGACGCCGATGCAATACGTCCGCACCTTCGGCCGGATGAACTGCATGGTGTCGTACACCCCGAGCCCGGCACTGACCGACCCGCCGGGGCTGTTGATGTAGAAGTGGATGTCCGACTCCGCATCCTCGTTGGAGAGGAACAGGAGCTGGGCGATCACGAGGTTCGCGGTCACATCATCGACCCCGCCGCCGAGGAAGATGATGCGGTCTTTGAGCAGGCGCGAGTAGATGTCGTAGGACCGCTCGCCACGGCCGGTCTTCTCGATCACCATCGGTACAAGGGTGGACATAACGCAGGGGCTCCTTCCCGAGAGGTTAAGCGACGGATTGTAGCGGGCAATCCGCCCGACGACATGCGGGGCCGTGAAACAACCCGCCGCGCTACGCCCACGCCCCGGCTGAGGGCGGCGGGCTTTTGACCTATCATCCCAGCCGAACCCGCACGATCGACCCCACACACCCCGAAAGACCCGCTCATGAGCTTTGGCACCGGACCCTGGAAAGAAGGACGCGTCGGCGGGGCGAGTCTGTGTTACATCCGCCTGCGTGCTGAC
>JBGTLW010000099.1:0-26945 GCA_041743835.1 Phycisphaeraceae bacterium | reverse complement strand
ACGATCAGCACGCTGCTTCGCCTTGGGCGGGAACAGAAGGCCACGCTCATCGGGTGCAGCGCGGCGGCGGGGACCGCGGCGATCTTCAACGCGCCGATCGCGGGGGTGTTGTTTGTGCTGGAGGTCATTCTCCGCGACTTTTCCGTCAAGACGTTCATCCCGATCGTGGTGGCGAGTGTGTTTGGCACGTCGGTGGCGCAGGCGCTGTCGGGCGACGAGGTGATCTTCCGCATCCCCGAGGCGATGCGGCATTACGAGTTCACGATGATGGAGATTCTGCCGTATGCCGTGCTGGGCCTGCTTTGCGGCGGGCTGGGTTCGCTGTTCGCGGCGAGCATGAGGCGGAGCGAGAAGATGTGGACGCGGCTGGCGGTGCCGGCGTGGCTCAAGCCGGCGTTCGGCGGGTTGGCGCTGGGGATCATCGGTGTGGGCGCGCTGGCTTTGCTTTCGCCGTTGTACGCGGCGTATGAGCGGCCGTCGTTCTATGGCAACGGTTACCCGGTGATCCAGGCGTTGCTGAATCCTGTGTCGTACCTCGGCGAGTCGGTGGGCGTGGCGGGCCCGGGGGATGGTTCGCCGGTGGCGAACGCGACGATCGGCCTGCTCGCGGCGGCGCTGGTGTTCAAGCTGCTGGGCACTTGCCTGACGCTGGGGAGCGGGGGCAGTGGCGGGGTCATCGCGCCGAGCCTGTTCATCGGCGCGACGCTCGGGGCCTTGCTTGCGACGGTACTCGATGCGATCGGCCTGTTCCCCGGCGCGACGCCGGCGACCTATGCGCTCGCGGGCATGGCTGGGATGATCGCGGCGGTGGTGCATTGTCCGCTGACCGCGTTTTTGCTGGTGTTTGAGATCACGCAGGACTACAAGGTGGTGCTGCCGATGATGCTGGTGGCGATCCTTGCGACGACGTGCTCGCAGTTCTTCTGCCGGGACTCGATCTACCAGGCGTGGCTGCGCAAGCGCGGCATCCGCATGGGCACGCACGCGGACATGATGCTGCTGCGTCGGTTGTGCGTGGCGGATGTGCCGCTGGTCCCGGCGGTGATCGTCCACCCCGAGGAGCCTGCCCAGCGGCTGATCGAGCTGGCGGAGGACTTCGCGGTGGTGGACTATGTGGTGTGTGACGACCAGGACCGCTACACGGGCATGGTCATCGGCCAGGATGTGCGGACGACGCTGCTGCAGCGCGAGGCGATCCCGCTGATGATCGTGAGTGAGTTGATGCGTTCGGACCTGCCGACGTGTGTGTCGCACGAGGCGCTGGACCAGGTGTTGGATAAGTTCAGCCGACACGATGTGTCGAGCCTGGTGGTGATCGACCGGGATGGCCGGGCCAGTGGGATGATCACACGCAGCCGGCTGATGCGTCGGTATCAAAGGTTGTTGGAGGAGTGAGGGTTGAGGTTAGAGGGGGGGGGGTGGTGGTGAATCAATGAAGCCCACGGACTCCGTCCGTGGGTTGGGCGCGGGGGAGACCCACGGACGCAGTCCGTGGGCTTCTGGGTACAAGTACTTTTAACGCGTCGCGCCTATGATGCGGCTATGCAATGCAACATTGATGCGCGTGGCAAGGCGGTGCGGCTCATGATGGGCGCGGTGATGCTGGTGGCGGCGCTGGTGGTTTCGGGGCTGATCGTGTGGGGTTTATTGCCCGGCGGGTGGGTGTGGGCGTTGGTGGCGGTGATGGTGCTGCTGGGGGTGGCTGGCGTGATCGAGGGCCGGGCGGGTTGGTGCGTGGCCCGCGCGATGGGGTTTCGCACGCCGATCTGACGGCGGCTCAGGGCTTGGGGCGGTGTCTCACATCGTTGAGCTTCCAGGAATAGTCGAGGAAACTCACGTCCAGGGACTTGCCGGCCTTGTGTGCCGCGGCCACGGCGGGCGACTGTGTGGCGACGTAATCAACCACCGAGCCGGCGTGCTGCACGAAGTCCTCCGCATACCAGTTGTAAAGCTCGGTCAGCTTGAGCGTCCCCGCCTCGGCATCGAGTTGCAGCCACGTCGCGTGGGTGTGGACATACGCGGACTGCGCGGCAAGCTGGGCTTCGAGACCGGCACCGGTGTAGGCCTCGGCCCGCAGCGGCGGACAACCCACCGCGGCACAGACCAACGCGAAGTGGATACGTGGCTCCTTGAACACCGGGCGGATGATCTGGTGTTCAAGCTCATTGAGGCTGACCCTCTTACCCGCGAGTTCCCAGCGGCTGTGTTCCCAGCGCTTTGCCTCGGGGATATCGAAGATGGAGCCGAGCCCGCCCTCATCGCGGTAGTCAAGGATCAGCCGGATGGTGAACGCGTTGTAGGCGTTGATGAGAAACGCGAGCTTCTCATCGCGGGCAAGCGCGGCATCATCTGCCTGCGCGAGCGTGACGAGGTACGCATCGAGTTTGGCGGCGTCCTTCGCAAACCCGGCATAATCCACCCAGCCATCCGCATCGACGTGCGCGGCAAGCAGGTCATTCCATGCGCTGTGGTCGAAGGCGTTGGCAGCGCGGCCGTCCGCCTCGGCCTCAGCAACGGCCGCGTCTGCATCGGCGGCACCGACCGTGGCGGGCAACAGCGCCATCCACACCAACACGGGCACAAGAACCACCCCGCCAATGAAAAGCAGCGCAGCCAAGGTGTGTTGTGTGCATCGCATGATGGGTCTCCAAAGGTCGCAGACTCAACAACCGCCGTTGCCCCCCCACTATTCCACGCGTCCGTCTCCGCCCCCCTACTACAATACCGCCGTGACCAAGCAGACGTTCCAGATCGAAAGCCCGTTCCAGCCCGCTGGGGATCAGCCCCGCGCGATCGCTGCGCTCACCGAGGGCCTGCGACGCAAGGAACGCTACCAGACGCTGCTGGGCGCGACGGGCACGGGCAAGACCTTCACGATGGCCCACACCATCGCCGCGGTGAATAAGCCCACGCTCATCATCAGCCACAACAAGACCCTGGCCGCGCAGTTGTACGAAGAGTTCAAGGAGCTGTTCCCCAGCAACGCGGTGAGCTATTTCGTCAGCTACTACGACTACTACCAGCCCGAGGCGTACATCCCCCAGCGGGACATCTACATCGAGAAGGACTCGTCTCGCAACGATGACCTGGATCGGCTGCGCATGGCGGCAACGACACAGCTTGTGTCACGCAATGATGTGGTCATCGTCGCGTCCGTCTCCTGCATCTTCGGCCTGGGCTCGCCAGACGAGTACAGGAACTCGGTCATCTCCCTGGCCCGGGGCCAGATGGTCAATCGGCAGGAGCTGCTCCGTGGCCTGACCGCGTTGCAATACACCCGCAACGAGTACGACCTTAAACGTGGCAGCTTCCGCGTGCGCGGCGACGTGATCGAG
Organism: Phycisphaeraceae bacterium; assembly: GCA_041743835.1. GTDB lineage: Bacteria > Planctomycetota > Phycisphaerae > Phycisphaerales > Phycisphaeraceae > JBGTLW01. The sequence goes on along the minus strand of JBGTLW010000099.1, from coordinate 23,610 downwards.
CTCCACCCCGCCGCGGAAGAATACGCCTGCCGGATCGAGCTGTTCGGCGACGAGGTCGAGACCCTGGCGCTGATCAACCCGACGTCCGGCGAGCTGCTGGCAGAGGAAAACAACCTCTTCATCTACCCGGCTGTGCAGTACGTCATGCCGGAGAACCAGCTCGCCACCGCGCTGGACAACATCCGCGAAGAGCTGGACAAGCAGGCGATGAAGCTGCGGCACGAGGGCAAGCTGCTCGAAGCGCAGCGCCTGATCGCCCGCACCAAGTATGACCTGGAGATGATGCAGGAGGTGGGCTACTGCTCGGGTGTCGAGAACTACAGCCGACACCTGGATGGCCGGCCGGCCGGGTCGCGGCCATACACCCTGCTCGACTACTTCCCCACCGATGCCGCGGGCAACCCGGACTACCTGCTCATCATCGACGAGAGCCACGTGACGATCCCGCAGATGCGAGCGATGTACAACGGCGACCAGGCGCGCAAGCGAGTGCTGGTGGACCACGGCTTCCGCCTGCCGTCGGCACTGGACAACCGCCCGCTGATGTTTGAGGAGATCGAGAAGATCTGGCCACAGGTCATCTTCGTCTCCGCCACGCCGGGGCCGTATGAACTCCAACTCTGCGGCGGCGAGGTCGTGGAGCAGGTGATCCGCCCGACGGGTCTGGTCGATCCGGTCATTGAAGTGCGCCCCGCAGCCGGGCAGGTGCCGGACCTCATCGAGCGCATCCGCGAGCGCACCGCGGCGGGCGAGCGCGCGTTTGTCACTACACTCACCAAGCGGCTGGCGGAAGACCTGTCCAGCTATCTGGCCGACCAGGACATCCGCTGCCGGTACATGCACAGCGATATCGAGACGCTTGACCGCGTGCAGATCCTCCGCGAGCTGCGCGAGGGCCAGTTTGATGTGCTGGTGGGCGTGAACCTGTTGCGTGAAGGGCTGGACCTGCCCGAGGTGTCGCTGGTGGCGATCATGGACGCGGACAAGACCGGCTTCCTGCGCAGCGGCACGTCGCTGATTCAGCAGATCGGCCGGGCCGCGCGCAATGTCAACGCCCACGTCGTGCTCTATGCCGACACGGTCACGCCCGCGATGCGTGAGGCGATGGACGAGACCCAGCGCCGCCGCGACAAGCAGCTTGCCTACAACGTCGAGCACCTGATCACGCCGACCACGGTCCAGAAAGCCATCCGCCAAGGCCTTGAGCTGGAGCTGCGGGCACGTAAAACCGCGCTCAAAGCACTGTCCGAGGACGAGCGGGAGTGGGACCGCGTCGAGCTGATCGCCGAGTTGGAGAAGCAGATGCTCGAAGCGGCCCAAGGGCTACAGTTCGAGAAAGCCGCGACGCTGCGTGACAAGGTCAAAGAGGTGAAGGCCGCGCCGACGCTGGGCAAGGTCTCGCTGGACTTAAGCCGACCACCCAAAGCCAAGCCCGGCGCACCGGGCACCAAGGTCGTCAAGCCGCGCAAGAAGAAGCGGCCGAGCCAACAAGCCGATTAAGCCATGGTGATTCAGAACTTTTCCCCCAGGATTGAGCTCGATACCGAAACCGCCACCGAACTGGTGCGGGCCGTGGTGGATGAAGCGTTGACCGTCACCGCGGTGCGACCGATGCGTGGCGGGTCGATCAACCGCGTGTATGAACTTATGACCGACGGCGAGCCGGCCTCGGTCATCGCCAAACTCAATGACGCCTCCGCCTTCGACACGTTCACCCACGAGCTGTCCTCGATGGAGTTCTTTACTGCGCACACCGACCTGCCCGTGCCCAAGCCGCTGGGGCTGGTGCATGGCCCACGCTGGGGCGTGTGTGGCCTGCTCATGGAGCGTGTGCCGGGCACGATCCTCAGCCAGGCACGACTCAGCCCGGTGGGTTTGCAACGCATGCAGACACAGTTGGCCGAGCACGTGGTGGCACTGCACGGCCACACCCGCGCCCGCTTCGGGGCCGCGATGACCGAGCCCGGCCACGACAACTGGCTCGCGGGCTTTGGGCCACGGCTGCACTCGGAGTTCGAGCAGGTCCGCGATCAGCTCCGCGCCCCCACCCGCCGCGTCATCGACCGTGTGGTCGCAAACCTCGGGCACTACCTGCCCGCGGACCCCACACCCACCCTGACCCACGGCGACCTGTGGTCCAACAACATCCTGATCGACGACGCCCAGCCCGATCGCCCCACCATCATCGCCTTCATAGACGGCTACGCCAGCTACTGCCACGTCGAGTACGAGCTTGCATACCTTCAGGTCTTCCAGACCGCCGACGAAGTCTTCTTCCAGCACTACACACGCCACCGCCGCATCGAGCCGGGCTTCGACCGCCGGCGGCTCATCTACTGGCTCCACACGATGCTGATGCACGTCCGCGTGTTCGGCGAAAAGTATGTCACGCAATGTGAAGATGTGGCCGCGCAAATCGCGCGGTGAGCAGCGTCGCACCCGCTGACGATTTGGCGTGGGTGATGGCTGGGCTTTATCATCCCCGCATGATTGAACAGACGATCACACAGGCCGACACCATCCGCGAGAGCTATGACGTGTGCGTGGTCGGCGGCGGGATGGCGGGCCTCTGCGCCGCGCTGGCAGCCGCGCGTAACGGTGCGAAGACCGCCCTCATCCAGGACCGCCCGGTCCTCGGGGGCAACGCCTCATCCGAGGTACGCATGTGGATATGCGGGGCACACGGCAAGGACCTCAAAGAGACCGGCCTGCTCGAAGAGATCCAGCTCGACAACGCGCACGCCAACCCCTCGGGCAACTACAGCATCTGGGACAGCGTCCTCTGGGCCAAGGCGGCGCACCAACCCAACCTCACCCTCCACCTCAACACCGCCTGCACCGCGTGCGAAGCGCAGGGCCCCGCCGACGACCGCACGCTGCACATGATCCGCTGCTGGCAGCTCACCTCGCAGAGGTGGTTTGAGATCGAGGCGACGGTCTTTATCGATTGCTCGGGCGACAGCATCCTCGCCCAGAGCGGCGCCCTGTTCCGGCAGGGCCGCGAGTCCCGCGCCGAGTTCGATGAGGACATCCAGCCGGTTCACGCCGACAACCGCACGATGGGTAACACCCTGTTGATCCAGCTCCGCCGGACCGACTCGCCCCAGCCGTTCACCCCGCCCGCGTGGGCATACAAGTTCGAGTCGCCGGAGGACCTGCCCTACCGCATCAAAGGCGTGCAAGCCGCCAACTTCTGGTGGATCGAACTCGGCGGGCTCAACGATACCATCCGCGATGCCGAGGCGATCCGCGACGACCTGATGCGTGCATCGTGGGGTGTGTGGGACTACATCAAGAACCGAGCGCCAGAGAAAGACCAGGCGGAGAACTGGGCGCTCGAATGGCTCGGCTCGCTCCCGGGCAAACGAGAGAACCGGCGGTACGTCGGCCACCACATCATGACCCAGCACGATGTCCGGGACGGCGGCCCATTTACCGACACGGTCGCCTTCGGCGGATGGTCCATGGACGACCACCACCCCGCCGGGCTCCTCTACCCCGGCCAACCCACCATCTTCCACCCCGCACCCTCGCCCTATGGCATCCCCTACCGATGCCTCGTCTCACGCAACGTCCGCAACCTCATGATGGCCGGCCGAAATATCTCCGTCACGCATGCCGCCCTGTCCTCGACACGCGTCATGGCGACCTGTGCCGTCATAGGCCAAGCCGCCGGCACAGCGGCCGCCATCGCCGTCGCCCGAAACCTCGCGCCCGCCAATCTCTTCCCCGACCACATCGCCCAGCTCCAGCAAACGCTCATGGATGACGATGCGTTTCTCCCCGGCTTCACCCGAGCCATCGACCCACTCGCACAAAAAGCCCAGCACACCGAAGCAGATGCGCTCATCAATGGCCACGATCGACCCATCGACAACCAAGCCAACGCGGTGGAGCTGCAACCCGGACAAGCCATCACCTTCCGCTGGCCTCAGCCGCAGCAGGTCGCGGGGCTGCGTCTGGTGTTCGACAGCCACCTTGCCAACAGCAAACGCATGCCCTGCTCATATCCGCTCAAGGGCGATCGCTCGCTCGTGCCGCACAGCCTTGTGAAGCGATTCCGCGTCGAAACCCAAGACGCCGCCGGCCGGTGGACCACCGCCTTCACGCAGGACACCAACCACCACCGCCTCGTGCGCGTGCCCCTCCACGCCACAGCCCAAGCCATCCGTTTCACGCCCGAGGAGACATGGGGCGACCCCACCGCGCGATTGTTCGGCTGCGAGCCGTTGTCGGCCTACACCGACAAATTGCCCCAAGCCCCCGACGGCCCACGCTGGAAGGAAGTCGTCGCCGCCATCCCCCCCGCCGACCTGGCCGACCCCGCCCACGAGCCTGCCACCACCCGCCACTCTGCCCACAGCGCTTGACACCCCCCGAAACCGCCCCGGATCGGCCGCTTGTGCGCGTTACGCGACGTGTCGAATTGGCCCTGGTGGGACTCGAACCCACACTGGCGCGATTTTAAGTCGCGTGCCTCTGCCGATTGGGCTACAGGGCCTGATATCAGGTTTGCATCCTAAAGCCTGTGGCAAGATTGTGCATCTTCCGCATGAGCGTAACAGCCGCTCGCGTGACCGATCCACGCCAAACACGACGCTGGCGAGTATTATCACCGGCCATCATCCGCTTGACTTGGCCCCCACTGTCCAACCACCCTCAGGCCTGCTCATGTTGAAACCCACTGCACACGACTGGTTCCACACCGATCGCTACGGCCTGTTCATTCACTGGGGGCCTTACAGCCTGTATGGCCGGGGCGAGCAGGTGCTTTTCCGGGAAAACCTTGACCAACGTGAGTACGCGAAAGCCGCCTGCGCGTGGAACCCGTCTGAGTTTGATGCCGAGGCATGGGCCCGCGTCGCGGTGGCTGGCGGGTTCCGCTATGCCGTGCTCACGACCCGGCATCATGACGGCTACTGCCTCTGGGACACGAGCCGAACCGAATACAACAGCGTGAAGCAGGCGGCCGGGCGGGACTTTGTGGCGGAGTACGCGGCCGCATTTCGCAAGGCGGGCCTCAAGGTGGGGCTGTATTACTCGCTCGCCGACTGGCGCATCCCCGCGTACTGGCTGGGAGAGCAGGCCGAGCCCGAGGGCTGGGCCCGCTTCCGCGAGGATGTCCACGCGCAGGTCGCGGAGCTGCTCACGGATTACGGGCAGATCGACGTGCTGTGGTTTGACGGGGCCTGGCCGCACTCCGCCGCGCATTGGCAGAGCGAGAAACTCCTGGCCACGATCCGCCGATTGCAGCCGGGCATTCTGGTCAACAATCGTCTGGATTCCGACTCGCCCTTCACCTCAGCCGACCACCGCGTTGAGGCTGCGGGTGCATCAAACCAACTTGGCGATTTTGGCACACCCGAGCACACGATCCGCGCAGAGAAGCACCGGCCGTGGGAGTCGTGCCAGACCTCGGTCTCACGCCTGTGGGGGCTGGCGGAAGGCGAGCACTGGCGGCCCACATGGCAGCTCATGGATATGCTCTGCGAGTCGTCCAGCAAGGGCGGCAACCTCCTGCTCAACGTCGGCCCCGATGCCCAGGGACGCATCCCGCAACCCTTCATCGAACGCTCCGATGAGATCGGCAACTGGCTGCATGCGCACGGCGAGGCGATCTACCAGACCCGGGCGGGCGATGTCACCGAGTTCATCACCTACGGCTACCAGACCACGCGCGATCACACGCTCTATCTCATCCTCCGGTTCTGGCACGCGGGCCTGCGGCAAGTCCGAGTCCCCCACCTCGCCAGCCGCGTCATGGATGCGCGCTGGCTGGACAACAACAAGCCGCTGCGCGTGTCACAAGACGCCGAGGCCACGATCATCCACGACACCGCGCGGCACGACTCGCCGATGTACCCGGTCATCAAGCTCACATGTGATGGGCCACCAGCCGCCACAACCCGCGGCCAGCACCGCCTGTGGGCCTCAGACCCGACCCAGCAAGTCGCATGGGCGCGCAGCGCGGGGCTTTGACTTGGTCTGTCAGCGCGGCCATTGATCTCTCCACCGCACACGCACCACAGCGACTGCGTGCCGTCCAAAGCCGCTTACCCCAACTCCCCTAAAAACTGCTGGGTGAGGTCCCAGAAGCCCGCTTCACGGAAGGGCGTGGCCACGCCGGGCATGGGGCCGATGCGCTGCACATGGTGGTTCCAATGGGCCTGCGCGTGGTAGAGGCTGCGGCGGGCGGCGTCGGCGTCGGCGGTGTCGTTTGACTTCTTCCAACGCCGATACGCGATGAACCCCGCGATGAGATCGCGGACCGTGTCCGCCAAAGACTCCGCGTACATCAGCGTGCCGACCAGAGGCTCCAGTTCCTTGTGAGCCTTGCTGGCCACCAGCACCTGCAACTCATGGCGGTCGCGTGAGAGGCTGCGGGACGCCCGGACCTTCTCGTCGATCACTTCATCAAGCGTGTGCGATGGCAGGCGCTGAATGATCCGCCACAGGGCCCGCGCATCGAGCTGGTCGTCCTCGATCCAGTCCGCGTTGGGGTGCCAGGGGTCGGCCTTCTGCCGGGCAAATGGGCCGATGTAAAACGCATCGCGCACCGTGTCAGCAGAACGCTCCAAAATGCCAGCGATCAAGTCCCGCGCGGGCTTCTTCTTGGTGCCCAGCTTCGTCTCAATCCACTGCCGCGCGATCACCAGGGGATCGGCGCTGGGGTTCTCCGCGAGTTTGGGCACCGCGAACACGTTCGCGTCGATCCACGTCTCGTTCTTGATGAACGGCCCACCCCACCCGCCGCCACGCACCCACGCCCAGAGCCCGGCGAGGTTCACCTTGTCCGCCACACTCGCAAGACCGCCCCGCGCCTGCGCATCAATCTCCGGCGGGCCGTCGCGCCATATCCCCGCCTGCCAGTTGGGGAAGCCGCCCTTGCCTTCAAACTCGCGCTGACACTGCAACTCGTAGATAATCGGCCGCCCCTTGGTGATGAGGCTGCACGGGTTCCACTTCTGGTACCGCCAGAAGTCTGTCTGCGTGAACTTGAAGGAGAGGATCAGGCGGTCGTCATCCGGCGTGCCGGGCAGCGCGTCGATGACACGCTGCGCCAACTCAACCGAGTCGTGCAGCCCATTGGGTCGCACGTTCCAAGCCCGCGCGATCAGCCGCTTGTTCATCCGCTTGACCACCAGGTCATGAAAGCGGGTGATGGCGGTGTTGATGCGGTCGGCCCGGCCGAACTGGCTGCATCGCGGGCAGTGCGGTGAGTAAATATCGTTGCCAACCAGGTGCGGCAGCCGCGGGGCATCGGTATCTCCAAACCGCAGCACCACGCCGGCTATCTGGGGGAAGCGGCGCATGGTCGCCTCAAGCGCGCGGACCGACAGGTCCCACGCCTGCTCGCTGGCGGGGCAGATCGTGAGCGGGCGGTTCTTGCAGGCGAGTGTGGTCGGGTTGCGATCCACCGTCTGCTCCGGGAGCACGAGCGTGTCGTAGAACAGGAACACGTCCAGCCCCGCATCACGCGCGTGGTCGATCAGCCGCCCCGCGTGGTCGATGTGGTGCTGGACCCAGCGGCGGATCTCGCCAGACTCGATGGTCTCAGCCGACTCGACCCCCGACAGAGCCGTGGTTTCGTAGATAACCAGCCCGTTGTAACCCAGGTCAAGCAACAGCTTCGGGTCGTTGTAGCGGGAGCTGACCTCGGGTTCGCCGGGGTTGTTGATGAGGGTCGCTAGCTTGAGCATGGGTGGGTCGCCAATCGTGGACTGCCCGCATCGCACCCCCGCGGCGCAGCAGGGCCGGCACCAGCGGTCTAAACGGGGGACGGTTCGGTGGGCATTGTAGGGGCTTGCTCCGCGGGGCGCGGCCGGCCGTGCCAGAGGAAATAGCTGCCCCGCTTGATGTCATCGAACACCAGCATCGCGCAGGGCAAAACCAACAGCACGATGACCGTTGCCGAGATCAGCCCGCCCGCGATCGAGATCGCCATGGGAATCAGGAACTTGGCCTGGAAGGACTGCTCGAGGATCAGGGGGAGCAGGCCCAGCACCGTGGTCACGGTGGTGAGGAAGATGGCCCGGACACGCGCCTTGCCCGCACGCAACAGGCTCTCGAGCACGCCGTGGCGTTCGCGGCGTTGCTCGTTGTAAAACTCGACAAGGATCAGCGAATCGTTCACCACAATCCCGGTCAGTGCCACCGCGCCGATGAGCGACAGGAACGTCATGCTGTAGCCCATGAAGTAGTGGCCCCATATCACGCCGATGATGCCAAACGGCACGACCAGCAGCACCACGATCGGCTGGATAAAGCTGTTGAACAGGATGGCAAGGATGATGTAGATCATCACCACCGCCGCGAGGAAGCCGAAGGGAAGCGACCCAAACGCGTCGGCCATCTGCTCCTGCCTGCCACCAAATACAATCTGCACGTCGGGGTACTGATGGCGGACCTGATCGAGCGGCGACGCGGCCCCGCCCTCGCGCGGCGCTTGGATATCCCGCGTGATATCCTCGGGGCTCACACCCGGCTGGGTGGATGCCGTGACCGTGATCGCCCGCTCCCGATCGATCCGCTTGATCGACGCGTAGGCAGCCGCCTCCCGGATCGTCGCCACCTCGCTCAGCGGCACCGACTGCCCGCCGGGCGCGATGAGCCACAGGTTCTCGATCTGATACAGGCTTCGGCGTGTCGGTTCATCCAGCCGAACGCGCACGTCGATGTCTTCCTGCCGCTGTGCAAAGGTGTGGGCCTCGATGCCAAACAGTGCGCCGCGGACCTGCTGCGCGACATCGAGCCGGGTGAAGCCCAGAGCCGTGCCGCTGGGCAAGAGATCGATCTGAAGCTCGAGTTGACCCACATCGTTGTTGTCCGCGATGTCGAACACGCCGGGGTATCGGCCGAGCAACGCCTTGAGGTCCGCGGCGGCGGCTTCAAGCTGGGCCACATCCCGGCCGCTGACCTGGAGTTGGATGTCCGGCCCGCCGGGGCCGCCGCTGATCTCGGAATAACTGATCCGCTCCGCCTGATCGACCTTACCAGCCAGCGCAGACCGGATCGCGTCGATCACCTGCGCCGAGTCCTTCTTCCGCTCCTCGGTGGGTTGCAGCTCCACGAACATCTGCGCGATGTGGGCCGACGCCGCTTCGTTGTCACCCGTGTCCAGATTGGCCCGGCTTCCGATGACAGTAGCGATGGATTTGAACTCGGGCTGAGCCTCGGCCGCGTCCTCAACCACGCGCACAACTTCATTGGTCAACGCGATAGGCGAACCGATCGGCAGTCGCATATCAATAATGATCGTCTCCGAATCGCTCTTGGGAAGGAACTCGAACCCGACGCGCCGGCCACCGAGCATCCCCGCCGACACAATCAACACCGCCAGCGCCACCGCGATCACCACGTACCGCTGCCGCAACATGCTGCTGAGCACGTGGCCGTACCACGGCACGATCCGCTCCATCACAAACCGGTCGCGCCGCAATTCGATCCGCCGCACCCACTGCACCGTTTGGCCGGGGTGCGACTTGTCGCGGTGACGCAGCGAATGGCCCATGTGCGAGGGCAGGATCATCAGCGACTCGATCAGGGACATGAACAATGCGCACGCGACGACCAACGGCAACGCACCCAGCAGGTCGCCGATGTTCCCCTTGATGAACGTCAGGGGCAGGAACGCCACGATGCTCGTGGTCACCGTCGCCACCACCGGCCAGAACACCTGCGTCGCGCCGCGCTCGGCGGCGAGCAGCGCGGGCTCGCCCTCGTCGTGCCGCCGCTGGATGTTCTCGCTCACCACAATCGCATCATCCACCAGGAGCCCTAGCACCACGATCAGCCCGAACATCGTCAAGAGGTTCAGCGTGATGTCATAGACCTGCATGAGCACCAGCGTGCCCAGCAGCGCGGTGACTAGCCCGATCCCAACCCACCACGCGACACGCCAGTTGAGGAACAGCAGCAGCGAACCGAACACCAGGATCGCGCCGTAGATCGCGTTGCGTGTGAGCAGGTCGAGTCGGCCCTCGACGTAGCGAGCCAGGTCGGAGTTGGTCGCGATCGACGCGCCCACGGGCAGCGGGTGCGGCGCATCAGCGCCGAGGCGGTAGGCCCGATACCGCTTGAGCGGGAACATGCCTGCTCCATCGGGCGACACCATCAGCGCCAGGCGCTCGGAAACGCGGGGCTTGAAAGGCTTGCCGTTGTGGGCATCGGTGTACGCCCGCACCATCTCCGCGATCTCAACGATGTCCTGCGTGCCGACCTTGAAGACGGTGAGGAAAGACGCGGGCTGACCATTGAAACGCGTGATGATGTCGGAATCGACAAACGTCTCGCCGACCTCCGCGATGTCTCGCACCCGGATCGCCCGGCCCTGCGGATCGCTGAGCACCTCGATCTCGCGGATCGCGTCGGCACGCTCGGCCACGCCCATGGTGCGCACCTTCACGTTCCCCGCCCCGCCCCGCACGGTCCCGCCCGGGATATCGCGCATCGCGGCGCTGATCCGCTGGGAAATCGCGGGCAGGCTCAGCCCGTAACGCGACAACGCTTCGGCCCGCACATCAATCCGGATCTCATAGTCGCGCGTGCCATCAATCAGCACCTCGCCCATGTCCGGCAAAGACCGCAAATCATCCCGCACTCGGCGGATCGCGTCCTTCCGCACCGTGTCGTCCAGATCGCCAAACAACGCCACCCGGATCACCGGGAGCTTGGGCTCCAGCAGCGTGACGGTCAGTTGCTCCGACTCATCGGGCAGGTCGCGCAGCGTGTCCAGCGCACGCTCGATCTCGTTGAGGGCCTTGTCCGGGTCAACGCCCTCGCGGAACTTCACGACGATCGCCCCGCCGCCCTCCGCCAGCGTGGTGGTCATCTCGTCGATCTCGTCGATGTCCACCAGCTTGTCTTCGACCTTGATCGCAAGCGTTTCCTCGATCTCCTGGGGCGAGGCGCCGGGGTAGGGCAGGATGACCGTCGCGGATTCCGCATCGACCTCGGGGAAGAACTGCCGACGCAGCGTCGATGCCGAGACGATCCCCGCGAGGATCACCGCGATCATCAGCAGGTTCACGGGCACCGGGCGGTTCACGCAATAACTGACAAGGCCTCTCACCGCGGGGCCTCCGGCTGCGGGGGCGTGGACTCCACCGTCGGCTCGACCAACGCGCCATCGGGCAGCGTCACCGACACATTGAGAACCAGCAAGTCCCCCGCCGCGACCTGCGAGCCGCCCGTACGCAGCACAACCCACTGGTCGTCCGCGAGGCCCGTCTGCGGCAGCGTACCCTCGAAGGTGTAGTCCACCACGACGGATCGGCTGACGATCACGCCGTCTTCCACCAGCAAGACCCGCCCGTTGCGCACCGATCGGCGTGGGATGACCATGCGTTCCTGCCGCCGGTCGCTGGTCACGATGCCGCTGACAAACGTGCCGGGCGTCAGGAGACCCTGCCCCGCGGGTGTGCCGAACTGCTCCGCTGCGTCGGGCTGCTGGACCTCTGCGAAGAACGCCGCGGTCCGTGTGGTGGCGTCGTCCTGCGGAAGCACCCGGCTGATCGTCGCCACCCAGTCACGCTCCGCGCGGGATGCCGAGCGAAGCACCACGCGATCGCCCACCGCCACATCCGCTCGGGCAGATGCCGGGACGTTAAGCGCAACCTCCACACGCGACAGCCCCACCACCCGCGCCACACGCTGGCCCGGAGACAGACTCTCGCCGGGCTTCACGTCCAGCGACTCGATGATGCCCGCGATCGGGCTGGTGATCTGCGCCCGGCCGAGGTTGGTCCTTGCCTGCTCCAATGCCGCTTCCTGAGCCGCACGCTGGGCAACGAGCGATTCGCCCTGCGGCCCTAGCGCATCAAGCTGCTCAAGCGTCACATTCAACGCACGCTGGGCCTCGATCGACCCGCGCGTCGCGCGGTCCAACTCCTGCTGAGTGCTCGCCTGATTCTCGTAGATCCGGCGGACACGCTCCAGTTCCTGGCCTGCGATCTCCACGAGGCGTTCTTCAAGGGCCCGGCGCTCCTCCAGCCGCACCTGCTGCACGGTCAGTTGCCTGAGCCGGGCGGTGAGGTCGGCGACGTTCTGCACAGCGATGCGGGCCTGGTGCTCAAAGTCGATGGGGTCGAGCTCGGCAAGCACCTGCCCCGCAGCCACACGCTGCCCGGCATCAATCCCCTCGGGGATGCTCGCCACCACCGCAGCGATCCGGGCCGGGACATCCGCCCGGTCCACCGCCGCGATCACCCCCTGCCCGCCCCACTGCCGGGCAACCTCGATGGGCCTGACCTCCATCACCGGCACAGCGATGCGCGGAGCGCTGCCCCGTTTGGGTTCTGGCGTGGGGGCGGTGGCGGTGAGCACCGACGCGATCACAATCGCAACCACGAGCGCCACCACGCCCACAGCCGTCCTTGTCGCGATCGCCACCCAACGCCTGGCGGCTGGCTGCCTCTGAACTTCGTGTGTGTTTCGCATAGGTGCCGCGGTCAAAAGAGCACGGGAGCCTTAAGCATAGCCGAGTCGATTCAGGTCGTCCTCGTCAAGCCCAAAATGATGCCCGATCTCGTGCAGCAGCGTCACCCGCACCTGCCGATCCAGCTCCGCGACCGCGTCCCGGCCCGTGCCCGGCACGGCGCTCTGCGCCAGCCGGTAGATCGGCCCACGGAACAGCATGATCTGGTCCGGCACAGCCGGGGCCTGCTCCACGCTCCGCTCGGTGAGCGCGACACCGGAGTGCAGCCCGCACAGGTCCTCATCGTGCGGGTCCATGCCCAGGTCGATCAGCAGCGCCGGGGCTGGCTCATCCTCCACGATGACCGGCACCTCCTCAAGCAAACCGCGGACCCCCGACGGAAGCCGGTCGATGGCGTCTTCAAGCTTCGAGTCAAACAACGTGCGCTGCCAAGGGGTCATCATGCCGCCATTATCACCGATCCCCCGCCTGTCAGCCAAAAGCAGGCGCGCCGAACCCCGCACCGGGTGCCACACCTCGGCGAAGCCGATGTGTGCTTCGACACACACACCCAATTTCCGGGGGCAGCGGCTGAGGTGTGGTACCGCAAGCAGTAACCGGGCCACCCGTCTCACTTTGGCATGAGCCGCACGATTTGAAACACAATTTCTATCAGGAAGTCCACGGGCATCTGCGCCGCATTGTCCAGCCACTCACGCGGGATGACCAGGAACAGCAGGACGAAAGAGAGGATGAGCGTATAGCTTATGAGATGGGCTTGCCACGCCCACCGGCGCAGGTCGCCGGCCTTGGACTTGCGCCACAGCAACCGCATGATCAGCCATTCGGCGGCGACGCTGACGAGGAAAAAGACCGCCGTCAACACCACCGCGGCAGCGGGCACCATCCACCACAGCGCCGCTTCATACGGTATGAGCCACGCGGCTTGAACGGTCACCGCGTAAAGCCCTTCGGCGGGATTGTTCAAACCCGCCGCCGTGCCAAAGTAGCGGCCTCCGAGCACCGCCCAGAGCAGCCACGCCAGCGGAATACCAACGAACGTGGACACCACGTTGGCAAGCGCAACCGAACCAACCGCGCCACGGCGCGGAAGCCCAAGCACGCGACACGCATACCACGCCTCTACCGCGATCACCGGTGCCAGCGCAAGCCAGGTCGGCGGCCAATACAGCGCAATCATCGGGACACCGGCGTTCGCCAATACAAGCATGGGCTGCCTATCGAAGGAGGTATCGAAGTGCAGGATATCATCCCGCGCAATAGCGCGATACCCCCGGAACTGAATCCGCCAACCCTCTTCTCAATTCAGTTCAGCCGCTCCGCCCACAGAAAGCCGGGGGTGCCACACCTCGGCGAAGCCGATGTGTGCCCCGACACCCGCACCCAAGTTCCGGGGGCAGCGACCAAGGCGTGGCACCTCAAACAGTTACCGGGCCACCAGCCCAACCCCCCCAGACCTGACCCCCAACCCCAGCGCCCAGCGCCTAGCACCTATACACCGCCCCCACCACCCCCACCGCCCAAAGCCCGATACGCCCGAGTTTTCCACGCTCCCGGCACAGCGTATGACCGTCCCGGCACACCTTTATCCTGATCTGGTCGCAGTGATTCAGAATGGGTTTAATGATGGACCGGCAGTTGCCGTCGGATACGATCGGCCAACTCACGATAAATCCCCGCCATGTTCGCCGCTTCCTCGGCATCGTTCGCTTCGCGAATCTCTGTGCCGGGTCTGATCTCGCCAGTTTCGTGATACGCCTGCGTCGCTTCCCATTGTTCGATGAGCACTTCAAGTCCATCGAGCATTTGCCCAATGTCGTTGCTGGAAAGGCTGAGGGTGACTTCGTCCATGCCGGGTTCCTTCTATGAAAGCGTGTCAAAGCCGATGGAGTGGAGGTAATCAAACGTGCGGTCGTAATATGCGGGAGGTCGAGTGTGATCCTTCGGGTCGCCTTCGGGGACCACGACAATCATGCCTTGTCGCGCCCGGGTGAGAAGGACGCGGTAGGCGTTCTTCTGATAACTCTGCCGGTCTCTTTTATGGATACGCTGCCAACGATTACCCTTGAAGGACCAGTTTTGCCAAGCATCTTTGATGAGGCGAAAGTCTGCATCCCATGTGACACAGGCCCAGTCCAGTTCCAAACCTTGCACGATGAACTCGGTGGCGACATCTTCGAGGTAGTACGATGATCGCACATCATCTTTGCCATGCAGGAACCAGTGCACGGGATCGACCTTCGGGCGAACGTCGATGGCATGGGGTTTAAGGCGCTCCGCTTGGGAGGAAACGATGATGCCGTAGCGCTCTGTGCCACGGGCTTGCGCTTTGAGCCACGCTTTGGCGTTGGCCAGATTGCGGGTTAAGACAATGGGGTATCGTTCGCGCAGGCTGGAATAGGTGTCGCGAGCTTGTTCGAGGTCGAGATCGAGCAATTGCTTAACCAGTTCGGAGACTCGCTCAGCGCGGAAAGATCGCATGGAGACGCCGAGGTGCAGGTCTTGGTTGAAATGCGTTGTGGGTAAGTCTTTCACACGAGCAAGGGGTTTGCCCGCCTGGTATTCAGTATCTGTTAAACGCGGCGAGAGGTGCAGGTGCCAATCCGGAAAGTGATCGCAGGCGGCATCAATCCATTCGGCGATGCCAGCTTCGCCTTTGTTGATCTCTTGGCCGCCACCGACGAGGCAGACGACAACTGCCCATGTGGGATGCCTATCCATGCAGGAGATTAAGAACGCGGGTTCGGACTGGGCGAAGTCTGCGTGTCCCTTTTTTTGCTTCATAAACATCGCAGTTTGCGTGTGGTCCCACGCCCGCTGAGCTTCATCGAAAATCGTGACGTGATCAATGGGTGGCTGGTCGAGATCAATCAGACATTCATCGCGGAAGTGATGAACATTTTGAATAAACGCCTTGACCTGACTACGCGCTTCACCCTTGGTGAGTCTTTCGCCCCGTTCGCGTACCTGCTCGACCGTGTCCATAGCGAGCGCTTCGCGAAGGATTGCCACCAAGGGACCGTTTCCCGAGAGAAAGACACTGTGCAACTCGGTCTCAGGGTCCATATGTTGGGTTGCAATGTTGAGACCGACCAGCGTTTTACCGGCGCCCGGCACACCTGTGACAAAAACAATGGCTTTCTCCGAACGGCTCCTTGCGTCTTTGATAACCGCGGCCACCGCCTGGGTGGTTTGCGTCAGGTTGATGGCACCTGCGTCGCTGCGGGAGATATCTTCCACCGCGTGGCCACGGTAAAGAGCGGTGGCAGCTTCAACAATCGTCGGCGTGGGGTGATAGCGTCCTCGTTCCCATGCTTGGATGTCGAGCGGCGATGCTTCGACAAACGCAAGCACGGCTGCGATCACCTCGGGCAGTTGTTGGCCATTGGTCGGAACGGGATCAAGCAATCGATCTTCCCCGGCGGGAAAGGAAATCGCGGTAAACTGCTGCTTCGCTTCGGTGGCAATAAGCACCGGTGCGATCCATGCCTCGTGGCTGGTTTCGTGGAAGTTCTTCAGGTCGAGAGCGTAATCGCAGACTTGGTCGAGAGCGTGTGACGCAAACTGTCTATCGCCAATTTTGAATTCAAAGACGAACAACACTGAGTCGATCACGGCCAAAGTGTCAATCCGCTTGCCGAGGCGCGGAATGGACCATTCGAAATAGACCGAGCCGCGATGACGGTAAGGCTCCAGCACGGTTTTCAGCAGTTGAATTTGTGCCGTCCATGCGTTGCGTTGCGCGATGGCGACATCAAAACTACTGGCGGCAACGAGCTTGCCCAGCGTTTCATCTTGGGACGCGTCGAGAAATTCGTGGATGGGGCCGGAGTAGGCAGCGCGTGGCACGATAATGAGTCTAACAAGATTTGTGTTCGCTCCGCATTTACCGATCCTAAACGGAGGCGGCGACATTTACCCTTGAACAGCATACGCTTTCTTCAATGGCGGCAACCCACGGTGGATGGTGGCTCAGTGTGATGCGGGGTGGTCATGGGATGGGAGTGGTATAGCTTATCGGTGTACAGGTGGCGTGCGGTGGCGGCGCGTGGTGGCTGCTTGGATCAAAACACGGCGTACCCACGCTCGGGAACAGGTTCAGGAGCAGGCGAATCGGCTACTCGGTTCTGTGGGTTGGGGTTCACACATGGCCGAGCGGGTGTCGGGTACAATCGTGGGCTGTGAATGCTCAGCGGCCGCATATTTTTGGGTTGACGCCGGACGAGTTGGGCGACCACCTGGTTACGCTGGGCATGCCCCGCTTCCGGGGCAGGCAGGTGCTCGAATGGGTGTACCGCAAGGGGGTTGCTGACCCGCAGCGGATGACCAATCTGTCGCAGCCCGACCGGGACGCCATCCAAAGCGCGATAGAGTTCCAGCGGGGCCAGGTGCTGCGACACGAACGGGCCAGCGATGGGACGCAGAAGCTGCTCATCGACTGGGGCGCAGGGCTGGTGTTGGGTGGGGCCGGCGGGAGGGATGATTTGGCGGGGACCCCACCGTCGGGCGACGGTGGGCGTTCGGGCAGTCGCTCGGCCTTGCCTGTGATTGGCGAACGCGCGGGGAGCGGCCGCGCTGCTCAGACCGAGTGTGTGATGATCCCCGCGACGAGCAAGGACTCCGGCCGCGCCCGCAAGACCGCTTGTGTGTCGAGCCAGATCGGCTGCCCGGTGGGTTGCAAGTTCTGCGCCTCGGGGCTGGGCGGGCTCGATGGCAATCTCACGGCCGGTCAGATCGTGCAGCAGGCGTGGCAGCTTGGTCAGTTGCCCGGCGTCGCGGGGGTCACCAACGTGGTGTTCATGGGCATGGGTGAGCCGCTGGCGAACTTCGAGGCGGTGACGCGGGCCGCGCGGATCATGATCGCGGCCTGGGGGCTGGGGATTTCGGGGCGTCGGGTCACGATCAGCACGGTGGGCGTGCCGTCGGGCATCCGTCGGCTGGCTGAGCTTGACCTGCCGGTGACCCTTGCGATCAGCCTGCACGCGCCCAACGACCGCATCCGCGAGCAGATTATTCCGTGGGCGCAGTTCGTCACCATCCAGCAGCTCATCGACGCGGGCCGGTATTACTTCGAGAAGACCGGGCGGGAGGTCACGCTTGAGTACATCCTGCTGGGCGGCGTGAACGATCAGGTCGAGCACGCGCGGGAGCTTGTCGCTGTGGCGGGTCGGTTGCGGGCCAATGTCAACCTGATCCGTTACAACGAGGTGCGTGGCCTGCCGTTTAATCGGCCGGACTCGGGCGATGTGCACGCGTTTCAGGACACGCTGCGTGGCGGGGGTATCAACACGCACATCCGCGCGAGCCGTGGCCGGGATATCGCCGCGGCCTGTGGCCAGCTCCGTCACGAACACGCCCAGACCTCCCCCGCATAAATCCCCCGCCCTCACGCGTCATGACAGCGACGAAAGGTACTCACCATGGCCCGAGCAAATGTTGACCCCGACGAATTGTTGCGCTTCGCCAAAGACCTCACGCGCTTCAATCACGAGATGCGTGGCCTGATGCAGAGCATCAAGGGCAAGATGCGGGCGCTTGAGAACAACTGGCAGGACCAGGAACAGAAGAAGTTTGCCGACGAGTTCGACCAGACCGTCCGCACGCTGGGCGGGTTCCTCGAAGCCTCGGACCAGCACGCCCAGTTCCTGGCGAAGAAGGCCAGCTTCATCCACGACTACCTCAACCAGCGGTAACGCGACCCGCGTTGCCCTTGCCTGCGGCATCATGTCCAAACGCGCTTCCATCACCGATGTCCAGGCACTCCAGCACTTCCGCGCCAAGCTGGTGAAGTGTGCCGACGAGATACGCATCGGCTTAGCGGATGCGGATGGGGAAGCACAGCGCGTGCTCGCGTGGCTCGATGGCGAGGCCCCGAACCACTGGCAATTGCAGATTCGCAAGCTGCACGAGCAGGTCCAGCGTGCCAAGGCAGCGGTCCGCGACAAGAAGACCATGAAGACGCCCACCGGCGGCAGGCCCAGCACCGCGGTCGAGGAGAAGCAGCTCAAGATGCTGGTCGCCCGGCTCGAACAGGCGCAGGAAAAACTCGTCGCCTGCAAACGCTGGCGGCAACAACTGGACAAGGAACTGCTCGCGTACCGCGGCGTTGCCCGGCGGGCGCAAGGGGTGATCGAAGCCACCTTCCCCGCAGCCGTCGCAGAGTTGGACAGGGCATCGACCGCGCTGGAGCAGTACGCCGCGTTCACCGCGCCCCAGGCCGCCAACGCGGACAGCGTCGGCTCGTCTGCGGGTTCGGTCGCTCGGCCGCGTGATGAAATATCCCCCGCGGACAACAGCCCAGCCAACCCCGACGACGACCCCGATGACACGCCCGACCCCGACACGCCCCGGAGTCCCCCGGACACACCCGGAAGCCCCGGAAGCCCCGGAAGTCCCGCAAGCCCCGGACTCCCCGGAATCCCCTGATCTAGCCGCACCCCAGGAGCTACCATTCATGAGCGTCTCCGCTGGCATGTCACGCATGGAGAGAGCCCGCAAGGACCTCTTGGCCGAGTGGTCTCGGACACGGCAGGCGTGGCGCGATACCATGGCCGAGCGTTTCGAGGCCACCTACCTGGAGCCCGCCGACGCCGACCTGCGTCAGACCGTCTCGGCGATGGAGCAATTGGCCGCGTCGCTCCACCGCGTTCGCCGTGAATGTGAATGAGTACCCGCATGACCGATCGGCCAACCGAAGCCAAGACAACCCACGCGTCCCGCCAGCACGACGCGCTCTCCACGCTTGTCGTGCTCTCCAACCAGTGCGCCCAGACGGACCACGACCTGCGTGCCCGGCATCAGGAGCGTCACGCCGCCATCGAGCTCCATCACAAGCAACTGCTCATCTTCATCGCCGATCGTTACGACGCGACCCGCCGATCCCGCCGCCGCCAGCTCGACGAGCAGATCGCGCAGATCGAAGCCCAGGCCAAGCTCGATCACGAGAAACTCAACGAGTCGGCCCGCGATCAGCTCGAACGCCTTACCCTCAAGCTCGAAGCCAAAGAGCGCAAGACAAGGGAGGACTTTCAGCACGCGCTGTGGACGGCAGACAGTGTGCTCGAAGGCGTTTTGGCCAAGCTTAAGAAAGACAAGCAGGCCAAGGAGCGCGAGGCAGAAGGCTTCACCGCCGCCATCGACCAACTCGCCGGCCAATGCCTGGAGCGGCTGCACAAGTACCGGCAGCCGGCCGAGCACATTCCGCAGCCCGCCCCGTCCATCCCAGCCGAGCCGGGCGATGACGACCCCACACCGCAGTACGAATCCACGCTGGCCGCGGCAGAGGCCCGGCTGGAGAAGCTTGTCGCCCTGCCGATCCCCACCGCGCTCATCGGCATCAAGCCCTACGCCTTCGGCGCACTCATCGGCCTGCTGGCCGCGATGATCGCGACGATCGTCACCGGCGACCCCGCCGCCAACATTCTTGCAATCATCGGGGCTGTGGCCGGTGCGCTGCTGGTCTATGGCGGTGTGATCTGGTTGCTGCTTCGGCTGGCGAAGAAGCAGGTGCAGGGGGCATTGGAACCCTTCGCTCAATCCATCGCCGACGCCCGGCAGCAGGTCAAGCGGGTGCTTGCGTACTTCTCCGCCGTGCGTAAGGCCGAGCGTGAAGCCGCCAATGCCCACCGCGACCGCTCCATCGCTCAAACCCGCGCCACCTACGAGCCGATGATCGCGGACCTTGTGCGTAGCAATCGTGCAAGCCTGCTCGAAGCAGAGGCCAAAGCCAAGCAGACCATCGAAGACCGACAGACACAAGCGATCCAGCGAGCCGCGGAACTCGCCAAAGAGCGTGACAACTCGGTGGAACGCAACCGCAGCAAGAAGCAGAAGCTGCTGGAACTGGCCGAGGCCCGCTATCAGCAACGCCACCGCGACAACGACCAGCAACGAGACGATGGCCTCGCGGAGGTGGAAACCCGCTGGACCCGCGGCCACACACAGATCGAAGACGAGATCCGCCGACTCACCGAGATCAACGCCCAGCGCTTCCCCACATGGGACCACGACACGTGGACGCAGTGGGCCCCACCCACAAAGTTCTCCGACGTCGTCCGCTTCGGGCAACTGGGCATCGACATGGACAACATCATGACCGAGCTCGCGCGGGGTGGGCGTTTCACGCTGAACCTGCCCGATGCATTCGCGGTGCCCGCGCTGTTGTCTTCGCCATCGCAACGGTCGATGCTCTTGCAGTCCGGCCTCAAGGGCCGGGACGACGCGATCCGCACGTTGCAGGGCGTCATGGCCAGGCTGCTCACCGCCATGCCGCCGGGCCGGGTGAAGTTCACGCTCATCGACCCCGTGGGGCTTGGCCAGAGCTTTGCCGGATTCATGCACCTCGCGGACCACGACGACTCACTGGTCACCAGCCGCATCTGGTCCGAGCCCCAGCACATCAACGCCCGGCTCACCGACCTGACCGAGCACATGGAAAACGTGATCCAGAAGTACCTGCGCAACGACTTTGAAACCATCGACGCATATAACGCGCAGGCGGGCGAGCTCGCAGAGCCGTACCGCTTCCTCGTCGTCTCAGACTTCCCCACCGGCTTCAGCCAGGACGCGATCGCAAGGCTGGCAAGCATCGCCGCGTCCGGCGCACGCTGTGGCGTGTTCCTCCTCCTCTTCCACGATGTCCGTCAATCCATGCCCGGCGGGACGCACATCGAAGACCTCAAAGCCAATTGCGTCACCATCGCACACAACGACGGCAAGTGGACCTGGAACGATGAACTCTACGAACGCTTCCCGCTCACGCTCGATGGCCCGCCCCCCGAGCAACTGCTCACACGCATCGTCAACACAGTCGGCGAAGCCGCACGCGATGCAAGCCGGGTCGAGGTGCCATTCAACGTCATCGCCCCGCCGGAAGATCGGCTCTGGACCAAGTCGGCCACCGATGAGTTGTCTGTCCCCGTCGGTAGAACCGGCGCGACACGGCTGCAATCGATCAGCCTCGGCCGCGGTGTCGCGCAGCACGCGCTGGTCGCTGGCAAGACCGGCTCGGGCAAGTCCACCCTGCTGCACGTCCTCATCACCAATCTCGCCCTGTGGCACCACCCGGACGAAGTCGAGTTCTACCTCATCGACTTTAAGAAAGGCGTTGAGTTCAAGTCCTACGCAGACCACCGATTGCCCCACGCCCGCGCCATCGCCATCGAGTCGGACCGGGAGTTCGGCCTGTCGGTGCTGCAACGCCTAGACGCCGAGCTTGAAAGCCGTGGCGAGTTGTTCCGCAAGCACGGCGTGCAGAATCTCGCGGCGTATCGCGCGCTGCCAGACAGCAAGCCGCTGCCACGCACCCTGCTGCTGATCGATGAGTTCCACGAGTTCTTCGCCGACGACGACAAGATCGCTCAAGACGCTGCGCTGCTGCTCGATCGGCTGGTGCGTCAAGGCCGGGCGTTCGGCGTCCACGCGTTCCTCGGCAGCCAGTCCCTCGGCGGCGCGGCGGGTCTGGGCCGGGGCACACTGGGGCAGATGGCTGTCCGCATCGCGCTCCAATGCTCCGAGGCAGACTCCCAACTCATCCTCAACGACGACAACGCCGCCGCGCGACTCCTCACCCGGCCCGGCGAAGCAATCTACAACGACCAGGGCGGCGCACTGGAAGGCAACAGCCCGTTCCAGATCTCCTGGCTGTCCGACAGCCAACGCGATGACATGGTCCGCAAGGCAGCCAGACTCGCGCAGGAGCGCGGCGTCAAACGCCCGCCCACCATCGTCTTCGAGGGCAACGCACCGGCAGACCTCGCGCAGAACGCGCCCCTCGCCGAACTGCTCGACCAGTACGCCGCGACAAACGCAGCCGACGCCCCGCGCCAGCCGCGCGGCCCCGGTGCGTGGATCGGCGAACCCGTCGCCATCAAGGACCCCACCACCGTGGACCTCCGGCGGCAGGCCGGGGCAAACGCCCTCATCATCGGCCAGCAGGATGAAGCCGCGATGGCGATGCTCGGCTCGTCGCTCATCTCACTGGCCGCGCAAACCCCACGCGACCGCGCGATCTTCTACCTCTTCGATGGCTCGACCACCGACGCACCCATGCACGGCCGACTAGAAAGCTACGCCGCCGCGATCCCCCATGCCACCCACATGGTCGCCTGGCGCGATGCCGACCAGACCATCGGCGAACTCGCCGCCCTCGTCCGCCAACGACTGGACAGCGACACCGACCCCGACGCCCAGCCCGCGATCTACATCATGATCTACGGCCTCCAACGCTACCGATCGCTGCGAAAGGGCGAGGACGACTTCTCATTCTCCATGGAAGACGCGGCCGCAGCCCCAAAGCCCGACAAGCAGTTCGCCGAGATACTCAAGGAAGGCCCGGCCGTCGGTATCCACGTCATCACCTGGTGCGACACGCCCATCTCAGTGGACCGCACCATCGATCGCGGGCTCATGCGCGAGTTTGATTACCGCATCCTCTTCCAGATGAGCGCCACCGATTCAAGCAACCTCATCGACAGCCCCGCCGCCAACACCCTGGGCCTGTACCGCGGCCTGTGCTACAGCGAAGAGCGCGGCACCCTCGAAAAGTTCCGCCCCTACGCCCTCCCCGACACCCCCTTCCTCGCCCGCGTCGCCGCCGCCCTCGCTTGAGCGAAGCAAACCGCCAAAGTTCAGGCAACCGAAAGTTCCCCGTATTCTAAGCGACACCATGCTTGCCATTTGTTACCATGACTGACCCACGGGCCGTGTAGCTCAGTTGGATAGAGCGGTTGCCTCCGGAGCAACAGGTCGCAGGTTCGAACCCTGCCACGGTCATCGAAGCCGCCCCGGTGTCATCGCACTGGGGCGTTTTCTTGCGCAGCTCGCTGCAAATGGGGTTTGGCATTTTGGCCTCACCCGAACGCTGCCCTTCCAGGGCTGGCTTACATGCGCTTGCTGCACCGGATTCTGCACGCGGCACGCGACGAAAGACCACGGTGCGTGCCGGGTTTGTGCTCCGGCCAATCGAGATCGCAGCGTTACCTCGCCCCCGATTCCGCGTTGGGTTCCGTGCCTTCCTTGAGGACTCTTAATAAGTCGTCCCTGAAAAACCCGCGTCCTCACGCCGCCAAGCGTGGCCATGCCCATGATCGGGGATGAAGCGGTCGGCGAGCACCGAGTTCGGTCCACGGCGTCGGGGGTCGATACGGTGCTGGCCGAGCCTGGAGCAGCCAGCG
>JBGTLW010000098.1:0-4728 GCA_041743835.1 Phycisphaeraceae bacterium | reverse complement strand
GCAGGGTGTAGGTCACGTTAAAGCGTCGCGGGTCGGGCACGGCACCAAAGGCGCGCAGCATACCGCCAAGGGCAGGGACATCCATGTCAACACTCCCAAATCAGGGGTTAAACTGTCGCGTGGCCACGCGGTCCGGTCGATGCACAAAGAATCGGCCAAACCCACCGCAGCCGAAGAATCAAGGGCGATAAATGTCTTTGCCCTGTATTCTGTCCCCTACCCCTTGCAACACATGGTATTTGCGAGTAATATGGTAGGGTAAGCTCGATAGCAGTAAGCTATTGAGATTGCTGCTAGTTACGTTGGGATAAGCAGTTGCGACAAAGGGACTCCGGACTCTCATAACCCGGAGGTCGTTGGTTCGAATCCAACCCCCGCTATTTTTGGACTCAATAGAGTTGGATAAAGGCTGATCTGGACCGTATGCCGGTCTGGTTCAGCCTTTATCTGTTGGACGTAGCAGGCGATCAGCTCCCGCTTTTCCTCCACGGACGCGCTAGACAGCACCTGCTCCAGCCGGTCGAACTCAGCCGCCGCCCGTTCCCGGATGACTTGGGCCGGTGGCAGGCTGGGCATGGACGCGGGCAGGCCCGACAGCTCAGCCTCTACCTGAACCCGCTCAGCCCCAACCGCCTGCGCTTCGTCATACAGGCCCAGGCCCTTGGCCGTCGCCGCATCCAAGGCCAGCAGGTGGTCACGCAGCGTTGCCGCCTTCTGGTCCAGTTGCGCCAGCCGCCGCCGCAGTTGGTCGCGGGCATCGGTTCGCCCACCGGTCAGCCGCTCCAACTCACGGGCCACGTACTGGTGCAGTTGCTCATCGTCCCGCAGCTTCACCAGGTCGATGCGGATCAGCGTAGCGATATGGTCCTCCACCAGCTTTGCCGGAACGGTGTAGCGCTTCGGGCATAGGTGCTTGTGCCCCGAGGAGTGCTTGCCGCAGACGTAATAGCGCGTCTTGTAACCCTTGCCGCTGGTCCAGGTCTGGCCGGTCATCTTCCCGCCACAAACCCCGCAGACGAACAAACCCGTCAGTAGGTACTCGCTTCTCATGGCCGGGCCTCGCCGGTGGGTGTTGCGCTCGCGCGATGCCTTGCGCCGCTGCTGGACCTGCTCGAAGGTGTCCGTGTCAATCAAAGCGGGCCAGGCATCATCACAGGTGATCCAGTCGCTCGCGTCGCGCTTCTCGACCCCTTCATCGTGCCGCTCGACGCTCGACCCGTCCCGATAGCGGTGCCACTTGCTCAGCGTCCGCTGGTTGTAAACGCACCGGCCCAGGTAGGCCTGATTCTCCAGGATTGGCAGAAGGGTCTGCACCGTGAAGATGCTACCGCGTGAGGTGCGGAACCCCGCCGCGTTCACCTCATCGCGCAGCACGCGCGACGGCTTGCCGCTGGCAAAGTCGCTGAACATCTTCTGCAACGCACGCACACGCCCAGGCTCGGACGGGATCAGGCTGCAAGCCTCGTGGTCCTGCTTGCGGTGGCTCTTGCCCTTGGGCAGGCGCTCCAGCTCCCGGCCGGTCTCTACGTCGATGACCAACTGCCCGCCATCGTCCAGGTCGCGCACGATCCGACGCGGCTTATCGCCGTCCAAGATCAGCCGGTCATAACCAAACGGGATCGGACCGCCGGGCCACAGCCCACGCTTTGCCCGCTCGACCAAGCCCCGCATGGTGTCGCGGGAGAGCTTGCGCAGGTAGTCGCCGTTCTGGTGATGCTCGATGTAGCCGATCAGCCCCGAGGTGAACGACCGATCAGCTTCCATGCCCGTAGCCGCATAGATGACGCGCTTCCCCGCCTCCACCAGCCGACGCTCCAGCATCATGCCGTCGATGGGGTCTTTGGGACGGGCCAGGCGGTTGCGGTCCCATGCAAGCACGACCTGCACATCGTCTCGACCGGTAGCGTCAGCCATCAGCCGTTCCAGGCCCGGACGCTTCATATCGCTACCGCTTACCGCATCGTCACAATACACCGCCGCCAGGGTCCAGCCCTTGGCCTTGGCGAACGCTTCGAGCTTGGCCCGCTGCTGGTCGAGGGATTCTTCCTGCCTGTCGGTGGATCGCCGGATGTAGCCGAGTGCCTGAGTCATGTGTGTTCCCCGTTGTCGTGATGCGAATAGCTTACCGCATAAGGCTCCGGGGCGCTAGTCCGAATCGAAGTAATCCACCGATTTTCTGCGCATGCGTTCTTGCCAATCGATGGCACGAAGAACTGCGGACAACTCGCGCACCGCATAGCCCAGCAGTTGTTCCTGCCGCTCGAAGAACTGACCGCGACGGACCGCCGCCGTCATCACCATGCCCGCCGCCGACTTGATTAGCATGGCCGTGTCGATGGATTCACGCGGCAACGGTTCGAGGGGGTAACCGATCGGCCGGCCGGTCCACGCGGCAAAGCCCTCCTGGATGCGCCGCCACAGCGGCGACGTGGTCGCGCGCGTTGTGTGCGTCCGGTCCGGCTTGCTCTTGGTGAACCGCACCCAATCATGAGCAAAGTAGCGCACCAGGTCGGCCCGGCGCTCGAAGTAGTCGCTGACCGTGTCGATGCCGCGATCAGTCAACGCTTTGCGGCCCAGCTCGAATTCGACGCGCATCGCTGCTTCGGGTTCGATCCCGCACCAGCGATGAAACGCCATCAGCGCCCGCTTCTCATCGTTGCCACGGTTGCCCAATTCCGCGAGCTTGTCGTATGCCCGCAGTTGGGGACCGGTCCCGATATAGATGGTCGTGCCGCGACTGCCCGCGTCCATGTGGTGATCCTTGGCCCGCGTGATGAACCGCTCCTGCAGATAGGCCCGCTTCAGCGGCGCGATATCCACTCCCGGCAGGTCCAGGCACGGGTCCACCCGCGAGAGCCGTTCGCGGACCACTGCGCCGCCCAGTGCCGTAACCAGATTGCCAGCTCGCGCCCAAAGCTTTTCCGACCGAGCCATGAGGCAGGACGTTCCATCCGCACGAACAACCATGCTCGGCAACGTCCTATGCGGCTCCGGTCGGTCGGCGATCAGCAGCACCATCCCTTGCCACTTCACCCGCCAGGGCATGAACGGCCCCTTGTTACCCTTGCCAAGCCGAGCGCCGCCAGGGCTGACCAGGGCGGGGTAGCCGTTGAGTTCCACCGTGTCGATATTGCCGTGCTCGGGCTGGCCGTTGTTCTGGGACGCGTTGGCCTTGGCGCGTTCCAACACTTGCCGCAGGTCGGCCCAGCAATCATTCCAAGCGATCGACCAGGACCACTCCAGCCAGTCTTCGGCCCCGGTCATCGGCAAGGAAGTTCCCCCGACATGGCTAGTCTGGGGGGGTGTGTTACTGGTGTCACCCCCACCCCCGGAACTTGCCCCCGCCCCCGGAAGGTGGGGGATCGGCGGCGGGCGGACTGTCTTCGCTTCCGGGGGCGGAGGCATCACGCCACCTCCCCGGAGCATTCGCCGCCGTCTTCGATCGCTTCACCCCGGACCGGATACACCGTTCCCGGTTCCAAGAGCCAGGCCACCTGCTCCCAATAGGTGAAGATCAATTGCGTGAAGCAATGGCACCGAGGGCAGCAGGCGTCGGCCTTGCGTGTCTCATGGGTTGCCGCCTCCAGGTCCATGCCACCCTCTGGCAACAGCAGGACACGAACGCCGTCGCATTTGCTCGTGACGTGGTAGCCCTCAGCCCGTGCGATGACCTCGCAATCGCAGCTCGGGCAGCGGTAGTTACCGAACAGCACCTGCTCGGGGCGGTCATCGGTCAGCAGGATCGCGCGGGCCGTCGGTTGGCGGTAGCGCCACTGGTGGGATGCGCCGCTCATGACGCACCCCCTCCCGTCCCCCGGTCCCCGGGGGAGCCCCCAGGAAGCTCTCCAGGAAGTTTCCCAAGCAACTGCGACGCCAGCCGACGCGCGATTAGTGACGCCAGGAGGCGCTTGGCCTGCTGTTCCGCATAGTCATCCGCTCCCAGCCGGTCAACGACGACGCAGGAAATGCGATAGCTGTTTTGCCCGGCGTGCGATCCAGCGCGCACCGACGCTGGCGGCGATCCGCTGCAAGAAGGCGGGGCCGGGGCGGGGCGGGCTGGCCGCCCCATCCCCGGCTCCCGCCCTTTGCAACCAGTCTGGATACACTTCTGACTCATCGAAGTCAGACACTAAGGCACCTGTCAGCAAAACCCTGTGACGCTGCGGCAGGTGTATTGCGTCACGCTTCAAGTCTATATGCCAGAATGGCTTAAGCCGCTTGTCCCCGGAGCGCGCCCGCTTGATCGCCTGACGCCAGTTATCGTCGTCGGGATCAATGTCGGTATCTTGCGCGATCGGATCACCCGTCACGTCCTTCTCAAGCGCATGAAACAATGCTCGAATATCCTTTGGTCCGAGTTCACACCCGATGACGGCTGCGACATTCTGGATATGTGCTGCCAACCTAGCCTTGATGTTCGACAACTCCTGCTTCACTTTGGGCACCCCCTCGTATGCCTTGGCCATCATCTGCGGCTTAAACTCTGGCCGCTCCATGCCGATCCGCTGTAGCACCCGACCCATCACGGGGTCGCGAATGATCGACTTGTCGATCCTCAGCAGCATGTCCAAGGACTCCAGATTGCCGCGGCGAGCGCTGGCGTAAAGACGCATCGGCGACCGACCATACTCAAGTAAGCACGGCACCATCACCAGCAGGAAAAACTGGAACTCCGGCGTTTTCATAGCCCGGTCCATATCCAGGTGGGGCAGGACATCCTCATCGTCC
>JBGTLW010000097.1:0-7549 GCA_041743835.1 Phycisphaeraceae bacterium | reverse complement strand
GGTCGTGCAGCGGGTTGGCAGAGCCGTTGTTAAGCGTGGGGCTGCAGTTGAAGTTGTAGAAGTAGGTCCCGGCCATGGGCTGGCGGTGCGCGTCGGGGCGCTGGCCGACCCACGGGGCGACCAGCTTCCCCACCTCGCCCGCGCCGGGCACAGACAGGTGCAGGTTCGCGGCCCCGGTCTCGTAGGCCTGCAGCGCCGTGCTCGGCTCGGTGATGATGAGCTCGAGCACCGAGGCGTTGCGGGTCGCGGCGTGGTTCCAGAACGTCGGGCTGGCGGTCATGTACAGGTACCGCAGCGGTCGGCGTTCCTCCAGGACGTAAGGCCCGTTGGTGATGGGCGTGGACCAATACGCGGGCAGCACGTGGGCCATGCCCGTGTCCGGCGCGATGCGGGTGTGCTTCTCCAGGCTGGGCACATGGACGGGCATGTAGGTCGCAAACGCGACCAGGTCCAGGAAATACGCGGTGGGTTGTTCGAGCGTGACGATGAGCGTGTGGTCGTCGGGCGTCTGGATGCCGACCATCTCGTGGAAGTAGGCCTTGGCGTTTTCGTAGAGGGCTGCGGCGGTCTCGGGCTTTCCGGGCGTGTTGAACTTGTCGCGCATGGCGGCGTAGGCCTTGAGGTCTTCGTTGCGCTTGTCGAAGAAGGCCCGCGAGCCCTTGATGACAAAGAGCATGGCGGCGTAGTCCGACGCGAGGTCGGGCATCATGCCGCGTCGCCAGGCGTAGACGTAGTCGTGCGCGGTGACCGGGTCGCCGTTGGACCACCTGGCCTCGGGACGAAGGTGGAAGGTGTAGGTCAGCCCGTCGTCGGACACCTCCCAGCGGTGCGCCCCGGCGGGCGAGATCGTGAAGGTCTCGTAGTCCAGATCGACCAGCGTCTGATAAAGCGCGCTGGCGATGCGGATGTCGTGGGACCAGCTCATCCGCTGCGGGTCGAGGTGGTTGTGCTCGTTGCCCGTGATGAAGACCACATCCGCGTCCGGGGTCTTGCCGCCCCAGGTCGTGACCACAGACAGAACCAGAAGACCAGCGGCGATGCCTAAAACCCATCTCATAGCGGGGATTCTACGGCCTGAGGGAAAGTCCGGGGGTGACCGGCCGCCCGGCGCCTAAATCAATGCCCGGATTCACCCGATGTGGGAGGGGTGCGGCACAAGTTGTTCGTGCCGCCAGCCCCCCGCTGCCCCCCGAAATCGCGAACGATGAACAGGCACGCCCCCACGTTCACCCCGCCCCCGTCGCCCCTGCGCCTGCTGTTGCTTGAGGATGACACCGACACCGCGGAGCTGGTGCGTGAGGCGCTGGAAGACCACTTCGGGCGGGGCATCGTCACCCACGTCACCACGCTGGATGCCGCCCGCTCCCTGGACCTGGCCGCGTATGACCTGCTGCTTTCGGACATGAACCTGCCCGATGGTACGGGGCTGGACCTGTTGCCCGAGTTGCTGGAGCAGAGGCCGGACCTGCCGGTGGTTTTTGTGACCGCCGAGGGCATCCTCGACAACGCCATCCGCGCGATCCAGCAGGGGGCTTACGACTACGTGGTGAAGTCCGGCGACTACCTGTTCTCCCTGCCGGTGAACATCGAGAAGAACCTGGCGCTGTACCGCATCAAGCAGGAGAACCAGCAGCTGCTCCGCGAGCTTAACGAGAAGAACCAGCAGCTCGAGGACCTGGTGCGACGGCTGGAAACCATCGCCGCGACCGACCCGCTCACGGGGCTTGCGAACCGTCGCGCCTTCAACGACGCGCTGGAGCAGCGGTTTGCCGAGGCCACCCGCGAGGGCCACGACATCTCGCTGATGCTTATGGACCTCGACGGCTTCAAGCCGCTCAACGACACGCTGGGCCACCAGCAGGGCGACGAGGTGCTTCGGCTCGCGGCCAACGTGCTGCGCGACAACTGCCGTGTCAGCGATATCGCGGGGCGGTTTGGTGGGGATGAGTTTGTGCTGCTGCTCAACCGGGCGCAGTACCACGACGCGTTGGCGATCGCGCACCGCATCACCGAGCAGTTCGAGCAGCAGTCGCGCGAGGCCCTGGCCGGGATCGGGTATGTCGGCCGGGTGACGATGAGCCTTGGCATCACGTCGCTGCGTCGTTGCGGCGCGAGCAGCGGGTCCACGCTGATCGCCCAGGCTGATAAGGCGATGTATGCCGCAAAATCCCGCAGCGACGAAGCGGTCCACGAGTTCACACACACCGCCGCGGCATAGACGCCTTAACAGAGCCGCGACCGTGAGGGAGCGGTTGGTTCGCGCGTTGCATTTTCAAGACAACCGCTTACTTACGTGCGCGGCTCTGATAAGGCGCGTGAGTAACGATTCAATCAGAGCCGCGACCGTCAGGGAGCGGTTGGGTCCCTCGGGTTTGGCGCAGTGTGTTTTTCACAGAGCCGCCGCGTCCCCGCGGCGGACCCCCACGGGGACGAGGCGGCTCTGATGGCGGGGGGAACCGCTTACTTACGTGCGCGGCTCTGTATGGCGTGGCTCTGTGGGGCGTGTTAGGGCCGGGTGGACTTGATCCAGGTGGCGAGCTGGTCGGGGCCGAGACAATTGACGACATCGTTGCGGGTTGCCCCGGCCCGGCGCGCGGTGAACAGGCCGTAGCGGAGCTGGTCGAGGTCCGCGGGGCCGTGCGCATCGGTGTTGATCGCCAGCTTCACGCCCGCCGCCAGCGCGGCCCGTGCGTGGGTGTCGCGCAGGTCCAGTCGGTAGTGGTTGGCGTTGACCTCCATCGCGATGCCGCGCTTGGCGGCGGCGGCATACAGCCGGGGCATGTCGGGCGACAGCCCCTCGCGCTTGCCGACCAGCCGGCCGGTGGGATGGCCGAGGATCGTGACGTAGGGGTTGTCGATCGCGCGCAGCAATCGCGCGGTGGCTTTGTCCGGGTCCTGCGAGAGCGCGGCATGGGGCGACGCCACGACGATGTCCAGCTTGGCCAGCAGCTTGTCGGGGTAATCCAGCGAGCCATCGCTGAGGATGTCCACCTCGGAGCCGGCCAGCACCCTGATGCGGTCCTTGTATCTGTCCGCCACCATGCGGATCAGCTCGATGTGCTCGCGCAGCCGATCCGCATCCAGCCCGTTTGCCTGGAACTGACTCCGGGAGTGGTCGGTGATGGCGACGGTGTGGAAGCCGCGCTCGATGGCCGCTTCAACCAGTTCCACCTCCGACCACACCCCATCGGACGCGGTGGTGTGCGCGTGCAGCTCGGCCCGGATGTCATCTGCGGTGATGAGCTGCGGCAACTCGCCAGCCTCTGCCAAGGCGAGCTCGCCACGGTCCTCGCGCAACTCGGGGGGGACCCATGCGAGGCCGAGGGCTTGGTAGATGGGGGCTTCGTATGCGTCGGCATCGGGGGCGGTCGTGTTTGAGGGGGCTGCGGCGTTTTTCGGGGGGACCGCGGGATGGCGATCCCGCGGCTTTGGGGTGGGGGGTTGTGGGGGGTTTTTGTCGGCGCCTTCGACGACGGAGAGGGCGTACTCGTTGAGGGTGTAGCCCAGGGTCTGGGCGCGTTCGCGGAGGCGGACGTTGTGTTCCTTGCTGCCGGTGAAGTACATCAGCGCAGGGCCGTAGCTCTCGGGCGCCACGACGCGCAGGTCGATCTGGATCCCGCCGCGCTCGCTGTCGGCCCGGACCGAGGCCTTGGTCTGCCCCTTGACGATGACATCCGCGACGATGTCCATGCCCGTGAAGTGGTCCATGATTTTGGATGCGTGCTCGGAATCTGCGGCACAGAGGATGTCGATATCGCCGATGGTCTCCTTGCCCCGGCGCAGCGACCCGGCAAAGTCGCAGCGCTGCACCTGTTCGATCTGCCGGAGGAACGCCACGACCGCCTCAGCCAGGGGCAGCGCGCTGCCCAGCCGGGTGCGTTGCACTGCGGTCTGCATGAAGGCGAGGTTTTTCTGGATGTTCTCGATCTTTTTCTTGCCGAAGCCCTTGAGTTTTTCCAGTTGGCCGGAACCCAGGGCCGCGGTGAGCGTCTGTAGGTCGGTGACCTGCGCTTCGTCCCAGAGTTGTTTGACGGTCTTTGGCCCGAGGCCGGGGATGCCGAGGACCCGGAACAGCCCCGGCGGGACGTCGGCGACGATCTTTTGGTGCTCGTCGATGGAGCCGGTCTTCAGGAACTCGGCGATGCGTTGGGCGGTTCCTTTGCCGATGCCCTCGATCTCGGTCAGCTCCTGCTCGGTGAAGCTTGCGACGTCCTCGGGCATCTCGCCGAGCACGCGTGCCGCCCGCTGGAAGCTGATGACCTTGAACCGGTTCGCGCCCAGCAGCTCCAGCCCATCGGCCATCTGCTGGAACAGCCGGGCAAGTTGGTCGTTGTGGGCGGGCATGACAGGGCTCGCAAGCGCTCTTGGGATTAGGGTAAGATGATAGCTCGAACTGCGACTTTCATACGGGGTCCAGCAATGAAACATCGGAACTGTCTTGCGTTGTGTCTGGGGTTGTTCACCGCAGGGGCGGTGCTAGCGGAGGATGCCGAGCCGGCCACGCGCGCCGAGCCTGTGCCCAGACCCCTCATCGTGACGGTGCCCGCCGAGGCGCCCGCCGCCACGGAGCGCGCTGCCGAGCCGGATGCGCCTGCGGACGCGGAAAAGCCAGCCGATGAGGATGAGGTGGACATCACCACCGAGGCGAAGAAGCCGCCCGAGCCGTTGTCTGATGAAGAGGTTGCGCTGATTGTGGAGGATGAGCTCGAAGCGATCCTGCTGGAGTGGATCAACCTCAGCAAGAGCGCCAACGTGAATCTGGTGACCGGGCAGATCAGCCGGAACATGAGCTTCTCCGCCTACGTGACGCTGCCCAACGACACGCGCGTGATGGGTGTCGGCTCGCAGATCATCTTCACCAGCGCGGTCAACGGCGAGGGCGAAGAAGTCATGCCCAACCGCATGGACATCGTTGCGGCCTTCGGCAAGCCCGGTGCCCCGCCCGCGCTACCCAACACCACGTACTACCCGCCCCAACGCGACAGCAGCCGCCCCTCCCCCTACCGACAGGTCAGCGGCAACATCCAGAACATGGACACCGACGCCAAGTCCTTCAAGAGCCTCACCGGCTTCGTGCCCATCCAGATCGCGGCCCAGGTCGTCGCCATCGACATCCCGCTCGAAAAAACCGCCGCGTTCACGCCTTTGTTCGGCGAACTGCGGTATCACATGCTGGAAATCAACCACACCAACTCCTACAGCGATATCACCGTCCACTTCACCCGCGATGGGCAGGACGCCAATCAATCGATGCGGATGGACCGCGAGCCAAGCGTCATACGGATCGAGGTGCTCGACACCTATGGCGAGGTGATGCCTCAATCCAACCTGTCCACCAGCAACTCGTCGATCAATATCAACAACCAACGCCATTACACCCTGTACATGCGGCCGCGGGTGAACAAGGTGGCGGGGCAGACACCCACGACCCTGCGTCTGCACGTGGCGACACGGATGGCCACGGCCGCGCTGCCGTTTGTGTTCGAGGATGTCCCCCTGCCGTGACGGTCGCTGGTATGATTTTCGTGGGCATTGCGATGGGGCATCAGCAGCCCTAGACTTCTCCGCATGCCCACCAGCCCCCCCCCGGAAATAACCCCGGAATTGTCCACGGAACTGTCCACGGAAACGACCACGGAACCGTCCGCCGAGCAATCGCACGTCCCCGCGAGCTTGCGGCGCAGCGATCCGTTTGCCGGCCGGCACATCGGCCCCACGCCGCAGGATGCAGAGGTCATGCTGCGCACTCTGGGGTTTGACAGCCTCGACGCGCTGATCGACGCCACCGTGCCCGCAGAGATACGCCTGCCCAAGCCGATGACGCTGCCCGGCCTGCCCGAGCTTGGCTACGCCGATGGCCAGGAGCACGCGATGCTGGCGTACCTGCGCACCATCGCTGCGCAGAACAAAGTCGTGCGGTCGATGATCGGGCAGGGGTACTACGGCACGATGACCCCGCCGGTGCTGCTCCGCAACCTGCTCGAAGACCCCCGGTGGTACACGCCGTACACGCCGTACCAGGCCGAGATCAGCCAGGGCCGGCTCGAAGCGCTGCTCAACTTCCAGACGATGGTGTGTGACCTCACGGGCCTGCCCCTGGCGGGCGCGTCGCTGCTGGATGAAGCGACCGCCGCCGCGGAAGCGATGGCGATGTGCCACGGCAACGCGCGGGGCAAAAAGCCCCGGTTTCTGGTCAACGACAACATTCACCCGCAAACCCTCGCGGTGGTGCAAACCCGGGCCGCGACCCTTGGCATCGAGCTGCTGGTGTGTGATCCGCTCTGCCCCTCGAACGCTGATATCGCGTGGAACGACATCTCGGGGGTGCTCGTGCAGTACCCCGATACCTTCGGCACCATCGAGGATTACCGCGACTTGGCCGCCAAAGCGCACGAGCACGGCGCGCTGGTTGTCGCGGCGACGGACCTGCTCGCCTGCTGCCTCATCACGCCGCCCGGCGAGTGGGGCGCGGACATCGCCGTCGGATCCAGCCAGCGCTTCGGCGTGCCGATGGGTTACGGCGGACCCCATGCCGCGTTCCTCTCCACGCACGAGAAGCACGCACGCAAGATGCCCGGCCGACTCATCGGCGTGTCCAAAGATGCGCACGGCAACCCCGCGTATCGCATGGCCATCCAGACCCGCGAGCAACACATCAAGCGCGACAAGGCCACGAGCAACATCTGCACCGCGCAGGCCCTGCTCGCCATCACCGCCGGCATGTACGCCGTGTGGCACGGCCCGCAAGGCCTCAAGCGCATCGCCCAACGCGTCCACGCCCTCACCACCGCGCTGACCAGCGAGCTACGCCTCGCCGGTCTCCCCGGGCTAGAGGTCCTCAACACCACCTGGTTCGACACCCTGACCCTCCGCGTGACCGATGCGGACGCCACGCTCGCCAAGGCCCTGGCCGCGGGATTCAACCTCCGACGCATCGACCGCACGACCGTCAGCCTCGCGCTGGACCAGACCACCACCCCGGAAGATGTGGCGGCTGTGGCGGAGGCGCTTGGCGTCGCAGCGTCCGGGGTGACGGCCGGTGATGCGGCGGCCATTTCCCTTCCGCCATCCGCCATCCGCCATTCGCCATTCCTGACCCACCCGGTGTTCAACCGTTATCACAGCGAGCACGAGATGCTGCGGTATCTCAACCGCCTGATCGGGCGGGACATCGGGCTGGATCGCAGCATGATCCCGCTGGGGTCGTGCACGATGAAGCTCAATGCCGCGGCCGAGATGATCCCGATCACCTGGCCCCAGTTCGCGGACCTGCACCCGTTCTGCCCCGCGGAGCAGGCGGCGGGTTACCGCAAGATTTTTGACGACCTGGAGGCCTGGCTCGGCGCGTGTACCGGCTTTGCCGCGGTGTCGCTCCAGCCCAACGCCGGGAGCCAGGGCGAGTACGCGGGCCTGCTCGCCATCAAGCGTTTCCACGACGCCCACGCCCACGCGAACCCCCACCCCCACGCCGACGCTGAGCCGCCCCGCGGCGAAGCGTCTGGTGACGAAGCGTCTGGCGGCGAAGCGTCTGGCGGCCGACACATCTGCC
>JBGTLW010000096.1:0-8156 GCA_041743835.1 Phycisphaeraceae bacterium | reverse complement strand
GCTGCCCAAGGGATCGGGCATGGGCACGTCGTCCATCCTCGGCGCCGCGATGCTGGCGTGCATGGCCCGCGTCACCGGCCGGCCGATCCAGCAGGACGACCTCATCTCACGCACGCTGCTGCTCGAACAGATCATGGGCACCGGCGGCGGGTGGCAGGACCAGGTGGGCGGGATCGTCGGCGGGGTCAAGCTGCTGCGGACCAGGCCAGGACCGGACCAGACACCATCGATCCACTGGAGCGCGTTTGATCTATCAGCCAAGTCCGACCTGCGCGGCCGGTGCCTGCTCTACTTCACCGGCATCAAGCGGATGGCGCGGGACATCCTGCAGAACGTGGTGCACCGTTACCTTGCGCGCGATGGCGAGGTGTTGTCGATCGTCGAAAGGCTAAAGGCCGGGGCAGAGCAACTCAAGCGCGACATGGACGCGGGCGACCCGCAGGCCACCGCACGGCGAATCGAAGAGTATTGGCAGCTCAAGCGGGCCATCGACCCCGGCTCGACCAACCCGCGGATCGAGGCGTTGCTGCGCCCGATCAACCGCTACCTCGATGCGAGGCTGCTGCCGGGCGCGGGCGGCGGCGGTTTTGTCTTCATGATCGCCAAAGACCCCGACGCAGCCCGCCGCATCCGCCAGCAACTCAACCGTAACCCAACCAACGCACTGGCCCGCTTCTTCGATTTCGAGGTGGACCCCGACGGCCTGAAAGTCACCACGCTCTAACCCGCCTCGGCTTCGGATTGTGACGCGGCAGAGCCATCGAGGCGTTGCAGCGCTGGTGATTGGGCTTTGCTTCCCAGCGGGAACTCGCCATAATTCAGATGGCCTGCCCGTGCGATGCCTTGCGATGATGCGATGCTTGTCATCTTGATTGCCCCGCCACCTCTTCTTGGAGACTGATGTGCGTTACAACGTATTTTGCTGTGGATGCTGTGTCCTGCTGCTTGCGGGGTTGCTTGGGCCAATGACTGCACAGGCGTTGGGCGATGAGGCTGCGGCTGGGGACGTGATCCGTGAGCTGCGGGCGAGGGTCGCGGCTTTGGAGGCTGAGAACAAGGCCCTCCGTGAGCAACTCGCTGCAATGAAGCCAGCCATAAGTGACGAGCCGACGGCCGCGGACAGCAAATCAGAGCCTGCGCCGCTGGCGCTGGAGAAAGAGCTCGCCCAGGCCAAGGCCCGTGTGCAGTCGCTGGAGAGCGAGAAGGCGGAGCTGGAGCAGATCGCGGGGGTCACCTCCAAGGGCGAGCTGCTGGAAACCCAGAAAACCCTCATCAAGAGCCGATACGACGAGAAGGCGGACCTCACCACCGTGGAGGGCACGCCGATGCCCGTGGCCTCGGCCAACACGGCTGGCTTCGTGGAACACCTGGTAACCGCGGCCTTCGAGTTCGCCGGGACTGAACTAACTGAGCAACCCGAAAGCTTCCAATTGGTGCTCTACACCAAGGCCAACCCCAACCGCCGATACCGCAACTTCAAGGCCGCGACGCTCCTGATCGATGGCGAGGCGGTGCAGGTCCCCGTGGTGAGCTACCAGACCCTGGACACGCTGGGCGGCGCGAAGCAGACGGCCGGCCGGTCGGGCGTGGGCAAAGTCGAGGCCCGGGATGAACGGCTGACGCTGGCGATCGAACCCGCCCTCGCGGAGCGGATCGGGGCTGCCCATACGCTGGCGGTGCATTTCACCGGGATCGACCTCAAGCTCGGGCGCGACCACATCGCGATGATGGAGGGAGTCCGCCGCCGGGCCGGGCTGATGCTTGATTCGCAGGCGTCGCCCTGATGTGCGGGCTGGCGTCTGCCCACAAAGCGCGCAGCCGCACGGCTCATGTTTCACTTCGACCCGCCCGGTTATCGCTCTGAAGCCCACTGGTGTTCCTAACCGAGCAATTCGAGCCTGATGGCACCAACTTTGCTTCACCTGCAAGGTGGATGGTTGCGTTGACCATCGGTTCCTCGGCAATGCTGAACGAATCCAGGCTGGCCGTTCGCGGACCCCTCCCCGCTGGGGCGGGTT
This sequence comes from Phycisphaeraceae bacterium, assembly GCA_041743835.1. Taxonomy (GTDB): domain Bacteria; phylum Planctomycetota; class Phycisphaerae; order Phycisphaerales; family Phycisphaeraceae; genus JBGTLW01. The sequence continues at coordinate 6,138 of JBGTLW010000096.1, read as the reverse complement.
TCTAAGAATCCATCAGCCGACCCTCAGCCCGACCGGCCCCCCGGTGAGCGGGGCAACGCCCGCCCACCCTCGGCCGGTCTCGCGGGGGGTGGATTGCAAGCTGCGCTATCGCAGCCGTCCCGCTTCACACTGCCAATGGAGATGCCAGATGTTGTCACGGATCCGCCAGTTCCTTTGTTTTGCCCTCGTTGTCGCGGCCGGGCTTTGCCATACGTCACCCGCTGTGGCCGACAAGCCGTTGAAGATCGGTTACTCCGACTGGCCGGGCTGGGTCGCGTGGGAGATCGCGGTGCAGAAGGGTTGGTTCAAGGAAGCGGGGGTTGATGTCGAGTTCGTGTGGTTCGACTATGTCGCGTCGATGGATGCCTATGCCGCGGGCCAGCTCGACGCGGTGTGCATGACCAACGGCGATGCGCTGGTCACCGGCAGCGCCAAGCCCTCGGTCGCGATCCTCATCAACGACTACTCCAACGGCAACGACATGCTCGTCGCCGGCCCCGACATCAAGACCGTCAAAGACCTCAAGGGCAAGAAGGTCGCTGCGGAGCTGGGCTTCGTGGCCCACCTGATCGCCATCACCGCGCTGACCGAGAACGGCATGACGGCCGAGGACGTGGAGTGGGTGAACACCCCCACCGACAAGACCCCGACCATGCTCGCGTCGGGCGACGTGTCCGCGATCGCGGCGTGGCAGCCCAACTCCGGCGAAGCGCTCAAGGCGGTCGCGGGTTCCAAGGCCATCTTCTCCTCAGCCGATGCACCGGGCATCATCTACGACCTGCTGTGCGTCACACCCGAGAGCCTCCAGAGCAACCGCGAAGACTGGGCCAAGGTCGTCTCGGTGTGGTACCGCGTGGTGGATTATCTCAAGGATGAAGACAACCTCGATGATGCGCTGAAGATCCTCTCGGCCCGCGTGCAGGTGACCCCCGAGGAGTACGAGCCGTTCTTCAAGGGCACATACATCCTCACGCTGGAGGAAGCGCTCGAGGTCTGGAAGGAAGGCGACACGCTCAAGTCGATCTACGGCTCGACGGACTATGTCAACAAGTTCAACGTGAAGTACGAGGCCTATGAGAAACCGTTGGCGTACAAGACTTTCCTGGACCCGAGCCTGACCAAAGCCTACGCGGAATCGAAGAAGTAAGGCATGACGCGGGCTGAAGTTGGCGGGTGACATCCTGTTTTGACCTCCTCCTTCTCCGGGGCGGGCACACAACGCCCGCCCCGGGGATTTAGCCGGCCCTTCGCTTCTTTCCGATGCACACAGCCGCTCCACAACGCACGCCACGCGAGCCCTGGCTCACGGTTCGGCAGGAGCTCTCCGCCAACCGGCGGCTGGTGCTCATGCTCTGCTCGTTCCTCATGCCGATCGCGCTGTGGTGCCTGCTGGCATATGTCCCCGCGTTCCACGCCGAGTACAAGTTCACCCTGACGACAGAGCCGATCGAAGGCATGGCCGCGTACACCCCCGGCAGCAGGATCAGGAAGGACTTCTTCAGCCAGCACACCGACCTGGTGCGCGAAGCCAATCGCCAGATCATCGCCCAGCGCGAGGCGGGGGAAACCTACACCGCATCCCGCAACAACAAGAAGCGCATCCGCGACCTCCGGCCGATCGCACTAAGCCGGGGCTGGCTCGATGGCGTGGACATGACCGACATTGACGCGATTGACGCGGCGCTCTACGACACCCACCGCAAGATCGCCCAGGGCCTGCTGCCCGACGCGGCCGCGGCGCTGACGGAAGAGAACCTCGCGATCATCCGGGAGAACTGGGCGATCATGGACCGGGGCGGGCCTTATGACTCGTCCGCGTTCACCCGTGTGCCGATGCGCTCGTTGATCCCGCAGGGCGTCTCCGCGTCGCCCGCGTTCCTGCCCGCGCCGCACGAGTGTGTGATCGCGGCCTGGTCAGACTTCACGACCAAGCCCCCGAACAACCTGCCGTGGATGCACCAGCGATTGTTCAGCTCATTGAAGGTGGTGTTCGGGGCGTTTGTGCTGGCGTGCGCGATCGGCATCCCGCTGGGGATCCTGTGCGGGACCTACGACTTCTTCGCGAAGCTGGCGGAGCCATTCACCGACTTCTTCCGCTACATGCCCGCGCCGACGTTCGGGCTGCTGCTCATGGCGGCGCTGGGAACAGCCGGAGCGCCCAAGATCGCGCTGGTGTTCATCGGCACGTTCCCGCACATGGTGCTCATGCTCGGCAACACCACGCGCCTGCTCGACCGCTCGCTCATCGAAGCGGCGCAGACGCTGGGCGCCAAAGACAAGCTGCTGGTCGCCCGTGTCATCATCCCCGGCATCCTGCCCAAGCTCTACAACGACCTGCGCGTCCTCCTGGGCTGGGCGTGGACCTGGCTGGTCATCGCGGAGCTCATCGGCGAGAAGTCCGGACTCACCGACTTCATCGTCACGCAGGGCGGCCGATACAACTTCGACCGCGTCTTCCCCGTCATCATGCTCATCGGCATCATCGGGTTTCTCACCGATCAGACGCTCCAGGTGCTCGCCCGCTACCTCTTCCCGTGGGAATACACACAGGCAAGGCAGGGCTTCTTCGCGCTGTGGCGCGAGACACTCACCCGAAGACGCCGCGCGGGCAAAGTCACCGTGGATGACCGGCCGATGCCCGCGATCACCCCGCAGGAAGGAGCCGCCGGTGTCAGCTCCGCTTGAGCTTCCCGATTACCGCGCGATGGAGCCGGCCGTGCGCGACCGGTTCGACCGCATCAGGCAGCGGCCGGTCGTCTTCGAGGCGGATCGGCTGGGCAAGACGTTTGTCAGCCCGCAGGGTGAGCGCGTCCGCGCGCTGGGCGGGGTCAGTTTCCAGGTACACCGCCGGGAGATCGTGATGGTGATCGGCCCGTCGGGCTGCGGCAAGAGCACGCTGATCCGCATGATCGCGGGGCTGGACAACCCCACCGAGGGGCGGATGCTGCTCGATGGCAAGCCGGTGCAAGGCCCCGGCCCCGACCGCGGCATGGTGTTCCAGTCGTACACGCTGTTCCCGTGGCTGACGGTGCAGCGGAACGTGATGTTCGGCCCAGAGGCCTGCGGGCACGGGCCCAACTACGCGAAACGCGAGGCGTGCCAGTGGATCGACGTGGTCGGGCTGCGGGACTTCGCCCACCACTACCCCCACCAACTCTCCGGCGGGATGAAGCAGCGCGTCGCCATCGCGCGGGCGCTGGCTAACAAGCCACGCGTCCTGCTGATGGATGAGCCCTTCGGAGCGCTCGACGCCCAGACCCGGTGCCAGATGCAGAGCTACCTGCTCCAGATCTGGCAGAAGGTCGATGTCACCATCATCTTCATCACGCACGATCTGGATGAAGCGGTGTACCTCGCGGACCGCATCATCGTGCTGGGCAAGAACCCCGGCCACATCAAGGAGGTCATCGAGGTGCCCGTCCCCCGCCCGCGTCATGCCGCGCAGATGTTCGACCCCAGCTTCATCGCCACCAAGAAACGCCTGGAGGAGTTGATCCACCCACCCGAGGAGGCGCGCGAGGCCCCGCTGCAGATCGGACGGATGACCGTGGTGGGGGATGAGGTATTTTGAAGCGTAACCGTCATTATGTGCTATCTGCGGAGGTCCCGCGTACGTAGTCAGCGGGCTGTTGATGACTGAGCAAGGCAGTCGCTTTCGTCAGTCGCGCCATCATCGGTTTGTGAGCTGTTATCTTTCACCAAGTCGCTACCTAACCCAAGGATCGCCCCCATGCCCGAACCGCAACAAGAACCGCTCTCGATGGACCAGATGAAGGGCTACCTCGCTGCGCTCAAGGAGCAGACGCTCAGCGAGATCGCCACGCACGAGGCGCTGCGCGAGCAGCAGGTGTTCGGGCTGCCCGCCGCGGACTCCATCGCCGACCGCACCATCACCACCTTCGCCCGTGGCGAGCTGCCCCACTACGCGGGCATCAACACGCTGCTCAAAACCAAGTACCTCGAAGATGCCCGGCTGGTCGGCAACTACGACGTGGCGTTCATGGGCATCCCCTTCGACATCGGCACCACCTACCGCTCGGGCACACGCTTCGGCCCGCAAGGCATGCGCCGCATCTCCGCGCTCTACACGTCCTACTTCTACGAGCTGGGGGTCGATCTGGTCGAGTCGATCAAGATGTGTGACCTGGGCGACGTGTTCACCATCGGCAACATCGAAAAGTCATTCGACCAGGTCTCCCGCGCCGTGTCACACGTCTATGCCTCCGGCTGCTTCCCGTTCCTCATGGGCGGCGACCACTCGCTGGGCTACCCCAACGTCCGGGGCATCGCGCCGCACGTCGATGGCGATATCGGCATCATCCACATCGACCGCCACATCGACACGCAGGAAAAAGACATGGACGAGCGCATGCACACCTGCCCGTGGTTCCACGCCACCAACATCCCCAACGCCCCCGCGAAGAACCTCGTGCAGGTCGGCATCGGCGGGTGGCAGGTGCCCCGCGCGGGGGTGAAAGTCGCGCGCGAGCGCGGCAGCAACATCTTCACGATGGATGATGTCGATGAGCATGGCATCGCCAAGATCGCCGAGATGGCGCTCGAGGCCGCGTGGAAGGGCAACGTCAAGGCGGTGTACCTGAGCTTCGATATCGACAGCGTGGACTGCGGCTTCGTGCCGGGCACGGGCTGGCCCGAGCCGGGCGGCTTCCTGCCGCGCGAAGTGCTCAAGCTGCTCAAGCTCGTCGCCAAGGAAGGCATCTGCGCCATGGAGGTCGTCGAGGTCGCGCCCGCGTACGACACCAGCGACATCACCGCTTTGCTCGCGGTGCGCGCGATGCTCGATGTGCTGGCGACGCTTGTGGATGAGGGCCACCTGCCCCGCCAGAAGAAGCAGACCAGCGACAAAGGCATCGACGCGTGGAAGGGCACGTGAATCGGACGGTCGGACGGCAACGACACACCGCAAACCTTGCTCCCATGCACGAACTATCTATTGCCATGCAGATTGTGGACAGCGTCGTCAACACCCTGGAAGACCAGCGCGGGGCGCGGGTCGCGGCTGTGAGCATCCGCGTGGGCGCGATGTCCGGCGTGATCCCCGAGGCCCTTGGGTTTGCGTGGGATGTGGCGACACAGGGCAGCCCGCTGGCTGGCGCCGCCCTGCGGATCGATCACATCCCCGCCGCGGTACACTGCCCCTCCTGCGAACGCGAGATCGAGATCGCGGGTTACAAGATGCGCTGCCCGGTCTGCGACACGCCCACGCCACGGATCGTGCGCGGGCGCGAGCTGGACATCCTCTCACTGGAGCTTCACGATGACACACCCGCCCAAGCCGCCGCGGATCATTGAGGTCCGCACGCGCATCCTCAAGAAGAACGACGAGCTGGCCCGCGCGTTCCGTGCCCGTGCCAATGCGGCGGGGTGTTACGTGGTCAGCCTCGTCTCCTCGCCGGGCACGGGCAAGACCGAGCTGCTCAAGCAGACGCTGGCGGGCTTGGCCGGGCGCTTCCGCGTCGCGGCGCTGGTGGGCGACCTGGCGACGGACAACGATGCGGTGCGCCTGGCCGAGGCCGGCGTCCCCGTGAAGCAGATCGCCACCGGCACCATCTGCCACCTCGAAACCGAGATGGTCGAGCAGGCGTTTGCCGAGGCGGGCTGGTCACTGGATTCGCTCGACTTCCTCTTCATCGAGAACGTCGGCAACCTGGTCTGCCCGTCCGGCTTCGACTTAGGCGAGGACACACGGCTGGTGCTGGTCTCCACCACCGAGGGCGAAGACAAGCCGCTCAAATACCCCACCATCTTCAACACCGCAGACATCGCGGTCATCACCAAGATGGACCTTGCGGCGGTGCTCGATTTCGACGCGGCAAAGATGCAACGCGCGATCCAGGATGTGCGCCCGGGCATGGAAGTCGTCGAGGTCTCCGCACGCACCGGCAAGGGGATGGACCAATTCATCGACCGGCTCATCGCGCTAAAGAATCAGGAAGCGCCGGCCGCTGCGGCTGGGGCCCGCTAAGGGATGCCGGCTAAAGGTCATCGCTCGACCAACATCGGTGCTTGATGCGCTGACACCGCTGCAACGCGGACATTCTCATCCAGGTCGTAGCGCAGCCGGGCGCGCACCGCAGGCGGCGTATCGCGGTGCTCGGCCACAGCCAGACGGATCGC
>JBGTLW010000095.1:0-15663 GCA_041743835.1 Phycisphaeraceae bacterium | reverse complement strand
GCACGTGGCATTGGCTGAAGCTGATGCCCTGCCCGACCAGCGCATCGAGCGCCGGCGTGACCATCGCGGGGTTGCCGTTCGCAGCGATGTGGTCGTATCGCATGTGATCGCTGGTGATCCAGATCACTCGCTTGGGTGTCGTGGCGGTTGCGTTTGGTGATGATGTCGATGTCATGGCGGGTGTTGATGCCTCTTCGGGAGTCAGGGCGCGGTTCCATTCGGGCAGACGACCGGGCCGTCAAGCAGCGGGTCGCCGCTGTGCTGCATCCACGCGTGCAGCTTGCCGGCGAGTTGCCGACCGGCCTCGGGCAGCTTATCCGCTGCCTCGGCGACGTGCGGCCGGAGCTCCAGCGGATCGGTCGCCAGGTCGTAGAACTCCAGGCGCGCCGGCGTGGTCGTGTCGAGTTGTCGGGCGATCTCCCCCGCAGAGCCACAGGTCTGGTAGAAGTCTTTGGGCAAGACGTTGTCGGGGAAGTCGTTGAAGCGCTCAATGACCTTGTGACGATGGGTGCGGATCGAGCGCAGCGGGCGATACATGTCGTGCCAGGTCTGCTCGGCAAAGATCGCAGGCCGGGGTTGATAGTCACCGCCGACCAGCAGCCCCGCGAAGCTCGCACCATCCATCCCGTCTGGCGCATCGACGCCGACGAGCTCGAGCACAGTCGGCATCAGGTCAACACCGCTGAGCAGCTCGCCGCACCGCCGATTGGCTGCGAGCTTTGAAGGCCAGCGCATCAGCAGCGCCGCTATAAGGCCCGCATCGCGCAGGTCGCACTTGGCTCGTGGCAGGGGCAGGCCGTGATCCGTTGTGAAAATGATCAGCGTGTTGTCCGCCTGCCCGCTGCGATCGAGCGCGTCGAGGATCCGCTGCACGTTGCGATCAGCCTGGTGCAGCGATTGGTCGAAGTTGGCCATGTCCTGCCGCAGTGACGGGGAATCGGGCAGGTACGCCGGCACGGGTTTATGGGCGACCTCATGGGCAGAAGCGACCCGCCGGGGCCAACCCAGGTGTGTTTCGTAGAAGCCGACGGACGCGAACCACGGCCCCTCGGGCTTGCCCGCCAGCCAATCGGCGCACTGCGGCCCGACGTGATCCGCCACGATGCGATGCACCTGGCCCCGTTCGTACTGGATCGGGTCGTGTTGGTAACCGAGTGCAGCGGGGTCGGGGTGCTCGTGTTGAAACCCCCACAGCCAGGTGTCGTAGCCGGCGGAACCGAGCACTTTAGCGAGCGTGGGCACATCATCGCGCATCTGCCAGCCCCACGCGCCGACGAGGCCGAGCACACCCGTTCGGTGCGGCCAGCGGCCGGTGGTCAGCGAGGCGCGACTGGGCGAGCATTGCGGTGCGCACACGAAATAGTTGTCGAACGCGACACCCTCCGCAGCCAGCCGATCGATCGTCGGGCTGTGCGTCGGACGGTTGTAGCACGCAAGCTGCCGACCGAGGTCGTGGCAGGTGATCATCAGCACGTTGGGGCGATCTGACATGGGGGAGATTCTCCGTTACGCGGCGGTCGGTCGCGGCGTATAGTTCATGTTGTCGCCACGTACACGTGGTGTCGCTCCGTACGACCGCCGGGCGAGAGTTCTACGCCGGCGGTCAGATCGCGAACATGCCAACCTGCGGGGAGCGTCCAGCCGTCGTTCTCAAAGACCCATGCTACTACCGTGTCGCCATCTTTGTAGGTGACGGCACGCAAGTCCTGCTCGATGTGTCGGTGTCGCATCATGGGCTCGGCTTCATCGAACACGCGCAACAATTGCAGGTGCCACGCGGTGGGCTCGGCGTGGTCTTCCGCGTTTTCGCTGAAGGAGAATCGCCCAGTTTGCGGGTGCCAATCAAGCATCCACACCATGCGGAACGCCAGGCCACGGAAATAGACCTCGTCCGGGTCAGCGCCGGCTTGGGCGATGGCCTGGGGATCAAAGCGGGCAAAGCAATCCTGCCAGATCGGAAGGTTATCGAGGCGATGGACGGCCGCTGGACCGCTGGCGTGTACGCCGAACACCCCGATGTCTTCGCCGCAGTAGCGGTAGCCCAACCGCTGCATCTGTGCCATCAGGCTCAGGTGGGCGTGGTACATGGACTGTATCTGAGCCGCGGGCTCCATAGCCCCGCGGACGGAGCGGTGGCTGTCGCCGTGGTCTGTGGCCACGCGTGTCCGTGCTGCGTCGGGGATCGCTTTCCAATGAAACTTATCGCTGGAGAGGTTGAAGGAGGAGTCTAGGAAGATGCCATCAAGACCGATCTGCGTGCGTGCCTCCGACCACTGGGCCATCCAGTGCCGGCGGACCGACTCATCCCGCAGATTCATAACGGCGAACACGGGCGTGTAGTGATCGGCCTCGATAGCGCCAGAGGGATTGAGCACAAACGGGTCATCCGCATTCTGCAAGGCGATCATGGTCGAACTCAATGGGTTCGACGCCGCAGGAACCTTCTCCCGTCCGCCAGGCCGATGCAACATCCACGCCAAGGTAGATACGGCCGTGTTGCCCCACATCTCGACCTGGATTCCTTGGCAGTGCGCAGCCTCGCACAGCGCCTGCAACTTGTCAGCCCCGACGCTGTCGGGCACACGAAGGTCCGTGGTGCAGCACATATTGCGCACGCCGTAGACGTTCATGTTGTTCCCGAAATGGTTAGCCAGTCGCAACCAGCGGATGCCCGCATCGGCCAGCGCGGGGAGGCCACGCGTACGGTAATCATCAAGGTCGGCATCGACCCACTGCTCAATGCGGCAATAGCTTTGCACTCTCTCGCGACGCAGCCCCGCCCGCTGGTGCAACGCGTCGGCGGTGGACTCATAGATGTCGTGGTAAAGGTTCCACTGATCGGTTGGGCTTTGATCGCCGGGCAGCCACAGCACTTCGATCCAAGGCGTGGTGAAATCGGTGGACAAGTCGCCGCACAGTTCGTGCCAGTGACTGATGACCGCATCGCCCCGCGGTTTCTCAAGCAAAGTGCGGATATGCGCCAGTTCCAGCGACCGCGTCACCAGCGTGCCTGCGGGGTGCGTGGTGAACGTGAAGCCCTGCAACTGTGTTTGCAGGGGGTGGAACTGAAATACGTTTGGGTTCTTGGCTGTGGGCAGGTACCACTCGGTGCTGTAGTGCTCGGTGTTGTCGGCACAGGTCCATCGCGGAGGCACCTTGCCGCTTCGCATCATCACGGTGTTGCCCGCAGCCGTCCCGCCTATCTCCCATGTCGCACGGTCAAGCACCTGGTAGATCGGCCGCACGGGGCTGACGTGCCGGTAACGATAAGCAAAACCCCGCCAGGATTGGCCGTTGATCTGGTGCTCACGCGGAGCCAGTTGGATCTGGAACGTGCTGTCACGGTCCACGGTGGGCGTGGCGGCCCAGTTGCCGATGACCCGGCGGTTACGCACGGCGTGGAGCATCCACTCCATGCGCGGGCTGTCGGTCCAGGCTGGATGACAGGTGATGAGCAGTGTGCCGTCGTCAGCCATCGCGCGGTCCACGATGTAAAGGCTCGCCACCTGCCGCCCGTCAGGCGTCTCGACCAAGGGCAAGATCGGCCGGGCCGAGCTGCGTAATGCGATATCGGCATCACTGACCTGCCCCAGCCCACCGTACACGCCATCACTTTCCAGCACCGCGATGTGCAGGCCGGAGAGTTGAAGATCATCGTTTCGCTTGAATGGTGGGGTCGAGCTCATGGTTCAATTCGATTTTTGTGGTGATTCCTGTACGATATGGTACATAAATGGTACATTAACGAAAGTTGGCACGTTTCTGGCTTGAAATGGTGCGTGACTACAGCAGACCACGATGCGCGATCATTGATTGCGTACAGCCTCACATAAAATATATAACAGTCTTTATTACTCTTTTTAAGAATCAGATCGCCATTCTATTGACATGCCGATAATGCAGTGGTACGCTTATGGCATATCAGAGAATTTTGGCACGTAGCATCCAGCCGTGTACATGTGCACTATTCGTATCCGCTGACCTGTGACCAGTCATGCACAGCGCAACGCAAACCAGAAGCATGCCCGAGGCACCGTCGCAAGGCGGGGTATCGCCGCAGGTGGCGGTCCAGCGTCATGTGTGGTCGCTGCTGCGCAGCGGCGCGGTGAAGCCAGGCGAGCGGGTGCCCAGTGAGCGGATGCTGGCCCGGGAGTTGCGAGTTCACCGGGACACGGTGCGCCGGGCGATGGCGACGCTGGACGCCGAGGGGCTGTTCCGCACGCACGCCAAGGGCCATCGGGTGGTCAAGCCCGACGAGTCCTTCGCTCGCAACGCCGTGCAAAGTACCATCGCAGTACTCATGCCCGATGTGAGCCGGCATGATGGCAAATTGATGCACACGCAGTCCGGGTGGGCCGAGGTCATGGGGCAGGGGGTATTGCGAGCCCTGCGAGGCTTTGGCCGTAGCACGATGATCCTGCCCCCGCAGCAGGTCAACGAAAGCCTGTTCGCGCAGTTTCGAGCGGCCCCCCCGGCGGGCCTTATCGTGGCGGACTTGGCCACACATCACGAGGCATTGGATCGGATGACGGACCTTGCTGCCGATCTGCCCTGCCCGTTCGTCGTGTACGGCGGCCACCCGCGATGGAAGCTCTTGGATCGCGTCGTCACCGATCACGCGGTCGGCAGTAAAACCCTCTACACACACCTCTGGCAACGTCAGCGGCGGCGCATTCTTTTTGCCATGCCCCAGCCCAACCCGCAGACGCAATACTGGATCGAGCAGCGCCTGGCGGGTTATGAGCAGGCGAACCAGGCGTGCGGCAGCGACTATCGAACGGTGGTGGAGTTGGCACCGGGCCACAACCCCAGTTGGCGGGCCGATGGCTTCGAGGACGAAGTGCGCCGCCTACTCGGGCACCTGGCCGAGCACCTGGTGGGTCCGCACCGTGCGGACGCGATCATGTGGCCTTCGGACGGCGGGGTGTTTGCTGTTGCCGCCGCCTGCCGCAAACTCCACCTCGAACCCGGCCGGGACATCGACATCGTCGGTTACGACAACTACTGGCGTGATGCAGCCGAGCGGCAATTTGACCCCTATCAGCCACCCGCCACCGTGGATAAGTGCAACGGACGGATCGGCGAGCAGATGGTGGCACTGCTGGAAGACCGATTGTCCGGCCGCGTCGGCCCCGAACCCCAAGTCCGTAACGTCCCCCCGCTACTGGTCTTGACCGAATCACCCTAACGTCACAGGAGGCCCACTATGTATCGAAACCCATCTTTTTCGTCACCCCTTTTCGCAGGAGAAGCAAGCATGTTTCGCAATCTGATCACAAGTCCTTTGTCGGCCGTCGCCCTCGCTCTGATCGTGAGCGGCGTTGCCCATGCGTCAACCATCACGATCGTCGGTGATACCGCGGACGCCAGAATCGATGTCAATAACACCCTCGACGGCGGGACCCTGACTGAATTGCGCGTCGGCAGATTAAACCTCTCGTCGAACGATCCGAACCAACGTGCGGCGATCTTCGTCTTCTCCCTACAGGCGGTTACAGAGGACGTGGCGACTGCTACGGTCAACATCAACTTTGTCCAAAACAACGGCAACCTTTCGGGGTTTAACCTGGACCTCTACGGAGTTGGCTTTTCGAGTTCAGCGGCAGCGTTTCCCATCGAAGCCGACTTCTATCAAGGGGCGTTTGGAGGCGATGTCACCAACACCGCTCGCCTCGCAGGGCTGCATGATAACTTCATAACTTCGTCGTCAACACAGGGTGCCTACCACACGTCTTCGGGGGGCGTTGGCACAGGGGCCATGACTCTAGCGCAGTACATCAACACCCATCGCCCCGATGGGGCGGCTGGCAATTTCCTGTTCCTGCGTGTCAGTGCCGATGCTGACCCCGGCAACAACCAAAATTATCGCTTAGGTGCCGCAAACAACAGTGATTCGGCTCGCAGGCCCTTCCTCGAAATCACGCCCGTCCCAGAGCCGGCCTCGATCGCGTTGCTGGCGGCGGGTGGGTTGCTGATGCTCGGGCGCGGCCGACGCGTGTAGGTTTCGCATCAACACCATCGTCGAGACCACGATGACCAACCAACGACCCCACAGCACGATCAAAACGAGGGGTGACACGACAAAGCCGAGGGATTGTCATCCCTCGGCTCCGTCCACGCGCCCCGTCCGCCTCTCACAAGGTTTCACCCTCATCGAATTACTCGTGGTTATCTCGATCATCGCGCTATTGATCGCCCTGCTCCTGCCGGCGTTGAAGTCGGCCCGCGAAGCGGCCCGCTCCATTCAGTGCCTGGCCAACCAGCGGCAGATCGGCATCGGCATGCATGGTTATGCGACGGAGTACAAGCAATCGATGCTGCTGGTGTACAAGCACGGGGGCATCGGCAACGTCTGGGCCGCGGTGCTGGCCGAGCCGTACCTTCAATCTGGACCGACCCCCGGGAACAATCCGGGTGCCGCGGTTGGCAGCGCCCGGTTGAACAACCCGGTGCTTCTGTGTCCCTCAGCCCCCGCCCCCGCAGTCAATGCCGACGGTGCCTGGGGCGCGGGGATGACTTACGGCATGCGCAACCCCGCGTCCATCATTCCCAACAACTACGGGTATGGTGGCCAGATGATTGTCGCGCTAGACCGCCCCTGGCCGACCAACCCCGCACAGAACGAGCAGTGGCGGTGGATAATGACCGAGCGTCTGCCCGACCCTACCAGTTATATGGTGGTGAGTGATTCGATCCGTGCGAACGACGCGGAGCTGTTGCCCCGCAGCGAGTTCGCCCATAACGGCAATCCGACGTCAACCCAACTGCTGTATCCGCGCCACAGCGTCGGCACCGCCAACAGCCTGTACGTGGATGGCCATGCGGCGGCAACAGGCTACGACGAACTGCAACAGTTGTGGGGCCGCGCCTATGGTGGATTGACTCCGGGTGTCTCCCGGCTCTGGGCCTGGACCCAAGGCCTGACACAGGTGCAGATCTACTGAATGGCCGCACCAATCCGAGGTGCGCGAGCGTAAACGCCCTCGCGGCGTTGCTAGCCTCGTGTGGCACCGACTTGCCTGATTAAGGAGTTTTTTTACTCGATGACACGATCCATACAACCCCGCCGTTTGCTGACTGCCACGACATTTTTAACTACGGCCTTTGCAGCGATGTGGTTGCCCACCCCCTTGTTCGCCACGGAAGAAGAGCAGAAGGATTCCGCAGCCATTCCAATCCGTTTCGAGTTGCAAGAGCCCGGCTACGTCACGCTGGTGATCGACGACGAGGCTGGCACACGCGTCCACAACCTGATCGCAAACACTTACTTTGAAGCAGGCAAGCACCAACTCAATTGGGATGGCTTCAATGAGGGCGAGAAGCTGACCCGGCCTGAGGGGCTTGACACACACCGTCAACGCGTCGAGGCGGGTACCTATCGGGTGCGTGGCCTCGTGCACAAGGGCATGGGGCTGCGCTATGAGACGGCGGTGCATGCGCCGGGCAATCCCCCGTGGCACACGCAAGACCGTCGCGGGGCATGGCTGGCCGACCACACCCCGCCTGCGGACGTGGTGTATCTGCCCAAGGGCACCGCGCAAGACCCGCAGCCCCAGATTCTCGTTTCCGCGCCGACTGCTGAGGCCGGCCACAGCCTGATGTACCTCGACCTTGACGGCAAGAAACTCTGGGGCGGCAAGATTCGTGGTTGGCGGTCTGGCCAGAACCTTGCCATGGATCGCGGCGCCAAGGCCGACCCGCAGTACCTCGCCTTTGCCGTGGTGCAAGAGCGCCGCAATGTCTGGCTGTATGGGCTGACCAACACACGCGATGCCCAGGCAGACCGCGATCGTTTCAAGGCACTGGTTCAGTTTCCCCCGCCCGAGTTCGAGGCTGATGAACACTGGGTTGAATCCATCGCGCGGCGCGGCATGGCTGTACACAACGGCCTGCTCGTGATCGGCTACCACCGATCACTCAACGAGTTGATGGTGTTCGACATGCACGCTTCGGGCGGCGCAGATGCCGCACTGCCGCGGATTGCTTTGGATGACCCCCGCGGTTTGTGGTTTGACGCTGCGGGTCGGCTGTTTGCGATCAGCGGCAAACGGGTGCTGCGGTTCGATGAGCCAGACCTGCGAAAGGGACAACTCGGCAAGGCGACCGTTTTGATTGATGGGCCGCTGGAAGACCCGGGTCGCATCATGGTTGACGATGATGGGCGCATGTACATCGCCGACCTCGGATCGCGGCACCAGGTGCTTGTCTTTGACCCGAAGGGGAAGCCACTGCGAACGATCGGCACGCCCGGTGGTCCTCAGTTGGGTCTCTACAACGAACACGGGATGTCCCGGCCCGCGGGCATGGCTGTTGATAAGAATGGCAAACTCTGGGTCGCCGAATTGGAGTACGGCCCCAAGCGGATTAGCCGCTGGCATGCCGCCTCCGGTGAGTTTGACTATGCGTGGTACGGCCCGCCCAAGTACGGCGGCGGCGGGCTTTTTGACCCGAAGGATCGCACACGCTTCTACTACTCCAGCGCCAACCAGGGCATCGAGTTCAAGGTGGACTGGGACAAACAGCGATCCATCCCCAGCGCGATCTACTGGCGAAATGACATCGAGTCCGACGAAGGCCGGTGCCCGGACTCGGTCGTTTACGTGGATGGGCATCGGTTTCTGACCAACAACTTCTTCGGCCCATCCTACTTCGCTGCGGGCAGCGTCGATGTGTTCCTGCAGAACCCGGAGACGGGCATCGTCGAGCGCGTGGCCCACGTCGGTCGACCACCCGACGAGAAGCACGAGCGGCCGGCGTTACTCGGCCTGACACTGGATGAGCACCCTCGGCTAGCCGCGCTTGTCAAAGAGAAGGGCCGGGTGGGTCACGCCAAGGGGCGGGCGTTCATCTGGTCCGACCTCAACCGCAACGGCACACCCGAGTTGGAAGAGCTGACCTTTTTTAACTGGCGTGATTATCCCGGCCAAAGCGATCTGCCAAGCCTGAACATCCATGCGGATTTATCCGTGACCACTTCTGACGGTCACCATCTACCGCCGCCGCGCGTGACGGATCGCGGTGTGCCTGTGTGGGACCTTGCGCGCGTGACTGTGCCCGCACCACAGATGCGGGGCCACCTGTCCAATAGCCTGAGGGGTTCAGACGGAACCTACATCAACACGATGGGCCGTATGGTCCAACAGCGATTGATCCAGGGGTTCCGCGACGGTGAGCGGGTCTGGCACATCAACGGTTTTCGCAACCAGCACATCGCCGAGCACCCGGGGCAGATGATCAACGCCATGCGCCACATCGGGCACCCGTTCACGCCGACGCGCGGTGAAGGTGGCGAGATGTTCATCCTCAACGGCTTCATGGGCTCACTGTATCTACTCACCACCGATGGGCTGCTTGTTAGCGACCTCGGCGGGGATGAGCGGGTCATGCCCCACTTCACGTTGCCCGAATCAAAGCGCGGTCAGATCGTCCGGGATTTCTCGTTCAAGGCCGAGCACTTCTGGCCCGGGAGCGTGCAGATGGAAGATGGGACGGTTTACGTCATCGCGGGGAAAGAGAGCTCCAATGTCTTTGAACTGGCGGGGTGCGACACGATCCGTCGGCTCAGTCCGTGGCTTGTAAGCGTTTCGGCAGAGCAACTGGCAGGGCTGCCCGCGAAGCTCGTGGTACCCGGCGAAGAGCGACAGGTCGCGCGTCAGGCCACCGTTCGTTTGACGGAGCGAGCGCCGCAAGTGGATGGCGATGCGGCCGACTGGGCCGACGCGGATTGGGTGACCATCGATCGTCGCCTGGGCATAGATGCCGCGTTGCAGGTGCATGACAAGACGCTGTATGCGGTCTGGCGCACACAGGAACCGCACCTACCCAACAACGACGCGGGCGATGGGTGGCAGCATGTGTTCACCACGGGTGGGGGACTCGACCTGATGCTACGCACAGCGGGCGAAGCCGACCGGAAACCCGATGAGGTGATGGCAGGCGATATACGGTTGTTCGTGACCCGATTGGGCGATCCCATCGAGGGGCGCGTGATGGCGGTACGATTCCAACAGGTCGGCGGCGAGGGCGAAACAGTGGACTACACCTCGCCAGTAGGTGCGGTGCAATTTGATAGCGTCGTCGATGTCAGCAGCCACATCCGCCTCGCACAACAGGGCGGGGTGTACGAACTGGCGGTTCCGCTGGCGGTGCTCGGCTTGAAGCCGAAGCCCGGCCTGACCACGCGAGGCGACATCGGTGTACTGCTGGGTGATGGCAGCAATACCTACGCCCGGCTGTACTGGAGCAATAAGGGCACCTTCATGACCACCGACATCCCAAGCGAAGCACGGCTGGAGCCCCGGCGATGGGGTCAACTGCTGTTCACTGAACCCTGACCCAACATGAAGTGCGCGGCGGTCTTTTGCACTGATGAATCGGATGAAGCATATATGGGTTATTGCATTACAGCGAGGAGCATATCAATGCGTCGTATTAGCAACCGGGCTTTTCGTCGGATGTCACTGCTTGCAATAGCTATCCTGATTCTCGCGATGCTCAGTCCGGCCGCGCATGGCCAGATGCGTACCGGCGAACAGATGCAGGACTACGAACATGCATTTGGCGTGCAACTGAGTCAGCGCGGCTACGACTTCGATGCCGATGTGATCCAGTCAAACACACCGGGTCAAATACTCTGGCCTACCGAGCAGCCAAAACTAACCTTCCAAATCAAGAACAACCTCAAACAGCCGTTGACTACGCGCGGGCGCATCGATGTCATCCGCTACGGGACCGAAGGCATCCCCGGCGACATCTGGCTGCCCCGTGTGGTGAAGTTCGAAGATGTCACAACTCACCCGATCGAAGTAACCATCGAAGCGGGACAGACTACCACCATCGAGTACAACCCGACCCTGCCGGAGACCTTCGGGGGCTACGCATTCATTGTTGACCTGGGCGACCACGGCAGCCGCATGGCGCTGACCATGGCCCGCACCTTCCGCGCGGACCCGCAGCGCCAGCAGTATCCCTCGTTCTCACTAGACATCAAGGAGCCGCAGACCCTACGCCGCTTGGGCGTCCAGGCGATCCGCATGGGTTCGGATTACATCCCGTCGGATCATCCGCGGCGGGATGAAGCGATGGAAGCGCTTGGCAAACAACTCGCCGCGCTGCACGAGCAACACGTCACGGTGATGCTGATGCCAGGCGCAAGCCCCGGGCCGCAACCGCTGGGACGGCCGCGCCCACTCCTGGATAACGAAGGCATCATGCTTCGCACGAAGGACGATCGCGCGTGGATGCCCGAGAACGACAAGGACTTTGCTGACTGGTGTTACGAGGTCAGCCGCCGATGGGGTTGGCCGAATGGGCCGGTCACATCCTTCTCGCTATGGAACGAGCCATGGGAAGGCACTTCCATCTCCGGCTGGGGTGCGGACATGATCCGCTTTCGGGAGTTGTACACCGCCATGGCAGAAGGTATCTGGCGCGCTCGCGAAGAGCACGGTGTGCAGGTGCTAGTCACTGGTGCCGACTCGGGAGCGAACACCATTGACAAACTGTTCCCCGACGGCTCAAACGCGTTCCTCAAGTATCTCGATGCCTGTACCGTTCACTACCACGGCATCAATGCACCATCGCTATACAAAGACTGGATCAACCGCGAGAGCTCGACCGGGCGGGTCAAGATATGGGATACCGAAAGCTGGATAGCCAACACCGATGACCGCATCGGTATCGCGTTGGCGGCAATGCTCTCAGCGGGGTACGACCGCACCATGGGTGTCTATTCCGGCAATATCCGTAATGAAATGGGTGCCTGGTCCACCGCTGCCGCGTATGGCGCGGCCAACCACTTCCTCGGGCGGCACACGTTCCGTGAGATCCTTTTCAAACAGGGCCTGCCGTGGGTCTTCGCCTTCGATGGTCCCCAAGGACAACCGGATCATGGCACTCTAGTCATCACGGCAGAACTGGGCGAGGTGTTCAACCATAATCAGCTCCTATTCCGCACGGTTCGCAGCCTTGAGGAACAGCAACAGAAGGCAAGATGGCAGGCCGAGCACAACGCCCTGCCCGAGGACGCGACAGCACAGCGGCAAGAACTGCAAAACAAACTCGCAAGCACGCATGCGCGCCGTGGCGGCAATATGACAATCGATGACGGCGGCGGTGCGTTTCGGTTGTACGACTTCTATGGCAACGTCGTGCCCGCGACCGAGGGCTCCTTCGTGATCCCCTTGAATCACCAGGGCTTCTTCCTGCGGACCGATGCCTCAGAGGGCAGCTTCGCTCGGCTTGTAGAGAGCGTTCGACACGCGAGCATCACCGGCTTCGAGCCCGTCGAGATCATCGCACACGATCTGCTCGCTCCGGTTGAAGCTGGCCCAACCATGCGGCTGGAACTCACGAATATCTACAACAGACCGATTGCCGGCGATCTCTCGGTTACACTCGGCAAACTTGACCTGGAATACACGAACCAACTCAAGTTTGATGCGCATGAGCGCAAGCAAGTGGAGGTTCGCATCAAGGGTGGCGCGTCCGTCGCCAGCAACCTTTACCCATTGGCTGTGCATTTCGATGCCGGCGACGGCATCACAGCGTCACACAAAGAGGACATGCGTGTGAACGTGATCGCGCACCGTAAGATCACGGTAGATGGCGACCTGTCTGATTGGAAAGGTGTCGCCCCGCAGTTCGTCGTAAGTGATGCCTCCGCCGCCCCCACGATGGAGGAGGAGGCGTGGTTCCCCTTTGTCGAGTTCGACCCAAGCGTGTCAGCAGGAGTGGCACAGGGCTATCTCGCGTACGACGACGACTACTTCTACTTCGCGGCCAAGATCGCCGACGGCACGCAAGATGAAGGCACGCTCCGTTTTGAGACCCGTGACGACGATGCCTACTTCTACCCCGAAGTTGCCTACGAGTTAAGCCCGGACAAGACGATCGCATACAACATCGGCCGCGCCCCGCCACGACTGGATGAAGGCTTTTTCCCGAGGCGAGCGGCAGAGGGTGACGAGAGGACCGGGCGGCAAGGCTGGCGGGGCGTCGCACGCACCTTCGGCTTTGAGGTTGATGCGCCCGACGATCGCCCGCTGCGTGTGGCTATGTATTACCTGCACTGGAAAGGCGATTACAAGACCATGCACTGGCAGCGTCCGCGTGTGCTGTGTGCGGATACCGGTGCGGAGTTGCTTACTCCAAAGTTTGAAAGCCAGGGCATCGCAAGCTACTTCGTCCTTGAAGTGCAAGGCAAGGTCCGTATCGAGTTCCCCGCCAACTGGGAACGCGGCCAGGTGATGGGCATATTCCTTGACCACGCTCCCGCGGCGACTGAGAAGCTCCCATCGCCCGGGGCACGCTATGTCGGTTCCGACCACGACACCGAGGGCGACTGGCCGAAGAAGTACGGCCGACTGGCCTACCTGTTGCCGGATGGAAGTCGCGGCGGCGAGTCGCATCGCATCGAGCTCTTGCGCATCATAGAAACCACCGCTTTACATTGGCCCGAAGGGGTGAGGCGGTACTCCTATCGGCGTAACCCCATCCTGCCTTCGGGCAACTACCCGCGGTTCGACAATGTGCAGATCGCTTTCAACGTGGTGCCGTTGGGTGAAGGGCATCAGGTCTCACATCCACCGGGCACGATGCCGCGTTACATCGCCTATCAGTGCACGGATTATGAGTACGCCTTGAATCGCGTGGCAGAAGAGTATGGCGGCGGCACGGAGATCTGGCGCCTGTACGCACCGGGCATGCCGCGCAAGCACTTCTATCCGCGGCAACCGGCTAGTCCGCTGGACGGTGCGGTGCGTGAAGGCAAACTGGTGGTCACCCATGAGCAAGGCACGCGCGTGGTGGAGGCTGCGATTCCCTGGTCCGAGCTGCCGCTGGTCCGCAAGCAACTCGATGCGGGCGAAACGATCAAGTTCTCATTCCGTGTGAATGACAATGGCGGCGCAGGGATGATGGAACTGGCCCGCGCCCGCAGCGTGTCCCGACAAAACAACCCAGCATTCAGCACCGCCTGGAGTGCAAGCTGGGCCAACGAAGTTACCTTTAGCTTCGAACCGAAAAGTGATTGACTGGGCTTGCGGCCATTCGAGTCACCATCGCCCCGATAAACCGGGTCGCGGCGTGGGTACTTTGTCGTCCCTGAATAACCCCGCTTCCCCTTGCGTTTCAAGGTGAACCGCGGCGGGTGGCCGCGCGTAGATTGCAAGGTATCGTTGTGCCAACGGCCAGAACCTTGCAAGACGGAGCTCACGGATGAAGCCTCAATCACCCGGCCAGGACGACCTGCTGCTGTTCCAGGCCCACTTCGACCAACTGCTCAACCCCGCCCACCCGCTGCTGAAGCTGGCCGGGCAGATCGACTGGGCGGCGTTCGACGATGCGTTCGGCGAGCTGTACTGCGAAGACAACGGCGCCCCGGCCAAGGCGACGCGGCTGATGGTCGGCCTGCACTACCTCAAGCACACGTTCAACGAATCGGACGAGTCGGTCGTGGCCAAGTGGGTCGAGAACCCGTACTGGCAGGCGTTCTGCGGCTTCACACACATGCAGCACGCGTTGCCGATCCACCCGACGAGCATGACCAGGTGGCGTAAGCGGATCGGAGCCGAGAAGCTCGAAGCGTTGCTCAAGCAGACGGTGGCCGTCGCGGTCCAGCAGAAGCACCTGCCCCAAGCGGAACTGCGGCAGGTCAACGTCGATACGACGGTGCAGGAGAAGCACATCACCCACCCGACAGACGCGAAGCTGCTGTACCGGGCGATCGTGAAGCTCGCGGCGGCGGCGAGGGACCGTGGCATCCCGCTGCGCCAGTCGTACGTGCGGGTGGGCAAGAAGGCGTCGGTGAAGGCGGGGCGTTACGCGCACGCCAGGCAGTTCAAGCGGATGCGGCGGGAGCTGCGAAGGCTGCGGACGTATGTGGGCCGGATGATCCGTGACATCCAACGCAAGGCCCCCGCCCCCGGAAGCCCCGCCCCCGGAAGCCAAGCCCCCGGAAGTTCAGACGAACAACTGTCGCAGTTGCTAGCGCTTTGCCAGCGCCTCGTGGATCAGAAGCCGACCGACTCGAACAAGCTGTATTCGCTGCACGAGCCGGAGGTGCGCTGCATCAGCAAGGGCAAGGCACACAAGCGTTACGAGTTCGGGCAGAAGGTGGCGGTGGCGACGACGAATCGCCGGGACTGGTTCGTCGGCGCACGGCTGTGCGAAGGCAACCCGTACGACGGGCACACGCTGGGCAGGACCATCGAGCAGGTCGAGCGGATCACCGGCGTGCCGGTCACCGACGGGTATGTGGACAAGGGCTACCGCGGCCACGACTACACCGGCGACGCGACGATCCACATCGCGGGAAGCGGGTCCAAACGCTTGACCCGTGCCCAACGCAAGCGCCGCAAGCGACGCAGCGCCGTCGAGCCGAAGATAGGCCACGCCAAGCACGAGCACCGCATCGGGCGCTGCTACCTCAAGGGTCTGGAAGGCGACGCGATGAACGTGGTGCTGGCCGCCGCCGGGGCGAACCTGGCGAAGCTGCTGCGGCTGTTGCCGTGCGCGCTGCGCCGCTGGCTGCTCCAGGCTCGGCCAGCACCGTATCGACCCCCGACGCCGTGGACCGAACTCGGTGCTCGCCGACCGCTTCATCCCCGATCATGGGCATGGCCACGCTTGGCGGCGTGAGGACGCGGGTTTTTCAGGGACGAC
>JBGTLW010000094.1:0-19390 GCA_041743835.1 Phycisphaeraceae bacterium | reverse complement strand
AGGCTCAAGCCGCACCCGGCCCGGAGCCTGAAGTCTGATGCTGGCGACCACCATCCAACACGTGATGCGCCAGCGCACGTTGAAGGCGATGCTGCTGGGGATGCGACCGGTCCACTACTGGCCGCTGCTGCCCGAGACCGTCAACGGCTCCCAGGCGATGGACGTGGTGGCAGCCACGACCGCCACCCTCATCGGGAGTCCGTCCCCTGTGGTCGGCCCCGCGGGGACGGGGCTGTCGCTGGGTGCATCTGGTCAGTACATCCGGCTAACCGAAAACGCCAACCTGCCGAACCTGCGCACTAACGGTCAAAACTTTTCGCTGGTCATTTTTGTGCGTATAGACTCCGCGTCTACAGCTGACGTTTTGATTGGCAGGGACTGGTCATCATCGGGCGCTGGGTGGTCAGGCGTCTTGCTACTCGGGGCCACCGGGTCGCTTGTTGCGAGGGTGTCCACCGGCGCGGCTGCCGCTGACACGGGCAGCGCGATCTATCCGACCGCTACGTGGACCTGCGTCGGCATGTCACATGACCATGCAAACTTGCGGCTTTACATCGACGGCGTCCAGGTGGCGTCGGTGGCGACGGCGCTCGCAGTCGATTTCGCATCGACTGGTCGGTCGTGGGTCATCAATCGCAGATTTGAGAACCTAAACGGCAGCTTGAGTGGCGCGGCTGCTCACGCCGCCGCGTTCGACCGCGCCTTGTCCGCGTCTGATTTTCTTGCCATATCGCTCGCCGGTCGAAACGGAGCCAGATAATGACCACCCCCCTCGAAACCATCGCCTTCGCAAGCAAGAACATCAGCAGCCGCGTCTTGCTGGGCACGCACATCGCGACGGTCGATGGGCCGCTCACGCTCGACGTGTCGATGACCGGCCTCAACGGCGCGGCGGCGACGCTGACGCTGGATGTGGTGGTGGAGCGTGCGAGCAACGACTACGCGGGCGATCGGTACAGCCGGGCCAAGCGCGACGCGACCAGCACGCGTGAGCTGCTGCCTGCTTTGTTGGAGGAGGTCGAGGCGGCGGATGTGGTGGAGGTGTACGGGCAATCGACTAACAGCAGCGACACCAATGTGAGCGGGGAGATCGTGGTGCGGGATGCGGTCGCCGCCAACGTGGTGGCGATCGCGGACCCGGCCCAGCAGCAGGTGAGCCGGATCGTGCATGGTCAGGATTTTGTTTACGTCGCCCACGACGGCAATGATGCGACCAGCGGCGCGTCGCTCAAGGCGGCGGTCGAGGGCGCGAGCGCGGGGACGCTGGTGCTGGTGGGGGTGGGGGTGTTTGATCTTGACAACGACGACATTGTGACGCCAGCCGATGTTGCAATCATAGGCACTGGCATCGGTTCGACCATCATTGCCTCGGCCAAGCACGGCGGGGTCGATCCGGTCATCGTGTTCTTGGCCGACAGCGTGCGGATCAGCAAACTGACGGTTCACGGCACGTTCACGTCAGTCGATGCCGAGAATGGTGAGATGCAGGTTCCAATCGGTCTGTATGGCACGTCTGCTGATAACGTGTTGGTCGAGGATGTTGAGATGCTTGGGCCGACAGACGCGGCTTATCTGTACCTTGGTGAAGAGCCTTCAGGCGAGGATCGAATAACCTTCCGCAGGTGCATTTTCCGATCCAAGTGGGACGGGATTGTTATCAACTCAGCAGGCCATTACTTGTTTGATCGCTGCCAATTCTTAGTCAACGGTCCACACGCCGACCTGTCTGCTTTGGCTGCGGCTATCGTGGCCGACGCCGGTATTATCACGCTTGACGAGTGTGTGCTGGCAGCAAGCTACGCGGGGTCTGCAACTGTTCATGGCGTCAGGATGCAGGGGACCGCAGACGTGCGGGCCAACCATTGTTCGGTTTTCACATCGGCCACATCCGGGTCGGCCTATGACATTGGGGCAAGCGCGCTGACTGCGGCCAAGCTATCGCTGGTCGGATGTTCTTTTGATGTGGCTAAGGTACAGACGGACGCCAATCTCACAATCACAGTCGGCGGTACGACCGCTGGCAACGTCACCGGCAAGGTGCTCGGCGGCGGGTCCGCGACGATCGCTGGCGTGGGGGCGCAGGTCAACGTGCCCGAGGGGGAGATCGATGGGCCGCAGGCGTATGACAACACGGGGCAGGTGACGGCGTTGCCGGTCCAGGAGGTAGTTCCCGCCGACGGCTCGATCACCGACGCGAAGTTTGCCACTGACGCGATCACCGCCGCAGCGGTTGCCGCCGATGTGGCCGCAGAGATCGAGGCGGCGATGGTCAATGAAGGAGATGCCACCGCGCTGCTTGCGGCGATCGCTGCCAAGATCGCCGATGAAAACGTCACCGCCGAAGCGCTGGGAACCAGCATCCGCGATGCGATCCTCGATCGAGTACTCGCGGGCAACCATGACGACGCCGGCAGCGTCGGGGCCCTGCTCCAAAACGCTGGGTCTGCTCTCGCGCTGACAAGCACGGTCGACGGCGTGCAGCTCGGCAAGCTGTTCCAGATCATCCTCGCGGTTTTGGCCAACGAGGCGACCGCGCCGGTCACCGTCGTCAGCAACACCAAAGACATCACGTTCTTCGCGCGCGACGGCGAGACCGAGCTGCTCACGCTCCGCTTCGGCCCGGACGGCGAGCGCACCGCCAGCACGATTGACCCCGCTTAACCCCCGCCCCCGGACCCGCCCCCGCCCCCAGAACTCATGGCCCACTTCGCGCACAACTTCTTCTCACCCGGCCTCTTTGCCTTGGGATTCTTCCAGGACGACGACACGCGCCACGAGATCTACTCGCGGCCCACCAAGGCCGGGGCCGACACGCTCGTCGGCGTGCTCTGGCCTTCGGATATTTCCGGCGGGCAGGGCGAGCTGCTCATCACCGGGGCCGATGACTCGGAGCAGTACGTGTACGCCCGCGCGTTCACAGCCTGCAACGTGCGGGACAACGAGTCCGAGCTAACCAAGCTCCGCCGCGTGGCGTTCGATGGCGATGGCAACCTGATCACCCCTGTGCCCAACGCGCCGGTCGGCCGCGTGCTCACGCTCGGCCCAGGCGGGCTGATCACGCTCACCTGGTCCTACAACGCGCTCGCGCAGGAGGTCGCGCCCGCGAGCTTCCGCATCTACATCGACTCGGGCCTGGGCTTCGACTTCGACACGCCCGATGCCATCGTCGCCGCGACGGGCGGCATCGGCTACAGCTCGCAGGCGACCTTTGCCCACGGCACAGCCACCGGCTGGATCGTGCGCGCCGTCTCCGCGGCCGGGGCTGAGGAGACCAACACGACCGAGGTCAACGCCACGGCCGACGCGCAGGCGCCCAACGCACCGGGCAGCGTGCTCGCGGAGGTTCTCTGACATGAGCAACCCCCGCCCGCCGCAGTACCGCCCGCCGACGATGCGAGACCTGATGCAGGTCGATGGTCTATCTCGCGTGCGCGAGCAGGAGACCGCCAAGATCAACCACGCGGACGCGTACCCAACGCCCGGCCGCATCGAGCACCTGCGCCTCGTCACCGAGGCCAACGACCACCTGGTCTGCAAGCGATTCGACGGGAGCGCCAACTTCGGGGCTGATGTCTTGGTGGCGAAGCCCTACCAACTACGCCACGTACTCGCCAACTACCCGCAACTCACGGACCTGACGACGATCGAGGTGTATGAGGTTGAGGCGGAGGACGGTGATGGCGAGGAGAGGTGGGTGGTGGTCCCCGCGTACCACGCCGCCTGCGACATCTACGCGGCCACCGTCACGCACACCGGCGTTCTCGTCGCAGATGTGGAGCTGCGGATGATCGACATCAACGCGGACGGCCGGGCCTGGGCGGAGGAGGCATCATGAGCAGGCTTGCGGCGTTTGTTCAATCGACGCGCGGGGGTTTCGTGCAGTCGCGGCTGGGGGCGCGGGGGCGCGGCGGCCTGCCCAATGGCATATGCGTCACAAACCAGCCTGTGATCGTTTGGCCTGGCACAGATGGCTCGATCCGCAACGTGTTCAGGTCGGCCCCCGCCGCCCTTATTTTCTCTGCACAAGCGGGCACGAGCGAGGCGGCTCTGTTTGGCGTCAGCCAAGGTAATGATGTGATTTACGTGGCGGGTCGTAGTGCAAATAACCCGGACCCGGCAGACCACCTCAACCTGTGGACCTACGGCCTCGACGGGACCCTGATCGCGGAGACATCGATTTATGGGAACAGCGCCTCTGAACCTCGCGGGGCGTTGTTTATGGCGCGGCGGTTTGGATCGCAGGTCTTTTGCTCCGGACAGGGTTATCCGCGGAATTTCTACCCCAACACCGAAGGCATCTGGATTCTCGACGCGGCAACGCTAGCCATCGAAACGGGCTTTCGCCTGGATACGGCTGGCCCCACCAATTGGTTTTATATTTACTCTCTGCCTGCAGGCTCCGAGCAAGCCTATGTTTCGCGTGTGGTTGCTGGCGTCTTCGGCCAAAAAATCCCTGCGACTATCAGCAAGGTCACGTATACAGCCTCTACGCGCGGAAGCCAGCTTTCGCCAGATTGGACCCGAACCTTTTCAAATGGCATCACAGAGGCGTTGGTGGATGATGATCGAAATCTATTCGTATCCCTGGCGGGCAACGTGGGCGGCTGGAGCGTAGCGAAAGTGACGCCGGCCAATTCGTTACATGCGACGTACGACAGCGGAGGCGCGGTCCGTGGCTTGGCGTGGAGTGCCGGCGGCGAGTTGTACGCATCCACCACCACCACGTTAGTTACGCTTGACCCCGACGACTTGTCTGTGCTGGCCACTCAGGCCGTCACACCCACACTCAACTCGTCGGTCGCCAACGCGATGGCCTACGACACAGATGCCGGGCGGGTTGTGTTGGGTTCCACACAAGACACTCTTGCGTCGTATGCCCTCAGCGGCAGTCGGCGAGGGGAGGCGTTGTTTGAAGACGCAGAATTTATCGTGGTCGCTGGCACATAGTCATCGCTGGCTGAAGGGCCAGTGATGATCTTTTAATTGTGGTTTGACGGCCCTTCGAGACGACGGGCCTGGCGGCAGATAGACCCCGCCAGGTCGAGAGCGTAGCGAGGAGCACGGAGCGGGCACGGCCCGTAGCCGGCAGTCAGAGTTTCGGATCGTTGACAACCGCATACCTCCACCCCAAGCCGGCGGCTGCACCATGCAGGCCCGCTCAACCCCGCCGGCAGGCCCTCGGGCCGGGTGCGACCCCTACAAGCGTGGGAGCGGCCACGCTTATCTAGTGCGCAGGCCCCGCGTCCGAACTACCTGGCACAAAATCCGGGTTTGGTTGGCGCTCTACGACGGCCGAGTTGTCCTACTTATTGACACGAAGTTTCGGCCCCGCGGGTTTGGTCCGCTGTTGTGTTTCCGTGCAGTCCCCGAGGCGCTGCGCACAGATTGAGCAGCCACGGGCGGATGGGCTGGGTGAGCGGCAATTGCGTGCGCATCGGCGATGCGTGGGGAAGTGTGCGGCCGGCCCTTGTTTTTAGGGGTTTTCACGCGGTTGCGGTGGAAGGGGAGAAAAATTTCAAGCGGTCGCGGGTGGTCTGGCACGTGCCTTGCAATTGGGTTAGGCGTGTCGCGGGTGTCGCAAGACGCCGGGCACACGGCCGGAGTCCTTGGCCAGCGTGCAGCAGAGAGCCAGGGTTAACACGATGCGAACATCCACGAGGGGACAAAGCGTCGTGAGCTGCCCGGGGGATTCGTTTGAAGCAGGCCACCCCCACGGCGTTCGTGGGGGGAGATAAGCGGGCACCCTCGTAGGGTGCCCGCTTTTTACTAACCAAAAGCTGAACAAAGATCACCTCAAACCGCAATGTTGCGAGTAATTTAAGCGGACCTTAGAACAGGTCGCATAAAAAATAGACGCACTTGAAAATTGGGGCTTGATATTTCATCAGCATTTGGTTAAAGTGACCCGCAAGTAAGCGTAATGCGGCCCATCGGTAGCGGATCGATGGGTTGAACTGACACGAATCTGCTTATTCAGGAGCAAACACAATGTCGCGATTTGGATTGGGAACAATGTTGCTGGCCTTGGTGCTGGGGGTGTGCATGATGGCACCGTCAGCCTGGGCCGACCTTACGGCGGAGGAGCTGGCCGCCACCGCTCAGAAGCTCAACGAAGATGGGCCGCTCAAGGGCTACGAGGTGCCCACCCTCGATGCCGAGGGAAACCCGGTCCTCGATGAAGAGGGCAACCCCGTGGTGGAAGAGCAGGAGCTGCCCGTCATCCTCGTCACCGTGGAGGATGGCGAGTTGGTCGCCACCGGCATCAACGCAGGCGAAGGTTTCGACTACGAAGTCTCGGCTGAGAAGGATGACGACGGCGAGATTGTCGCCAGCGTCTCGATGATCCTGCCCTCCGACTTCGTCACAAGCAACCTGTGGATCATGCTCGCGGGTTGCCTGGTGTTCATCATGCACCTGGGGTTCGCCTGCGTCGAGTCGGGCCTGACGCGTGCGAAGAACACCGTCAACATCCTCTTCAAGAACGTCATGATCGTGATGATCGGTATCGTCATGTACGGCGTCTGCGGCTGGATGATTATGTACCCCGGGTCGTGGATATTTGAAGGGGTCTTCGCTCTCGGCTACGGCATCGGTGGCGGTGCCAAGGGCAGCGAGGATTGGGCCAGCAACCTCTTGAACAACACCCCGATTTATAACTCGGGCTACACGGTCTGGACCGACTTCTTCTTCCAGGCCATGTTCTGCGCCACCTGCTGCACCATCGTCTCCGGTGCGGTCGCCGGCCGGATCAAGCTGCTGCCCTTCCTCCTGTTCTGCATCCCGTTCAGCGGCGTGGTTTACGCGGTGACCGGGTCGTGGCAGTGGGGCGGTGGTTGGCTGGCTGAGGCGGGCTTCACCGACTTCGCGGGTTCGTCGCTGGTCCACGGCGTGGGCGGGGCCGGTGCGCTGGCGGGGGCCTTGCTGCTCGGGCCACGGCTTGGCAAGTACGCCAAGGACGGCACCGTGCAGCCGATCCCCGGCCACTCGATGCCGCTGGTCGCCATCGGCGTCTTCCTCCTGTGGTTCGGCTGGTTCGGGTTCAACGGCGGGTCCGAGCTGTCCGCCAACCCCGAGGGTGTCTCGTGGGTGCTGGTCACCACGGTCATGGCTGCGTGCGGCGGTGGCCTGGCCTGTGCCATCACGTCATGGATCATGGGCGGTAAGCCCGACCTGTCCATGGCCCTCAACGGCATCCTCGCGGGTCTGGTCGGCGTGACCGCTGGGCCACACGTGCCCAGCTGGCTCGGTGCACTGGTCATCTGCGGGGCGGTCCCCGGCGTCCTGTGCTACTTCTCCGTCCTTACGCTCGACAAGCTCCGCATCGACGACCCCGTGGGAGCGATCTCGGTCCACGGCGTGTGCGGTATCTACGGCACACTCGCGGTGGCCTTCTCGGGAGCCTTTGAGGGTAACTTCGGCGACATCACCATCCAAGCCATCGGTGCGTTCATGATCTTCGCTACGGCTTTCGTCGCCGCACTGATCATCTTCGGCATCCTCAAGGTTGTCATGGGTATCCGTGTCAGCGAGGCCGAGGAAATCGAAGGCCTGGACTTGGGCGAGCACGATATGTCGGCCTACCCCGACTTCCAGCGGACCTACATCAAGTCCTACCATGCACGTGAGATCTGATCCACCATCGTGGCCAGAGGCCGAGGGATTAAGTTCCCTCGGCTTCACGGGCCACGGCTAAACACCGAACCAGCGACGACGCATACACGAAAGGAAATAAGCAATGCACATGATTGAAGCCATCATCAAGCCTTCAGCGCTTGACGCGGCTAAGGCCAAATTGTCACAGCTCGGGATCCTCGGCTGCACCGCCATCGAGGTCAAGGGCTTCGGGAAGCAGAAGGGCCACACCGAGCGCTACCGCGGCGGCCGGATGGACGTGGGCTTCATCCCCAAGGTGGCGATGAAGGTCGCCGTGAAGGATGAAGACCTTGAAAAGGCCCTCGAAGCGATCACCTCCGCCGCACGCACCGGGAACGTCGGCGACGGCAAGATCTTCGTGTACAGCCTGACCAAAGTCATCCGGATCCGCACCGGCGAATCCAACAACGACGCGCTGTAACCAAAGCACCGCACCAAAGCCCCACGGGTCCAACCCCCGTGGGGCTTCCCCGGTGCAACAACCGGCCCCATCGGGGGCCGATACACAACCGACCTGTAAGAGTGCCGGCCGAAGCGGAATACCTGTCCCGCTCGGCCGGCTTTTTTGCGCGCAGGGTGTGGGGCGAGCGAACGCGGCGTATTAATGAGCTGTGCATCGACACGGAGAGTGTGCTAATTTCGGCACTCCATCCAAGCCTCACTCGTGCAGCGGCGAACCCCCTAGACACCCCACAGCTCCTGTCGAGCGGGGATTTTGCAGGCTTTGAATGCAAGTAAAGAAAGCAGTTCTTTTCATCGTTTTGGGGCTCCCTCGCTTGCAAGGTCAACGGGCCGCTCCACCTTTCATATTGCGCCCATCCTGCTAGGATTGAGCAATGTCTGAACCGATCCCATACGGGCTTGTGGACCTGCTGCCGACGAAACTGCGGCAGTTGGAATACAGTCAGTCCGCCATCCCTGCCTTGGCCAAGGACCCGGCTGCTATGCGAGAGATTCGGCAGGCGCTGCGCCACTTGCCAACTTCGCACCAACTCCATCTTGGCGACGCCCGGAGTATGGGGTTCCTCACTGCTGAATCCGTGCATCTGGTGGTGACCTCACCCCCGTACTGGACGTTGAAGCGATACCGCGATGGCGATAGCCAGATGGGGCACATGGAGGACTACGATGAGTTCCTTGCGGGGCTCGATGAGGTCTGGCACCAATGCTATGACGCGCTGGTCCCCGGTGGCCGGGTTGTTTGCGTGGTGGGTGATGTTTGTTTATCCCGACGCAAGAACAAGGGTCGGCACACCGTCGTGCCGCTCCATTCGTCGATTCAAGAACGTTGTCGACTCATCGGCTATGACAACCTCTCCCCGATCATCTGGCACAAGATCGCAAACGCCGTCTACGAAGCTGGTCCCGGTGGATTCTTGGGAAAGCCTTATGAACCAAACGGGGTGCTCAAAAATGACATTGAGTTCATCCTGCTGGAACGCAAGCCCGGCGGCTACCGCAAGCCGGCACTGCCCACCAGGCTCATGAGTGTGATCGGCGAAGATGAGCACCGCCAATGGTTCCAGCAGATTTGGACCGGCCTGACTGGCGCATCTACCCGTGACCACCCCGCTCCGTATCCGGTAGAACTGGCTGAGCGGCTTATTCGTATGTTTAGCTTTGCCGGTGATACCGTGCTCGACCCATTCATGGGCACCGGCACTACCACCATTGCCGCCAGCCGCGCTGGCCGCAACAGCATCGGCGTTGAAATCGATTCGAGCTATTTCGAGTATGCGGAAACTCGCATTCGAAACGACACCACGGGCCTTTTCGGTGCACTCGACATCCAAGTATTTAATGAGCAGGTGGCAGTATGAAGCCGGGGCAATTGGAACAATGGGTTGCAGATGCCGTACGGCAATTCTGGGCAACCCGAGACGGGCAGCAAACCAAGCAAGGCAAGGCCACTGGGAAACGTGATGCGGGCGCACGTGGTGCCGTCACCGGTGGCGCTCACATTAACGGGCTCATCCGACTGATAGCGAAAGTCGTCGCCGATGCCGGCGTGCCCGAGGCGAGCGTCTATCACCAGCTCCGTGCCAGCACCTATTTGCCAGGTTTCTATCGCCCTACGAAAAGCTGGGATTTGCTCCTGGTCGATGATGGGAACCTGCTCGCCTGCATCGAATTCAAATCACAGGTAGGTTCCTTCGGAAACAACTTTAACAACCGAACCGAGGAAGCTATCGGCAATGCGACGGATTTCTGGACTGCGTACCGAGAAGGTGCGTTTGCTGGGTCACCCCGTCCTTGGCTAGGCTACTATATGCTGCTCGAAGATTCTTCCAAATCGACTAACCCAGTAGGCGTCTATGAGCCACATTTCACCGTGTTTCCGGAGTTCCGCGACGCCTCCTATGCGAAGCGATACGAGTTG
Source organism: Phycisphaeraceae bacterium (assembly GCA_041743835.1). GTDB lineage: Bacteria > Planctomycetota > Phycisphaerae > Phycisphaerales > Phycisphaeraceae > JBGTLW01. The sequence continues at coordinate 9,357 of JBGTLW010000094.1, read as the reverse complement.
CTCTGCTTGAAGTTGGTTCGCGAACGCATGTACGACGGCACCTGCTTTATGATGAGTGGTCGCATCAATGGTCCAAAGGGCATCTACCGCGAGCCCAACCCGGAACTCAGCTTTCGCAACTTCGCTATGTCGCTTCGAGCTCATGCCTTCGCTTATGCAGAAGCAAAAGCCGATGCCGGACTATCGAAAGTGCCTAAGGAACCGGGCCCGACTGCGGGTGATGTTGCGGGTAAGTAACTGAAACCAACCCTCTACACTCCGCCTGCTCCGGCACCTCTGTGCTGTTGGCGACGAGTTGCATGCTGCATAGGGTGGCGTAGGGGTATCGGAACGGGGTCAGACCCCGTTATGACGCCCCCTCGATCTATAGTCATACGCCTTGTACAAAAATCCCACACCGAGCAACCACGCCACGCCGACCAACCCTTCCCGCCCAATCACGAATTCGCCTGTCACAGCTTGAATACACCATGCAAGTATCACCACCGAAAGAAAAATGACGCCGACACTGGCATAGATTCTCACCTTCCGGGTCCACCCAAGCACTATGTCCTTGTCCTTGTTGCTCCATTTCGACAACGCAACCCTCATCTGTCTGTTTGCAGGAAGCACGCCAATTATAAATGCAATAAACCCCGAAACCATCAACACTTTGACAGTCGTTTCCAAGCCGGATAATCCGTAATTGCCATGTGCGTGATCTATTACCGCTGCACATAGGAGTGCTGCCGTGCCCGCATGAAACAGGACTTCTCTTGCCAGCACTATTGCAAGATAAAGTCTCATCACAATCCCCCCTACCCCGCCTGCTCCGGCAACTCCGTGTTGCTGGCGACGAGTTGCATGCTGCATAGGGTGGCGTAGAGGGGGTTGGTGCGCAGCAGTTCGTCGTGTTTGCCCTGGGCGATGATCCCGCCGTCCTGCATCACTACGATGAGGTCCGCGTGGACCACGGTGGAGAGGCGGTGGGCGATGATGAAGGTGGTCCGGCCGACCTGGAGCTGCTTGAGCGCGGCATTGATCTTGGCTTCGGATTCGGTGTCGATCTGGCTGGTCGCTTCGTCGAGGATGAGGATGGCCGGGTCGCGGAGGATCGCCCGCGCGATGCACACCCGCTGCCGTTGCCCGCCGGAGAGCCCCCTTGCCGCCCTCGGTGAGCACCGAGTCGTAGCCCTGGGGCATCATCTGAATAAACTCGTCGGCATACGCCGCCTTGCCAGCCGCGATGATCTGCTCGCGATCGACGTGCTGACGCCCCAGCGAGATGTTGCCCGCGATGGTGCCCTGGAACAGCGTCGCCTGCTGGCTGACCACCGCGATCTGTTTGCGCAGCGAGCGCAGGCGGACGCCCTTGATGTCCACACCATCGACCAGCACACGCCCGCCGGTCGCGTCCATCAGCCGGGGCAGGAGGTTGACCAGCGTGGACTTGCCCGCGCCGTTTGGACCGACGATGGCGATGGTCATGCCGTGATCGACGTGGAGATCCACGCCCTTGAGCGCCAGGTGTTCGCTGCCGGGGTAGGCAAACTCCGCGCCCTCGAAGTCGATGCTGCGCGTGTGGCGGGGGAGCAGGGGCTTGGCGTACTCGTCTTCCTGTTCCAGCGGCAGCTCAAGGACCTCCGCGACACGGTCCGCGGCCGCGGCGGAAGACTGGATCTCGTTGTTCAGGTCCGCCAACGGCTTGAGGCTCGACGCCCCGATGCCCAGCAGCACCAGCACCTTCACCAGTGTCGTCGGCTCCTGGTCCTGCGAGAAGACATACCACGCCGCGATCGCCGCGACACCAGCCACCGCGACGATCGAGAAGGTCTCGACGATGGGTGAGGTGATCGCCCGGACCTTCACCGCCCGCAGTTGCTCCACCAGCATCTGCCGGACCAGCACGCGGTGCAGCCGTCGGCGGGCGTACCCTTCAGCCTGCTGGAGCTTGATGATGTCGTTGTTGAGCATCGTCTCTTGCAGCGTCCGCAGCATCTTCGCGCTGTATTGCAGCGTCCGCCGGGTGATCCGCTTCATGGCCCGGCCAAGCTGGCGGATGACCAGCCCGATCATCGGCATACCCAGCAGGAACAGCAGCGTCAGCTTCCAGTCGATGATCAGCGCCAGCAGCAGCATCGACACGCCCATCAGCAGGTTGCGGACGGTCTTACCCAGCAGGGTCTGGATGCCCTGGGAGATGGCGCCGCAGTCCGCCCCGCAGCGGCTGATCATGTCGGCCGGGCCCATCGCCGCGTAGTTCTCGTAGCGCACGGCGAGGAGCCGGCGGTACAGGGTGAGGCGCAGGCGGATGATGGTGCGCATCACGGCATTGGCGGTGAAGACGTGGTGGATGAACCGCATCGTCGAGCCGAGGACCGTCAGCCCGATGATGACCCCCAGCAGCATGACGAAGCCCCAGAACGGGTCGGCTGGGACATAGGCGTTGACGAAGTCCTTGGCCGGCTGTGTGAGCGTGCCGAGGCGATCTTCGCCGAGCTTGTCGAGGACCAGCGCGCGGACGGACTGCTTGCCCCCGAGGAGTTGGTCGATGACCCACATGAGCGTGCCAAACCCACTGAACGTGCAGGCCGCCTCGATCAGTGAAGCGACCAGCGCGATCGCCAGCAGGTTCCAGTATCTGAACACGCGCCTGAAGAAGCGCCAGAAGTTTTGCATGAAGGCTGGGTTTCCTGGGGTCCAGAGCGTCGGTCTCGCCGGGTCGTGGCGCGGAGCAAGTATAACCCGGTGGGGCGGTTGCCTCAGGACGCGAGCGGGTCTTGCGCCCGCAGGGGGTAGTCGAACGCGGCCAGCACGTCGCCGAGGATGTCGTTGAGCCGGTCGATGGTGCCGGTGTCGAGCTTTCGCAGGTGGTCGCCTGGCGTGATCTGTCGGACGTGCTGGCTGGGGTCTTCCTGCTCGACGTTGCTGACGTGCGCCTGCTTGAGCCGACGGATGGCCTTGGGGTCGGCCAGTTCGAGGTGGTCGGCCACGGCATCAAGCCAGGCGTCGAAGTCGGTGACCATCTGCTCGTACTTCACAAACAGCAGGTTGGGTCGCCCAGCGAGGTGCTCGACATAACCGCGGTAGCGCTGGGCGGTTTTCGGGGCCGAGTCCAGCACGTAGGCCTCGATGCCCATCTGTTGGATCTGCTTCTTGCGTTCGACCTGCTGCGCGTTGCGCTCGTCGTGCGAGAAGCCGAAAGAGAAGTACTGGCTCACCAGCGCATCGCGCGGGTCGCGGAGGTGGAGCAGGAGCCTGTAGTCTTCGAGCCTGTCGATGGGCATGAACCAGCGGAACGGGCCGTAGCTGTGGCCCACCGGGTTGTAAGCCAGCTCCTCGAAGGCGCGGAAGTCTGTCTTGAGGTACTCGGCGGCATAATCGACGGTGGTCAGCCCCTTGGCTGTGGCGAGGGCTTCGATGATGGTCTTGAGATAGGTTGACCCGGCCTTGTGGACCGTGAAATACATCACGCTGGGGCCTTTGCGGCGTCGCACGCGGGCGAGGATGTTCAGCGGGCTGGTGCTCATGGGTCGGTGGTGGGACAACGGGGTGTGGCTACGCGGTAGCATAACGGTTGAGCCCGCCCCCCGCGATGCCCGCCGCGCCGGTTCGCCGGGGTCTTGTGGCCGGGTTAGACTCTGTTTCTTCCACGCTGACCTATGCCCATGACGCAACCGATCCGCCCCTTGTTCCTGTTCTCGTTGCCCCGGGCCGGGTCCACGCTGGTCCAACGGATCATCTCGGCCCACCCGCAGATCGCCACCGTCTCCGAGCCGTGGCTCCTGCTGCACCAGCTCTACGTGTTCCGTTCATCGGGCCTGTATGCCGAGTACGCCCACGATTGCGTGGTGATGGCCACGGAGGATTTTTGCCTGCAACTGCCCGGCGGGCGGGCCGACTACCTCGCGGAGGTCCGCAAGATGGTGCTGAACCTCTACCGCAAGGCCGCGGGCGACGAAGCGACGTACTTCCTCGACAAGACGCCACGCTACCACTTCGTCGCGCAGGAGATCATGGAGATGTTCCCCGACGCCCGCTTCGTCTTCCTCTGGCGCAACCCGCTGGCGGTGGTCGGGTCGATCGTCGAGACCTGGCAGCGCGGCAAGTGGAAGCTGCATGAGTACGGGATCGACCTGTTCGGCGGGGTCGAGCGCCTGTGCGAAGCCTTTGACCAGCGTGGCGACAACAGCATCGCGCTGCGGTACGAAGACCTGCTCGCCGAGCCAGACACCCACTGGCCGAAGCTGTTTGAGTTCCTGGAGCTGGACTACCAGCCGCACATCCTTACGGATTTTGCACAGGTGCCGCTGCACGGCCGGCTGGGCGACCCGACCGGGTCCAAGCAGTACAAGGCGCTGAGCGCCGAGCCGTTGACCAAGTGGTGCGCCAGCGTGAGCACGCCGTACCGCAAGGCGTGGTGTCGGCGGTATCTGAACTGGATCGGTCGCCAACGGCTGGCGACGATGGGGTACGACCTCGACACGCTCCTGGCTGAGGTTCGCGCGTGCCCCGTCAGCGTGAATTACATGCGCAACGACATCTCGCAGTGGTACAAGCATGGCCTGCCGCCCGCGCCGGGGACGCCTGCCCACAAGGTCCGCCGACGCTGATGCCCGCCGACGCTCCCAGCCCCGCGCCGCACGCAAAGCCACCGCTGCACCGCGCCCCGATCCGCATGTTGCGGACGCTGTGGAACCCGCAGTACCTCTCGCGCCTCGGCACGCTACACCAGCACAAGCCCCGGCCGTGGCGCATCCCGGCTCGCTACGCGCTGACCGCCTGCCCCGCTGATCCGCCGGGCATCGTGATCGTCACCCCCAGCTTCAACCAGGCCCAGTTCCTCGAACGCACCATGCGTTCGGTGCTCGATCAGCGTTACCCGGCGTTGCAGTATGTCGTCATGGATGGCGGGTCGGGCGACGGCAGCGCGCAGATCATCGAGCGCTATGCCGAGCAACTGCACGCCCACCACGTCGGGCCCGACGGCGGGCAGGCCGACGCCATCAACCGGGGCTTTGCCCGCACCGACGCGCCGATCATGGCCTACCTCAACAGCGACGACGTGCTGCTGCCCGGCAGTCTGGCGTATGTTGCAAGCTACTTCCAGCAGCACCCGGAGGTGGACGCGGTGTATGGCCATCGTGTGGTGATTGATGGGGAAGACCGCGAGGTCGGCCGGTGGATCATGCCGCCGCATGAGGACGTGGTGCTTCGCGTGGCGGACTACGTGCCACAGGAGACGCTTTTCTGGCGGCGGTCGCTGTGGGATCGCGCGGGCGCGGGCCTGGACACGGGCATGAAGTTCGCGCTGGATTGGGAGCTGCTGCTGCGGTTTGCGGGCGCTGGCGCGCGGTTCAAGGTCCTGCCCCGGTTCCTCGGAGCGTTCCGGGTGCACAGCGAGCAGAAGACATCAGCCGACTGGGAACGCGTCGGCCTGCCCGAGGTGCAGATGCTGCGCGAGCGCGCGGGCACGATGATGAGCAGGCACAAGCTCAAGACGGTGACCAGGCCCTACCTCCGCCGACACGTCTATCGGCACTTCCTCTGGCGGCTTGGCGTGCTAAGGTATTAGCCCACGAAAGGTCTCGCATGATCGTTTGGGTCGCCAGCTTTCCCCGCTCGGGCAACACGTTCTTCCGTGTGCTGCTGCACCACCTCTATGGGCTGGACAATTACTCGATCTACCCCACCCAGCGGGCCGCGGAGCTGGGCCTGGTCGAGCCGCTTAGCCACAAGGAGATGCCCGGCTCGATCGAGGAGATGAAGGCGATGCCGCAGACCTTCTTCGTGAAGACCCACGAGCTACCCCCAGACGACGAGCCGGCCATCTACATGGTGCGCGACGGGCGCGATGCGCTGGTGTCATACACGCACTACTTCCTCAAGTTCGACGCCCACGCCAACGACCACCGCCTCGGCGACGGCCTGCGTTCGCGCATCCGCCGGGCACTGGGCAAGACCGAAACCCCTTTCACCATGAACCTGCGGCGGATGATCACGCAGGCACCCTACGGCGGGTGGAGCGGCAACGTGCTGGCCTGGACGCGCGACCGTGACCCAGTCAAGACATCCGTGCTCACCTTCGATCAACTGGTCAATGACCCCCTGCGCGCGATGGCGGACACGCTTGCCGGGTTGCCCGTGGAAGTGGGCAGACCCGACGGGGCGGTTCCGACGTTTGAAGAGCTCAACGCCAGGATCCCCCAGTTCTTCCGCAAGGGCAAGGTCGGCGGCTGGCGCGATGAGATGCCCGATGACATCCATGACCTGTTCTGGCAACACCACGCCGAGGCGATGGAACACATGGGCTACACACGCGAAACCGCATGATCGCAAGCCCCCGGAACAGCCCCCGGAACAGCCCCCGGAACAGCCGGGGCCTTAATCCACCCCTTCTGGATCAGCTTGCGATAGACGTGCAGCTTGCGACGCCAGAGAAACGGCACACCGGCGCGGTTGGATTCCGCGTAAGCGCCTTCCCCGAGGTATCGCTCGAACACGCGCACGCGTTCGGTGTGTCCCACGTCTTGCATCGCCTGGCTTTTTTGGGCTTCGTGCATACGAAACGCACCGATGAACCGGCGGATCAGCCGGGGCACGATGCCGTGCTCGAGCATCCGAAGCCAGTAGTCCAGGTCCATCGTGAATCGGAAGCTCTCGTCGAACCGGCCGACGCGCTCCCATACGGCCCGCCGCCAGAACACCGTCTCTTGTGGGAGCACCGCGCGATGCACCAGCACCTGCGCGGTGGGCTGGGGGTAGGCGTACAGCCCGGCGGGTTGGCCGGCCCCGTCGATGAGCACGCGCCAGCCGCACACCGCCTGCACCCGCTGCCGACGCATCGCGCGCGCAACGCGGTGCAGCGAGCCGGGCATCAGCAGGTCGTCGCTGTTGAGGTAGCCCATGATGTCGCCGGTGGCGTGGTCAAAGCCTTTGTTGATCGCGTGAGTCTGCCCTCCGTCCTTCTCGCTGCACCACCATGACAGGCGGTCGGCATACTTCTCGATGATGGCCCGGCTGCCGTCGGTGCTCCCGCCATCCACCACGATGTATTCCAGATTCTCGTAGCCCTGATCCAGCACACTGCGCAGCGTCTGCTCCAGATACTCCGCTTGATTGAAGCTGGGCGTGACTATCGTGATGCGTGGCTGTGTCATGCCCGCCTCCCCGCGTGTGCGTCGTTGCTTGCGGCCGGGTCCGGCTCAAGCGGGGGCCACAGCTCCGGCCAGCGCGGGACGCCCAGCTTCGCCAACCGTTTACGCAGCCGATGCTTGAGTTTGAATGCCGCGGGTATCTGGTCGCGCAGGGTTTGCGGGTCGGCCTCGGGGCCGTGGACACGCGCGAGGATGCTCTTGAGCTCCCGATCGCCCACATCCGTCATCACCTGTGTCTTCTGCTGTGGCTGGACGCGGAACGCGCTGAGGAACGCGGGGATCAGCCGTGGCACAAAGCCATGCTCCACCATGCGCACCCAGTAATCCATATCGAGTCGGAAGTGCAGCGCCGGGTCCAGCAGCCCGATGCGGTCCATCACCGACTTGCGCCAGTACACCGCGTCCTGCGGGATGAGCGACCGCCGGGTGAGCACCTCGGCGGTCGGCTGCGGGAACACGCGCTTGCTCAGGGGCCTGCCCGCCTCGTCGATGCCGATGTCCCACCCGCAGGTCACCATCACCGATGGGTCGGCGTAAGCCCGCGCGAGGCGCGCAAGTGAGCCGGGCAGCAGCAGGTCGTCGCTGTTGATCCACCCGACGACTTCGCCCGTGGCCCGCGCCAGCCCCTTGTTGATTGCCTCGGCCTGCCCGCTGTCCTTCTCGCTGCACCACCACGCCAGCCGGTCGGCATACTTCTCGATGATGGCCCGGCTGCCGTCGGTGCTCCCGCCATCCACCACGATGTATTCCAGATTCTCGCAGCCCTGATCCAGCACGCTGCGCAGCGTCTGCTCAAGGTATGCCGCCTGATTGAAGCTGGGCGTGACGACCGTGATCTTCGGCTGGGCCGGCATCGCTCAAAGCCCCAGTCTGTCCGCGTGGACGAAGATGGCATTGGCTTGGGTGAGTGTGCCCTGGTTGTCGTGCGCCGGGCCGTAGAGGTCGTGCAGGACGAACCCGCTCTCGCGCAGGAGCAAGTCGATCTGGCCGAACAGCGCGCCGCCCTCGTACATCGCGTTGAACATGACCTCGGTGTAGATGACGTTGACCTGTTCATCGAGCAGCCGCCTCGCCCCGCGCAGGGCCGCGAGCTCACCCGCCTGGATGTCGAGCTTGATGAGCTGGATCGGCTTGGGGCTGGCCTGCTGCGCCCAGGTATCGAGCGTGGTGGTGGTGACCGTCTGCTCGGATGCGGTTTCCACGAGGTCGCCCCAGACGCGTTTGGCGCGGTCGGTGGGGGGGTGCAGCGAGGTCGGCCCGCGGTGCGTGGCGACATACAGCGTCTGCTCCGCGTCGCGGTCCGCCACCGCTACAAACTGTGGCACGAAGCGCGTGTCGTCCTTCGCCAGTTGCTGCAGCGCCGCGCTGTAGTCCGGGTTGGGCTCAAAGAGGTAGCACGTGGCGCCGGGGAAACGCTCGACCAGCCGCCGCGCGACCCGGCCATCGCTTGCACCGGCGTCGATGATCCCGGTGACATTGGTTTGCGCGAGAAGGTGCTGCATCACCGTGTACGGGTCGTCGAGGCTCTGTAGATTCGCCTTGCCCGAAAAGACCGTCTTGCGCAGCAACCATCGGCCCAGTTTTGCCATGCGGCGCATGGTAGCACAAGCGCTTTACCGCGTGACGCCCGTGAGCCAGAACGCGGCCAACCGCTGGGTCAGCGCGGCCCGGGCGTGGTACTGCTCGACATACTGATGCCCCGCGTGCCCCATCGTGTGCCGCTTCGCGGGGTCGTCGATCAATGCGAGCAGGTGCTGATGCCATTGCTCGGGCGTCGCGGCACAGAGCCCGCGGTTGTCTCCGGCGGTGGCGATGTTTTCGCCGACCGCGGCCCCGATCCACGGCATGGCGTGGGCCATGTACTGAAGCACCTTGTAGGGGCACTTGCCACGGGTCCACACGGTGTCGGGCATCGGGCAAAGGCCGATGTCGCACTCGCGCAGAGCCGCATCCTGCTCGGCATGGGTCCACGGCCGAAAGTCCACCGGCAGCTTGCCGAAGGCGCACGGCTCATGCGCGACCAGGCGCAGCGTGACACCGGGCCGCGACTGGCTCAGGCGCTCGAGCACCGGCCGCAGCGCGTCGAGGTAAACCATCGTGGCGCTTGAGCCGACCCACAGCAGCTCGCACTGCCCCGCGGGCTTCGTGGGTCGCGCGGGTGGCGCTGCTGGGGGCAGGTCCACCGCCATCGGCAGCACCGTCACGCGGTCGTGGTACCGCC